>NZ_JAZGTF010000025.1:0-117283 GCF_037389125.1 Photobacterium sp. MCCC 1A19761
CATCACGGAATATTACAGCAAGGTCAGGCCACATCAATATAACGGTGGTTTGACGCCAAATGAGTCAGAACGGTTATTCTGGAATGACTCTAAAACTGTGGCCAATTTTACTTGACCACTACAGTTTACTTCTTCTGAACCTTCTGCAATTCCCCCCACACCCGATCGGACTCTTTCTTGTTCGATTCCGTTAACCACTTCCCATAGACCTTGGCGACCATGGTGATGTCGGCGTGGCCCATTTGCTGCGCCAGGTAACTGACATTGACGTTCGCGTGGGTGATCATCCAGCTGGCGTACGTGTGCCGCAACTGGTACTGATTCCGGTGTGGAATGCCGGCCTTTTGGCAGAGGGCTTCCCAAACTTTGCCTAGCGCGCGTTTCCGTAATAGTCGTAGTCGCTGTAAATCTTTCTACAAGGGAAAAAGCGCCACTACTGCCCCTCATAATCAAAGCATTGCTGTTTCAGCCAGCGGCCCAGGGCGATGATTTCACGCTGTCTTGCCCGTGATTTTTTATAGGTGAAGTAGAGCTTGTCGCCAGTCGGCAATTCATGGGTGGGGATGCGCACCAGATGTTGCCGGTCCTGATCATTGAGGAAGTAGTCGTTGAGAAAGGCGATGCCTTGATGATATTTCGCAGCTTCCGCGGCGAGAACCATGTGACTGAAATAGCTCATGTTGGCACTCGCAGGGAGTTCGAACCCGCCCAGTTTACACCAGGCTTTCCAGTCGGCCCCTTGCTCTGAATTAAAGATAGAATGCACGGAGAGTAAAGGCTGTTGCCAGATGGCTTCCGGAAGCGGTTGATCCTGTATTTTCTGCCACAGCTTCTGGCTGCAGAACGGGTAGAGCGTTTCCTGATACAGGAACTCGGCGGTAAAGTTCTTACGGGGTGGGTGCGCCGTAACAAAGCAGTCCGCACACTGGTCGGTGAATTCCGGCTCTTCAGTGACCATTTTTAAGGTCAGCTCGATCTCCGGGTGAAGCTGACGGAAATTTTCCAGCCGCGGCACCAGCCATTTCACGGCAAGCGAGCTGTACAAGGCCAGCCGTAGCCGTCCACATTCACCCTCGCGGATCTGCTGGCTGGACTGAGAAATACACTGGAGCGAGTGGGAAATATCTTCAAAATAGCGCTCACCCAGCACCGTGAGGGAAAGTTTGCGTCCGCCGCGAATAAACAGGCTTTCACCCAGATATTCTTCCAACAGTCGCACCTGATGGCTGACGGCACTTTGGGTGACGTTCAGGGCAACAGCAGCTTGCGAGAAGCTGTTCAGTCGGGCCACGGCTTCAAAGCACTGCACGGCGCGAAGGGGCGGTAATTTCATTATTAGCTCAGCTCATAAATAACCAATAAATATCATTACCATCGATACTAACGTATCAACTAAGCTTCTGCCATTGGATGATTAAAAGGAAATGAGGACGGCTGATCCGTCCTCAATGGAGGAGTTATGCCAGTGATGTCTGTCGGGGTGGCGATGACCCTGCTGGTGGTGGGTAATTTGATCGCCGTTTTCTCGGATGCCCTGGTGAAAACGCTGGGGGAAGAAGTGGCGGTGTTTCAGTTTGTGTTTTTCCGCCAGATCACAGCCGTGATGATTTTACTGCCGTTTTGTCTTCACCACGGCAGGGCGGGTTTTACGGATGGTTTGAAGTGGCACACGCTGCGGGCCCATGTGTGGCTTTTGGGCGCGGTGTTTATGGTGGTGGCGATTAACGCTATGCCGCTAGCGACTGCCAATGCGATTTTCTATGCTGCGCCATTGCTGATGCTGCCGTTGGCCTACTTGTTGTACAAAGAGCAGTTGTCTCGCTATTCCATGCTGGCCGGATTGGTTGGCTTTGTCGGGGTACTGGTGATTATCCGTCCTACGCAAATTGACTGGGCGGCGATCGCTGCGTTGATCGTCGCGCTGACGCTGGCCGGGAATAACTTGCTGATCCGCAAATTGCCGCCGTATCAGAGCGTGCCCCAGACGCTGTTGCTGACCAATGCCGCAGGCATTCCGGTCTCGCTGTGTCTGGCCTTGTGGGAAGGAGAGCGTTGGGACTGGAACCTGCTGATGACAGCCGCGGGATCCAGCGCGTTTATTCTGGTCTATGCCGGGATTTGCGTGGCCACCTACCGGCGTGTGGAGAGCAACAAGATAGCCAGTGCCGAGTATACCGGTTTGCTTGGCGCGGTTGGGATCGGGCTGATCTGGTTTGATGAAATTCCGGACATGGCCATGCTGGCGGGAACCGCCCTGATTATTGTTCCGTTGATCTGGCTGGCCCGGGTAGAGAAGCAGAACAGTCGCAGGCTTCACGCCAGTCAGACGTCTGTGACCGAAAACTCACCCTGATGGGGCGCGGTGTTTTTGATGGCGGCACAATAACATGGATCCATAGATGATGTAGATCACGAAACCTGATATACTCCCCCGCGTTCACAAGGCAAAAGCTGTCGGTCCGGCAGCTTTTTTCATGCTTGTTAAATATATCAACATTGGAACAGTACATTGATTTCTACCGCAAATATCACAATGCAGTTTGGCGATAAGCCATTGTTTGAAAATATCTCAGTCAAGTTTGGTGAAGGCAACCGTTACGGCCTGATCGGCGCCAACGGCTGTGGTAAGTCGACGTTCATGAAAATTCTGGGCGGCGAGCTGGAGCCTTCTTCCGGTACTGTTTCCAAAGATCCGAACGAGCGTATGGCGAAACTGGGCCAGGATCAGTTTGCCTTTGAAGAGTACACGGTTGTCGACACGGTGATCATGGGTCACAAAGAGCTGTGGGCAATCAAAGAAGAGCGCGATCGTATCTACGCCATGGCGGAGATGTCTGAAGACGACGGCATGCGCGTTGCTGATCTGGAAGTTGAATTTGCGGAAATGGACGGCTATTCAGCCGAAGCCCGTGCCGGGGAGCTGCTGTTGGGCCTGGGGATTTCTGAGGACATGCACTTTGGTCTGATGAGCGCGGTTGCACCGGGCCTCAAAGTTCGGGTTCTGTTGGCGCAGGTGCTGTTTGCCAACCCGGACATCATGCTGCTCGACGAACCGACGAACAACCTGGACATTCACACCATTGCCTGGTTGGAGCGCGTGCTGCTGGAGCGTAACTGCACCATGATCATCATCTCGCACGACCGTCACTTCCTGAACAGTGTGTGTACTCACATGGCGGATCTTGACTACGGTGCGCTGCGCTTGTTCCCGGGCAACTACGATGAGTACATGGTTGCTGCAACCCAGGCGCGTGAGCGTCTGCTGGCGGACAATGCCAAGAAGAAAGCTCAGATCGCAGAACTGAATACCTTCGTCAGCCGTTTCTCGGCCAATGCCTCGAAAGCGAAGCAGGCGACTTCTCGTCAGAAACAAATTGATAAGATCCAGCTGGAAGAAGTGAAAGCGTCCAGCCGTCAGAACCCGTTCATCCGTTTCGAGCAGGAAAAAGAGCTGTTCCGTAACGCGCTGGAAGTGGAAGGTCTGAAGCAGGGCTACGGCGATAACATCCTGATCAACGGCGTCAAACTCATGGTTGAAGTCGGTGAGCGCATCGCGATTATCGGTGAAAACGGTATTGGTAAGTCTACGTTCCTGAATACTCTCGCTGGTGCCATGGACCCGATGGACGGGATGGTCAAGTGGTCTGAAAATGCCAATATCGGTTTCTATGCTCAGGACCACTCTGATGACTTCGACACAGACATGAATCTGATTGACTGGATGAGCCAGTGGAAGAACGATGGGGACGACGAGCAAACCGTTCGTGGCATCCTGGGTCGGATGCTGTTCTCGCAAAACGACATCAAGAAATCTGTGCGCGTGATTTCCGGTGGTGAGCAAGGCCGCATGCTGTTTGGTAAGCTGATCATGCAAAAACCAAACATCCTGCTGATGGATGAGCCAACCAACCACATGGACATGGAATCGATCGAATCCCTGAACCTGGCACTGGAAAACTACAAAGGCACTCTGATGTTTGTATCGCACGACCGTCAGTTTGTTTCTTCAATCGCCACGCGGATCATTGAGATCACCAAAGACGGCGTTGAAGATTTCCACGGCACGTACGATGAGTACCTGGCGAAGAAAGGTCTGGAAGGCTAAGGTCACAACGTCTGGTTGTTGAACCTTTGATGCTTTGAAATTCAGAAAGCCGCCGTCAAGGCGGCTTTCTTATACGAGAGAATAAACGATGAAGATTTGGGTAGACGCCGATGCGTGTCCGAATGTGATTAAAGAGATTTTATTCCGGGCTGCCAATCGGGTTGCGATTCCCGTGACACTGGTGGCCAACCATTTTGTCCGGGTACCGCCGTCACCGCATATCCGCTCGATTCAGGTCGAGTCGGGTTTTGATGTCGCAGACAACTACATTGTCCAGCAAGCGGAAGCCGGCGATTTGGTGATCACCGCAGATATCCCGCTGGCGGATGAGCTGATCACCAAAGGCGCTCACGCCCTGAACCCGCGCGGCGAACTGTATACCAAAGACACCATCAAACAGCGTCTGCAAATGCGCGATTTCATGGAAACCATGCGCAGCAGCGGCGTTCAAACCGGCGGCCCGGCGCCCCTGAATCAGGCCGACCGCCAGAACTTCGCCAACAAACTGGATACGATGCTGGCGAAGTACCATAAGAAATAAAACCGTCGCAGGATCTGAGCTTTAGCACGGTTATTGCTGTCTGGAGGAAACAGATATTCTGTCAGTGGGGATCTGAACGACTATACTTCGCCAGAGATTTGTCGCTATCCAGACGGCATCACCGGGGGATGGGGGTGTTATGTCGTTTTTAACTGCGTTCATGCCGCTGAGCACGAGAAGGGCAGTGGCTTAACGAATAAGAAGAGGTTGATACCCGATGAAGCATTAACGTATCCCCAGATAACGCGAGGGTAAAAGAATGACGAATAAACTCACAAAGTCCATGCTATTGCTCGGGCTCGGAGTAACGCTCAGTGGCTCTGTCCTGGCCAATCATGCCACCCCAAGATCAACCAATCTCTCCGCTGCACTGGACGGCTTTCAAGAAGTCCCCGCCGTCTACACGAAAGGCTCCGGGAGTTTCAGTGCTTGGTTAAGTTACGACAAGTTGTATTTTTCCTTCCGGTATAAGTATCTTGCCGGACCCATTAAATTTGCACATATCCATTTTGGTAAGCCCGGGACGAATGGGGGCGTGATTGCATTTATTTGTAGCAATGATGCGGCCAGCGCACCGGCGAATGTACCGTCTTGCCCGGAGCCCGGGGAAAGACTCCAAGGGATGATTACCAGCGATGATGTGGTGGAGAACGCAGCCCAGGGGATCAGTGCCGGTGATTTTTACGCGCTGAAACAGGCCATCATGAATGGCGCTGCGTACGTGAATGTCCACAGTGATGCGTTTCCTTCCGGAGAGCTTCGCGGCAACCTTGATTATCAAGCAAACAGTAGCGCGAAGACTCCTGAGAAGTCCGATAATTATTCCGAGAAGTCCGATGATTCATCCCAAACGTATAAGAAGTATCCGGACAACACGGATGACGATGAATCGTCCAAGGAGTCCCATCGCAAATACAAATAATGTTGTTCACCCTCGCGCCTGAAGAGGCGCGGGGATTTTCAGTACCTCAAGTTATCAAGCTATCAAGCTTTGTCACTGCCTGCGATCAGGTGCCAGATATCTCGGCGTCGCCGTGAAAGATTAGAGTTGAACCACGTTGACGGCAATGATGATGGGGAGTTCAGAGTCTGACGATAAGCTGTATATCGTATTGATCCCATTACTTTTCTCGGCGGATTTTTCTGCCCGATTGAATTTGATATTCCCAATCGTGAGGGCATCTGAGGTGGTCACCGCGTGTTCAATGGATGCTTTCACGCTCCCCAAGGCGGCCAATTCAACCGTCGGCTGATAAGCCACGATCAGTTCAGATACCCGGCAATGGAGTAGTCCGTTTGCCCCTAAGATGGCGTCCAGACTGGCTCCCCCCTGTAATCCAGGTTTGTTCTGTTTAATGAACGTCAATAAGCTGCTGTCGAACCAGCTCCCCGGGGTGATTTTGATGCGATTCCACGCCTGCGCGCTGATTTCCAGATAGTCGCTTTCGGTATGCAGCGGCAGTTCGAGCGGATTGGTGTGCCCTATTTTCAGCGAGATCGGGCTTTGTATCGGAATGCGAATGGTTTGGGGGTTCGATCCTTTGGTGATTTGTGCAACCCATTCGTCGGACCAAAGACTGACACTGTAGGCCGGAGTCCAGCGCAAAATGCCGGAGCCGTCTTTGGTTTTGGCCCAGCCTTGGGGCGCATCACCGTCGTTGGCAGGAGACTGGGTTGGTGGTGTGATTTTCTGCCGCGCATTGAGCAGAAGTTGCTTGGGATGAAAGCTGTTCTCATCTATTAAGTTCAGCAGCAGGCTGTAGCTGTTAAACAACCGCTCCGTACCAAATGCAAACGTACCGCTGGAGCATGAAGCCGGTAGGGTGTCACTGAAGTTGACCATACTTAGAGGCAAGGTTCCGGTTGTCGTCTGTTCCCAGGACCAGGTCTTACTGGGGATGAGCACCTGTCCCTGGATGGTCAGCACCGGGTCGGTGCTTTGGTTTTCATGGATTGTGAAAAAGGCCATCGTCAAAACCAACAATGTAAAAAACGTGAGGTATACGAGCGGGCTTTTCCTGACTGTGTGATTCAGCAATGTCATCGCTCTATGGGCTGAGTTCGGGGCAGCCAGGCTGCCCCGATGATGGTGAAGATTACACTTCTGCCAAATCTGCCGCAGATTTGGATTTGTTGGCGTTGGGGGAGACATTCCCTGGGAAGCTCACAACCACCCCTAGAATTACAGGATTTTCTGAGGTTGTTTCTCCTTCGAACGTATTATTTCCGGATGTACTGTGGACATACTCGCTTTCATGGCCACCATTGCCGCCAAAGTTAAATGGCCCAATACGGAAACCGCCACCGCCGTTGAACTTCTCGTAGTTCCGGTTGTAGGTCGCTTTACTCATGGTCACTTTAAAGCTTGGTTTGTAAGCGACGAGCAACTGAACAATACCGGTGGTCAGAATGCCGTACTGACCAAACAGTGAGCTGCTTCCTTGCGGACCATTCGCAACCCAAGGACTGACGATGGTAAATCCCTGGCCGGATTGGCCCTGCGTGGCATTCGCCAGTTCATTGAGGAAGCCGCCGTCGTACCAGTCGCCGGGTGAAACATCGACCAAGGTGCTGCTTTCGACTTTGATCTCCGCCTTGAGGCTGGAATCTTGTGAACTGAGATCAATTTTCTCCCAGCCGCCGCTGCCGTGTACGCCCCAGAAGAAGGTGCTGTAGCCCGCGCTCCCGCCAGCCCAGGAGTGATTCATGGCCGAAGACTGTTCACTGGCATCGAGCGTAATGGTAAATGCGCCCTGGCTGCCGTTGGTTAACTCGTTGCGCCAGTCCTGGCCGGACTTGCCAATCTTAAATTCCGGCTGCCATTCCAGGATGCCGCTGCCGTTCGGAACCTTGACCCATCCGCGCGGTGCAGTTGCTGAAGCGGGGTTGGATGTTGGCATGACCGTCGCCTCAATTGCATTTTGCAGGCTTTGCGGCATAAAGGCTTTTTCGAGTTGTAACTTAAATGCCAGCGCTTGATTGAACGCTGCCGTCGCATCCTTGACAGCTGTTTGATAGCTTTGCGCCTGGGGCGATGCTAGCCAATCGCTGATGGTGGGGTATTGTGCTTCAAAAATCACGCCGCCATTTTGCTTGGCGGCCAGGTAGGCTTGGTTCATATTACTTTCAGCCTGGACAATGGCATTTTGTTTTTGGGTCACCTGATTCGTCGCGTCTGTCACCGCTTGTTGCTGTTCCGGGCTGACTTTAAAAGTAACATGCGAGAAAATTTGTTTGTAGGCATCAAAAAAACGTGTGGCGGTGGGGGAGAAGTTACCCACGGGGGACCAGTTCGGCATCGCGCTAATCATTTGATAGGCTGTTGGATCCATTTGTCCCGTCGGCGCAACATTCCAGGTAAAGTTTTGTGGCGTACCGTTCATTTGCAAATACTCAATGCCGAGTTGAGTGCTGAGTTGCTGATATATCTGACTGAATAAATTCTCATTATTAGACATAAACCTTTTTCCTTGTTGGTGTTCAGGTGGTTAGTCGTCATTCATGACTGAAATAGCCTAATGAATATTTGAGTTTGAGTTCAGATACTGACTTGAACTTACTTTTCGTTCGTACTGCCGCGGAAAGTAGTTTAATCCTAGGGGATGCGAGGCGTTGTACAATTAATATATCGTGATATCTGATCCAGAATGAGATGTAAAAATGTAATTGCGATTTTTATTTTTAAAAGTTATTGAAAAGACAAAATAATAATTTCAATCGGCTTGAACGACAATGGTTGAGCTATTTTATATACATGGTGAAATTGTCCGTTCACTAAGCCTGGTTTTGTTGTTTAAATTATTAATAAAATAAGTTGAGTTTAAAACACAAGGGTTCTCAACGGATTGAATTCGTTGAATATGTTATTTCCTCGCGGGTGTTGTTTAAAAGTCCCTGAGTATCCGCCGTTTTGAGGCTATTGGATTTGATCTCGCTTAAAACGACGCCGAATAATCAGGGTACCAGTGAATTAAATCAGTAGCTTAAATTAGTGGCTTAGTCATAAAATGCAATTGCCCCTGTTCGGGGTAGTTCTCCAGGGTCATTTGACATTGATAGCCATGCTTCTCGTAAAACGGCCGCGCTTAGAAACTGAGGGTATCGACCAGCGCATGCTGACACCCCAGGGTAAGCGTTTTCACCGCTTGATGTTATCGCGGCAATTGTTCCCATTCTGATTTCAGGATCGCGAGGACAACCGTATCCCACCACTGGCCCTTGAAAAAGCGGTGCTGGTGAAAGTGTGCT
Source organism: Photobacterium sp. MCCC 1A19761 (assembly GCF_037389125.1). NCBI lineage: Bacteria > Pseudomonadati > Pseudomonadota > Gammaproteobacteria > Vibrionales > Vibrionaceae > Photobacterium > Photobacterium sp. MCCC 1A19761. Next base: position 8,895 of record NZ_JAZGTF010000025.1, read on the forward strand.
TCCTGGCGCATCCCTAAGCGTCGGCACAGGTGAATTGCAGCTTTGTTTTCTCCGATGGTTTCGGCGTAGATGCGATGGATATTGAGCTCCTGAAACCCGAAGTCAGCCAGCGCCCGAGCAGCTTCTATCATCAGGTTCTGTCCCTGATGATGCCGGGACAAGCCGCAACCCATGGATGCCTGACGATTGTCTTCCAGACGCAAGCAGACCGTGCCGATGAATGCACCGGTCGCTTGATGTTCGATTGCCAATTGATAGCTCCGACGCGGTACTTCGTTGGCTTGCGCGATAAACAGCTGGGTCAGCTTCCGATATTTGTTCGGGTCACAATCGGATTCATCGTAAAAGCGCTGATACTTTTCATCCTGAGAAATCGCCACGAAAGCGTCCTCGTCTTCGGGACGCATATCGCGGATGAGCAAATGTTCGGTCTTGAGTTGAAACACAGACAGTCCTTATCTGTTGGGTGATCCCGGGTTCAGGATTCGTTGTTGATCAGCTTGTAGGTAATGGCATAGAGCTGATCGATATCCGGATAAATTTCACGGATCAGCGTTTTGAGTTTGGACAGCTCCAGCGCTTCCTGCTCGGCATGAAACTCGTTAATGTCGTCAAACTGGAGCGGCTCGACGGAGAGGATTTCGATGTCACAGACCTTCTCGTCGGTTTCCAGCGTAAAGACTTCAACCTGAGTGCCGGGAACATAGTGACTTTCAGATTCGTCCCGGATGGTGATGGTCTTTTTCCCCGAGACGATCAAAGGGGTCAGCATCTCGAAAAAGGTGATCTTGGTTGGGGGCGTTGTCATGGGGTATTTCCTTACAAGGCAGCGAATGAGCGCCGGTTGCGGGCGAAGCTTCAAGGTTGAACGACAGGGGACAATCAGAAATTGCCCGTAATCGTCATGAATACGCAGCAGTTTAATGGAGTTCCAGCACCAGCCGCAACATGTCTTTATGTTGAATGCCGTGCTCAAAAATAGCGTCCTCGTAATGCTCGATAAAGAAGTCTTTGATGACGCCATCGACCCGAAAGCCTAGCCGCTGGTAGAACGTCAGCTGATAACCGAATGTTCCGGTCCCTAAGACGATTTGTCGAAATCCGAGCGCTTTGACTTCAGCGATCACAAAACGGAGCAAAGCAGAGCCGACCCCTTGGCCTTGAGCGTTTGGGCTGACCGCAATATTGAAAAGCTCAATCCGTTCATCACTGTGCGCCTTTAACACGCATGCGCCGAGCGTTTCTTCAGCCTGACGGGCGATAAAACACAGTGAGCCGTGAAGATAGGTTGCGATTTGTTTTTCGCACGGATCAGCTTCGAGCAGCAATGCGATGGGGATGCACTCTGCGTTGGCTCTGCCCAGCAACAGTTCCGTCTCTAGCGTCATTGATAACTCAGTTCCAAGGTGATAATAATTCGTGAAATCATTGCGTTGGTCTGGTTTTTACAGCAGATGTTTTTATTGCGCAACCGCCATACGGAAAAGCTGTTAACTCAGCTTGTATTTATGTGTGCGGTTGCGCAATGTCGGGTTCTGCGGTCGAATTCGTGACTTAAATCCAGCGGCGGACTTTCTGGCAATAGGCGTCATACTCAGCACCAAAAGTGTTGCGCATCATTTGCTCTTCAAAAGCGATGTACCATCGGTCCGTGATCCACAGGAAGAGCGCGGTCAGCAGCAAGGCGATGATGGAGCCCCCAATGAGGATGGCGACACCGGTTAACGCGATGCAAAAGCCCAGGTACATCGGGTTTCGCGTGTATTGAAAAATGCCGTCGGTCACTAGAACATCCGGCTGCCCGAAGGTCATGATATTGGTGTTGCGCTGACGAAATACTTTTTTGCCTGTGGCAGCCAGAGCAAGTCCGCCGAGGAGGAGGGGCAGCCCGGCAACATGGTAAGGGGTTGGAATCAGGTGATTCATGCCAAGCGCCCAGCAGATCACGCACATGGCCGCAATAAACATCACAAACAGTATTGGTGGTAATAACTTTCTCATGGTGAGTCTCCTGTCAAAGGGGACTCAACCATAAAAGGAGATCACGATCGGTGCCTTAACCTATGTTAAGTCCCTGCGCGGTCAGGTTCATCTCCCGGCGGATCCTGGACAGGGTCACATCGGTGATCCCCAGGTACATGGCGACATGTCGCAGCGGGATCCGGACGCTATCTTCACCGAATTCATTCAGAAATTGCTCATAGCGCTGCCGTGCACTGAGCAGTAAAAAATCCGCTTCTCGTTTCTCTTTTTTCAACACCAACCGCTCATAGATCCGGCGCAGGAACACCGACCAGGTGTGATGTTGTTCGCTCAGTTCGATCAACGCAGGGTAGTTGATTGAGGCGACCGTGCAGTCGGTGATGGCTTGGGTATAAAACGGGCTGCCGTGGCCTTCGACCAGTGAAATGACACTGGCAAACGCTCCCCCTTTTCTGACTAAGGATTTGTTGCGCTCGGTACCGGAAGCATCGATATAGAAATAGCGGCCGATCCCGTCCAGTAAAAAGTGAATCTCACACACACGGTCCCCGGCTACGAAAATGTCAGTTTTGGGGGCGTAATGGCGGAAAGTAAACAGGGGCAGGGCTGCTTGAAACTCCGCCTGGCTCAACGGTGAAATGGCTGAAAAAGTGAGTTCTAACAGTGTTTGGTGATGACGGTCCATATGTATCCTTACCTGACGTTGTCATGCAAACTATTTCACGTGGTGGTCGGGTTTGCAAATGGCAACGGCTTCGATTCGACTGAGGGGGCGGATCCTTCGGGGCAGAACACGTCATTTTTATGAAAGTATGCGGAGAGATATGATATAAGGCGGCCTTTGCCGCCTTGAGGAGAAGCCGTGTGTTTAGCTCGCTTCGCTAAGTGCCGGCTCTTTGTTCATTTTGAGAGCCAGAACCAGGCTGGAAATCGAGACCAGGCTCAGGCCGATGAGGCCCCAGGCCGCGGACGTGCCGGCCTGAACCAAAAACCAGACACAGATCGCGGAGGCGACAGTTGCGGAAAGGGTTGCCAGGGGTTTCAGCTGAAACCAGGCGGTGATTGCGCAAGAAGCGGAAGCGAAAAGGAGGAAGTAGGCAATCCCGCCGATGTGATGACCGGCTTGGTATAACTGCACGCCCTTGAACATGCCGCCGAAGCCGCCGAAATCGATATAGGCTAAAGGCATGAACCAGAGGGCCATACCACTGAGACCCAGTAGGAAGCCGATGGTTTTTCTGTCCATTTTGTTTCTCTTTTCATGATTAAACAACAACGCAAATCCACAAGCCGGTTCAGAACGACGGTGATGATGTGATGATCGGATCATCATTGATGCGCGACTTGTAAATATGCGTTTCGGTTTATATCAAATTGTGTGACAAAAATCATGCGATTCATGAGGCCGATGAGAGATAACAGCATATTTTGTTATTCGTTTGGGCGATAAGCACACACAAAACAATGATAGGAGTGTGGTTAAGCAGCATAAAATCTCGATGGATTGTTATGGATTAATGTACTCAATGATCCAGGTATCGGTCGCCGCATCGTAGCAAGTATCGATAAAGGCCAAATCTCCGAGTTGAAAAACCAATCCGGACTCATTGGCGCGGGGCTGGTTGCCGCAAATGACGTTCATCATGGCATTGAGAAATGCACCGTGGGAGACCACGAGAGAAGCCCCGTCTCCCTGGCGAACCAGGTATTGTAGCTCCAGTGCTGCCCGGCAATACAATTCCGTGTAACTTTCGCCGTTCCCGGCACTGACCACATAAGGTTGAAAAGGCGTGACGACATCCGGCTTGGGATAGCGATGCCGGGATTCCGTGAAGGCTAAACCGGCGAGTATCCCGTTGTCGCGCTCCATGAGTCCGTTCCGGACGATGACGTCCAGGTTTAACTGTTTGGCAAGGATGTCGGCACAAGTTCTGGCGCGTTTCAGGGGGCTGGAAAACAGCCGATCAAATTGACGCCCTTGTGCATGCCAAGTTTCGGCGCGCTGGGTGGCTTGTTGCCGGCCCAAGGGCGTTAATGCGCTATCCAGGCGGCCTTCATGGACACCCAGCTCATCGGCCTCGGAGTGACCATGTCGGAGGAGTGTGATTCGGATCATCGTGATTCTTCCTTGTCTTTTGGCTTGATTTGCTTGCCCTTGCCCATGGACGCGTCCGGACGTGAATTGTGTGGGCTACTCCGGGTAGATGCATCCTGCCGACGGCGGCGTTTCAGGCGGATTTGTTTCTCAATTTCCGTCAGCGAAAAAACCGTGACGCCAATGGCCACGATGAGCAGGCCGTCCTGCCAGGGCACACTTTCGGTTTGAAAAACAGACTGTAACCAAGGTACATAGGTTATTGCGAATTGTCCGAGCGTGACGGCGAGAATCGCGGCCCAAATCACGCGGGTTCCGCGGATGGCTTTCCAGGTGAGTGAGGTGCCGTACATATTGCGGATAAAGAACAGGTGGAAAATCTCCAGCACCACCAGTGTATTCATCGCGATGGTGCGGGCCAGGTCTTCGGAATAGCCGCGTATCATGGCGTATTGATAGACTCCGAACACCCCGGCCAGAAACAGGCAGGCGACCAGCACAATCTGCCAGACCAACTCCCGGCTGAGCAGTGATTCATTCCGGTTGCGCGGTTGGCGTCGCATGGTGTTTGTTTCCGTTGGCTCAAAAGCGAGGGCGATCCCTAAGGTGACGGCGGTGATCATATTGACCCAAAGAATCTGGATGGGTGTGATGGGCAGGCTGATCCCGAGTAGTACCGCGACGATGATGGTCATGGCTTCACCGGCATTGGTCGGCAAGGTCCAGCTGATCACTTTTTTAATATTGTCGTAGACAGTTCTGCCTTCCCGGACGGCGGCGACAATGGTTGCGAAATGATCGTCAGTTAATACGATTTCGGCTGCTTCTTTGGCCGCCTCGCTCCCGTTTTTTCCCATCGCGATCCCCACTCCGGCTCGCTTCAGCGCAGGGGCGTCATTGACGCCGTCGCCGGTCATCGCGACCGTCATGCCGCGCGCTTGCAGGGCCATGACCAGGCGTAACTTGTGCTCCGGGCTGGTCCGGGCGAAGATCCCGGTGTCGCAGACGATGTGGTTGAGCGCGGCATCGTCCAGTTGATCCAGCTCGGCACCGGTCAAGACGGTGCGGTAGTTTGTCAATCCCAGTTGTTTCCCGATGGCCACGGCCGTGGCTGCATGATCGCCGGTGATCATTTTCACATCGATCCCCGCATGATGGCACTCGGCGATTGCCGTGATGGCTTCGGGGCGTGGTGGATCAATCAGCCCGGCGAGCCCGAGGAAGATTAATGCGTCAGCCATGTCGTGATGCTCGAGCACGGTATGTTCGGGGGGCACAGGTTTGATGGCGAAAGCCAAAACCCGTTGTCCCTGAGCGGCTATCTGATGCGCCTGTTGCAGCCAGAAATCACGATCGAGCAACTGGGCCTGGGCCGACGCGTGGGTGCCGCGTTCGAGGCTGCACAAGGCCAACAGGGTCTCCGGTGCGCCTTTGACAAAAATAAAGGCGTTGTTCTCATGGTTATGATTCAGGGTCGCCATATACTTGTGGCGGGTATCGAAGGGGATCACGTCTGTTCGGGTCCATTCCCGACGCGACCGGAAATGATCGCCTCCGATTTTTCCGGCCATGGCCAGTAATGCGACCTCCATCGGATCCCCATGACCGGTCCAGATATTTTCCTGGTGGCTGAGTTCGGCGTCATTGCACAAGGCTGCTGTTCGCGCCAGTTCAAGCAATATTGGATGTTCTGCGGCTGTGACCAATTTATCCTGAGTTCTGATTTCTCCGATGGGCTCATAGCCGATGCCGTTAATCTCAAATTGGATGTCACGGCTGATCAGTGAGACGACGTTCATTTCATTGCGGGTCAGGGTGCCGGTTTTGTCCGAGCAGATCACCGATACCGATCCCAGGGTTTCAATGGCCGGCAGGCGACGTACGATGGCGTTGTGTCTGGCCATGGTCTGAACCCCAACCGCCATGGTGATGGTTAGCACCGCGGGCAAGCCTTCGGGGATCGCGGCGACAGACAGCCCGACGACCGTCATGAAAATGGTCGTAAAGTCCTGCGTCTGGATCAGGTAACCAAAGAGAAACATCCCCGCGGCGATGGTCAGAATCGCGAGGGTCAGGCCCTTGGCAAAGATAGACATCTGGGTGAGCAACGGCGTATTCAGGGGCTGGACTTCGGACAGTAAACCGCTGATACGACCAATCTCTGTTTGTACGCCGGTGGCGACCACCACACCGATGCCTTGGCCCGTGGTCACGGTGGTACCGCTAAATCCCATGCAAGTGCAATCGCCCAGGGTGGTGTGCTCGGCAACGGCAGTCGGGTCTTTATCTACCGGCATCGACTCGCCGGTGAGCACGGCTTCCTGAACCTGAAGGCTGTAGGTGTTGAGCAAGCGTAGATCGGCCGGAATTTTGTCCCCGGCTTCAAGCAGGACAATATCCCCCGGAACGAGCACTTCGCCCATCACGGTTTGCCGCTTGCCATCGCGGATCACCGCCGCGCGCTGTGCCAGCATGTGGCGAATCGCGTCCATGGCTTTTTCTGCTTTACCTTCCTGGAGAAAGCCGATGACCGCATTGATGATCACGACAATCCCGATCACCAGCGTATCAGCGATGTGGCCCAGCATCAGGGTGATCAATGCCGCACCCAGCAGCACGTAGATGAGGATATTGTGAAAGTGAGCCAGAAAACGCAGCACCGGGTGCCGGCGGGGTGGGTGCGGCAGTTGGTTGGCACCGTATTGGCTGAGTCGTTGTCGGGCCTCGCCTTCACGGAGACCCGACAACGACGTGTTGAATGCACGTAAGGTTTGCTCAGGCGTTTTGCTATGGAAATGCTGCATGCGGTCTCCCTTTCCCTGTTTGCGCACAATACTGCTGTTTTTTCAACCGTTGGCGCACGTGATTCACCGTTCTGCTCTCTCATTGATATAGCAGCGTAGGGAGTGCCAGGGTATTGCAAGGTTGTGACAGGCTATCTGAGCCACATCACTTGAGCTTCCAGCAGTTCCAGGGTTTTTTGGAGTCCTGGATCGTTTGGAGTTCAGGGGATGAGGCGGGTCAGTCCTGCGGACCCGGGACCATGATCATCCAGGAAATGCCAAACTTGTCAGTGACCTGGCCGTACAGCGGAGACCAGAAGGTTTCAGCCAGCGGCATGTCGACCCGGCCGTTTTCTGATAACGCCTGAAAAGTCCGGTGGGCATCTTCTGCTGTCGGCACCGTGAGTGCCAGACTGAAACCGGTGAAAGTCTGGGCATCGCTGCACCCGTCAGAAGCCATGACGACCATATCCCCGATGGAAAACTCACAGTGCATGATTTTCTCTTCAAACCCCGGCTGAAGCATGCCCTCAGGTAAGGGATCGGGACTTTCGCTGAAACGCATGCGTAGCGAAACTTGGGCGCCCAGGTGCTGTTGGTAGAAAGCCAGCGCTTCGTCACAGCGTCCGCCGAAGAACAGGTAGGTATTTAAACGTGACTGCTGCATCGCGACGGACTGGCGGAGTTGCGCCTCTTGCTGTCTGATTTCACCCGTCGGATCTTCGGCAGCAAAGTCTTCTGCTTCGAACAATGGCCGGATCTCGATCTCCGAATATTCCGCCATCGGATTGGGACATTTTTTCACCCAGTCGATGGCTTCTTCGAGGGAGCGGACCTGCCAAATCCAGTAACCGGCGACCTGTTCTGAAGGGGGGCCGAATGGTCCGTGGTTGATACGACGTTCAGCGCCACTGAAGTGGATCCTAACCCCCTCCCGGCTGGGTTTGAGCCCTTCGCCGCTGAGCATCAAACCGGCGTTGACCAGGTCGCTGTTGAAATTGCCCATGGCAGTGAGCAGTGCCTGGTCGGGCATTTGTCCGGCTTCGGAGCCCGGTGTAGCTTTCACGATCACCATCACTTTCATACATTGCCTCCATTCCTGAGGGGGTTATCGTTCATGATGTGAGTTACACCATAGTTGAACTCCGGCGGCGGCGTGGGAAAATAATTAAAATTTGTTCGTCGCCGTAACGCAGAAAATGCTGATTGGGTTATAGTGAGCAAGCATATGCTGCGGAGTGCGTAACAAGGAGGCGCAAATGAGCAACATGTCCGAACAAAAAGCCGATCAAACATTGCGTGACAGTGCCGGCCAGGTTACCGAGCGTGATATCGAAACCGTGCTGACCAAAGAGCAGGAGATTAAACAGAAAGTCCGCGGCAGCGGGACGCTTCAGGTGTATTTTGATGCCGTGCTCAGCATGTATGCGTTGATCAAAGCCTACTGGCAGGGGGAATATCGGGAAATTCCCTGGTTTACCATTGCCGCGATTGTGGCGGCGCTCTTGTATGTGTTCAACCCGATGGATTTCTTCCCGGATATGCTGCCGGTGGTGGGGTTGATCGATGATGCGATGGTGATTGCCACTTGTGTGAAATTGGTGAAACAGGATTTGGCCAAGTTTGAGCGTTGGCAGCACAGCCCCGAATCACCCGCGGGTAGCCGTGATCCCGAGGCCTGAATTTTGGGGGACTGAAGCGCGCTTAAGCCCCCGGTTCAAGTGACCGATTCAGACGGTGCCTGGCGTAGCGAGATGGATGTAGGGCGTCGTCGTGGCAATTAATTGAAAGCCGTGCTTTTCGACAATCGGCCGGCTCATATCCGAGGCATCAATGGTGAGATATTGCTTGCCGCGCCGTTTGGCATCATTGATCCGCTGATGCAGCAGGGCAGAATAGTAGCCCCGGCCTCGGAAAGCTTCTAGGGTACTCCCACCCCAGATACCGGCAAACGGGCTCTCGTCGCGATAGATAATCCATGCCGAAGAAACGGGCTGACTTTGCTCATAGACCACATAGATGGCGATATCGTCCGGCGTTTGCTGCTTGGTTTGGATTAAGTGCGCCATCTGATGGCTGAAATCACCGCCCCAGACTTGCTCCTGAACCCGGATTGCGTCACGAATACCATCAATATCACTGACCTCGACCACACAGTCCGGTACCGGCATCTGGGCTTCTACGGTTTCCAACGGCAGCACCATGAAGGATTCAGAAGCCTCTCGGGTAAAGCCATGGGTAAGCAACGCTGCACCAAGGTCCGCGGGCTGGTCTGTGCTGTAGGTTTTCCACTCAAAAGATTGACCTAATCTGGCAAAGGCTGCGATCTCGTCGGCGATCCGCTCATTGGTTTCATCGGCAGAAAAACAGTAAAAACTGATAAAGCTGCCGGGGCCGTGTTGTGAAATAAATTTCACTAATTGTGGAGTTTCGACTTTGGTAAAGCCGGAGAACTGTGCGTCCTTGCGTTCATGCTGGTTGTAAGCATGCATCACTTCCGATGGTTTCAAATGGCGCTCCAATAAATTGATGTATGGTGCAAATTGTGGCGTATCGCAAGATTATTCACCAAATATGGCGTCGTTGGCAATTTTGCTGGGTCGCATTATTTATAAGATATTGATTTCAGTGCTATAGTTTCAGCTTGATTTGCGCACTGGTCGGTCGTGTGAGCGCGTGCCGGTGCCCTGTAAGTTTGATGTAGAAAGGAATAGGCGATGAAGTGCCCGAAATGTAAATCTGACTTTGAGCAACTGCATACCCCATTGGGCGACGTGGAGCGTTGCACCGACTGTAAGGGCTTATGGGTCGATATTTATGAATTGGAAGATGTAAAGCCGATTGCTGAAAGCCTGGATACCGGAGATGTCGAGGTCGGGAAAGAGTTTAACAAGATCGGTCACATTGATTGCCCGGTGTGTCCGAACAACCAATTGTTGCGGATGGTTGATCCAAAGCAGCCGCACATCTGGTTCGAAAGCTGCCCGACGTGTTATGGCCGTTTTTATGATGCCGGTGAGTTGATCGACCTGTCCGAGTATACCATCAGTGACTTTTTGAAAAAGTTCACGGTGGAAGAGCGCCATTAATCGAGGCATCGTGCCGCGCTTTATCTGAAGGAATGAAAAGACCGGGTCAATCGACCCGGTCTTTGCTCAATGGAATTGAATATGAATGTGAGAATCGCGACCGCAGATGATATTGAGGCGATTTGCCGCCTGGGCTATCAGATTAACCAACTGCATCATCAACATGTGCCGCATGTGTTCAGCAATCCGGCCCAAAGTGACAGCGGCAGTGCGTTTTGGCTTGAGTTGATGGCGGCAGACAATACGATTTTTTATGTCTCTGAAGTTGAGTCTCGGGTGAGCGGGTTTATCGTTGCGCGCCTCACGCAAAATACCGAGTTGAGTTTTCTGAATACAAACCGAATTTGTCGGGTGAATACCATTGTCGTGGACGAGGAGTGTCAGGGCCGTGGGATCGGTGATGCGTTGATGACGGCGGTAGAGCGGTGGGCTGTGGCAAATCAGGCGGATGAAATGCGGCTGGAGGTGATGGAATTTAACCACCAGGCCCAGCAGTTTTATGACCGCCAAGGGTTTGGGACCCAGTCACGGATCATGAGCAAGTTGCTGAAATATTAAGGAGAGCGGATGTTTGTCGTTTCATTGCACTATGTTTGCGAGCTGCAGGAAGTTGAACAGCACCTCGAAGCCCATGTGGCGTTTTTAGACCGGGAATATGCCAAAGGAACATTTCTGGCATCAGGGCGGAAAAATCCGAGAACCGGTGGCGTGATCCTGGCGCGGGCAGAGAGTCAGGTTCAGTTGGAGTCCATTCTGGCGCAAGACCCGTTTTATCAGCATGGTTTGGCCGAGTATGAGATTACTGAGTTTGTGCCGACCAGAACATCAGCTGAGTTGCGCTGCTTACTCGAAGCCTGACTGAGCGCCGTTTGGCTCGTTGGGCTGTTCCAATGTAAGGCAAAGTGACTTTGACAGGAGGACACGATGGATTTTCGACAACTATCCGAACAGGCGTTATGGGATATCGCCAACCCGCTGATGGATAACCTGATGCAAGGCTCGACCGATATCGATCATGCCCGGCATACCCGTGATTTTACCGAGCGGATGCGCCAAATCGTGATGCCGGAATACCTGGAGCAGATCTGTAAGCAATATCAGGCTGAAAAAGGCTTTTTCACGGCGCGAACCCCGGTGCGTGTGTTCAAGCGACCGGACTCTGCGGCCTTCGTCTGGCAGCAGGGCTTCAGTAAGGTTGAAGGCGAATATGTCGCGGAAATGGTTCTGGTCTATCAGGACGGGCGTTACCTGGTTGATCATGCGATGGTGTTTTGAACCACAATTTTAATTGGCAATGTAAAACTAGAAACTTCATGAAGTTAGATATTTATCAGGTCGATTCATTTACGACATCAGCCTTTGAAGGTAATCCGGCCGGGGTGTGTCTTACATCGTCGGCGTTAGAGCCGTCTCAGATGCGGGCGATTGCCGCCGAAATGGCAGTCTCGGAAACTGCGTTTCTCAACCTGAGCAATGACCAGTTGCGCTGGTTCACCCCGGAAGTCGAAGTCGCCCTGTGTGGGCATGGTACCCTGGCTGTCGCCCACGTGCTGAAAGAAACCGGCCGGGCCCGCGTGGGGGAGACCGTCACCTTTCGTACGTTATCAGGTGCGCTTGCGGTGAAGATCGCCGATACCGAGATCGAGATGGATTTTCCGGCGGCCAGCATTGCCCTGGATGTAGCGGTACAGCAGCCGCTCATCACACATTTGGGTCTGAATGACGATCAGCTGGTGGCTTACGGTGAATTCGACGGCAAAGTGCTGATTGAAGTCACCGATGCGTCGGTTGTCCGCTCGCTTACGCCCAACTTTGACGGTCTGAAACAACTGCCCGGACGCAGTGTGTTGGTGACCGCGCTTTCCGATGAACCGGGTGCTGACTGCATTTCCCGCTATTTTGCGCCCTGGGTTGGTGTGAATGAAGATCCGGTGACCGGCTCGGCGCACTGTGCGCTGGCGCCTTATTGGGCCGCCAAGCTTAACAAAACGGTGCTCAGAGGCTATCAGGCGTCGGCCCGGGGTGGATATGTGAAGATGGCGCTGCAATCGGATAACCGGGTCTTGCTTGCCGGGCAGGCGGTCACGGTGATTCAAGGGACGCTGTTGTTGCCTTCATGACAGGGGCTGGGAACTTAGGAAAACGCCGCGACATGGTGGCGGTAAAAGAACAAGGAGTAATGTGTGGAAATTAGGTTGGCACAACAGAAAGATTTGCCGGGTTTCTTTGAATATCTGGCGCAGCAGTTGAAAGAGAACGGGAGCGACAATACAGCGTTGTTTCATCCGCTATCCCGCGATCAGCTCGAACTCTCTGACGCGATGAAAAGCCGTTTTCGTGATGGCATGGATAAAGTTGTCGGCGAGAACGGCTGGCGTCAGATCTGGCTGGCCGTGGAAGGCGAGCAGATTTTGGGCCACATCGATCTGCGCCATCATGATGAGCCAAACACCCAGCACCGGGCGCTGTTGGGGATGGGCGTGAGTCGTCTGTGCCGGGGACAAGGGCTGGGCAAGCAACTGATCCGGTATGTCGTCGATTGGGCGGCGACCCACAGTGCGTTTGAACATCTTGATCTCTGGGTGCTGTCCACCAATGCCCCGGCTTGTCGTTTGTATGAGCGAGAAGGGTTTACCCAATGTGCTTCGATCTCGGACATGTATCGGATCGACGGACGCTCGGTCTCGTATTTGATGATGACACGGTCTCTACATCAGCCGGATTAAGCGCTCATCTTCATTCCGAAGGCCGATTGTCTGCGGAAGAGTCGTTCAGACTAAGAGTTGTTCAGACGGAGGCCTTGTCAGCTAACATCCAGGGAAGGATATGACATGTCGATTCGAAAATTATTCACAGTACTCCCGATTCTGTGGATGATCAGCCACGAGGTGGCTGCTGATTCTGACAACCCGCACGCGAGCCAGGAAGTAATGACTGTTCAATCTGAAACAGTAAAAATAGAGCAATTTGCTGAGATATACGCGTTGATGAAACGCGCTGAGTTTGATACGGCTGAGCAGGCGCTCGCGCTGCGTTATCAGCAGGACAAGCAAGTTCTGCCGCTGTGGGTGTCGTTGCTGACTGAACTGGAGCGCTTCGACATGCTGCGGGAACTGGTTGCGCAGGGGATCCTGCAGGCCAGCGACGATAGCGCCGTGCTGGCTCAGCTCTACCTTGATCATCCGGCCCCCGCGCTGGAATATCATGCGCCGTCCGGTGACATTCCACTGGAAAGCCATTTTCTGGTCACGTTGCCCCGCGTGGAAGTACAGATCAACGGTAAGACGTTTTACTTTGTGCTGGATACCGGCGCTTCGACCAATGTGATCACCCAGCGGGTTGCAGACAAACTGGGCATTGTCGCCGATCCGCAACACCAGGTTTCGATAGATACCGCCACCGACAATGAAGTGTTTGCCCAACTGACGATTTTGCCGTCTTTCCGGCTGGGGCCGACGGCGCTGCATCATCAGCCAGCGGTGATTGTGGAGAATGAATCGCTTGAGCAGCGGTTGCTGGGCATGAGCTGGTACCAGCTCGACGGGATCATTGGCTGGCCGGTACTGAAAAAGATGAACTTAACGTTTAACTTTGCCGATAAGCGGCTTCTGATTGAACGGCCGGTCAAAAAATCAGGCCCACAACCTAATTTGGTCTGGTTGTTTGATGATCCCATGGTGCTGACTCAGTCCTCGGAAAAAGGCAATTTGCTGTGGTTCTTAGATACCGGAGCGATGCGCAGCCAGGTGACGGAGCGTTATCTGACTCGTCATGCGATCGATGATCTGGACTGGAAGTCCAAGCAGTTCTCCGGACTGGGCGGCAAAGGTAAAGAAGAGAAAACCGCCAATCTGGAGGCGGTTGAATTTACTTTCCCATCCGCCACGGTGATGGTGGAAGACATTGAGGTCCGGGTCGAACATGAAGACTGTAAGCACAGCCTGTGCGACGGTCGGATTGGGATCGATACGGCGAAAAAACGCATCATGAATATCGATTTCTACAACGGCCGTTTTGATGTCCGGGAGATTGAATAGGAAACCCCGCGTCTGATGTTGCCAATCTGCATCTGACGTGAACCATGCGACACTGTTCGGTGTCATCGGGAGAAAAATAAGTAAGATGTATATTGGAGCCGTCGCCAAACAAACCGGGCTCTCGGTGAAAGCCATTCGCCTGTACGAGCAAAAAGGGTTAATTCAACCACCGGCGAGACACGGCCGCTATCGCGTGTATCGTGCTCAGGAGGTGGAAGCGCTGAAACTGATTGTGGAAGCCAAATCATTGGGCGTGACCCTGTCCCGCCTGAAGGATGTGATTGTTTACCAAAATGGCGAGCTGGACTGGCAGCGAATCGGCTTGTTCCTGGCTGAGGTCAAGCAATCGCTTGAGCTGGAAAAGCAGGCTCTGGAAGCGAAAATTGCTCAGGCCGAGCTATGTCTTCAGTCGCTCAATGCTTGTCCGAAAATGCTTGACTCTGCCCTTTAGGGCAGACCGTAGAATCATTGTCTCAACACCGACAGGAGAAAGAGACAATGAAAATAATGGTACTCAACGGCAACCCGAAAACAGACAGCCTAAGCCGTCACTTGGCCGATATTTATGAGGTGGAAGCCAGAGAAGTCGCCGAAGTTCGGCGTTTTAACCTGAGTCAGATGGCGTTCAACCCGAGCCTGGACATCGGATATGACTCGGATCAGCCACTGGAACCTTGCCTGGTTGAGTTTCAGAACGCGTTAACCTGGGCCGATCATCTGGTGATCGTCGCGCCGATCTGGTGGGGCGGCGTGCCCGCGAAACTGAAGGGATTGGTTGACCGGACGTTTCTGCCGGGCTTTGCTTTTCGTTATGCGTCGGGCTCTCCGGATCCGGTCCCGTTGCTGGCCGGTAAAACTGCGCGCCTGATCCTGACCATGGACGCCCCGGATACTTTCCTTGCTGAGCAAGCGGCGCCCGTATTGGCGCAGTTGGATCGCTATACGTTGCAGTTTAGCGGGATTGCCCCGGCTGAGGTCGATCTGTTTGGCTCAGTGATTATGGCGGATGAGGCGCAGCTTCAGCAGTGGGGAGAGACGGTCCGGGCGCATGGGGCCGCTTGTCGTTAACCTCTGACTCGTTTGGGGACGAATTGTCCCAGCTCGCAAAAGGCGCTTAGTCATGAGCGCCTTTTTGATTGTGCATACTGTCAGGAACCCAATCTTCTGAATAACGAGGGAATGGGAATTAACATCAATTTTTGCTTTGTTAACAACTGATTAGCACTACTGATGCGTCTTTTGATAGGATGTTGAAACAGTATCAGACAAGGAGCAGCCACATGACATGGACGAACATTCGTTATCCCCGGCCGTTGGCGCCGGGTGCCACCATTGCGGTCACAGCTTTTTCAGCGGGGGTGCCTGAGGCGTGCCACCCGCGGCTGGAGATTGTACTCGCTCATCTCAGAGCGCAGGGGTTTCGGGTGATTGAGGGTCGGTGCCTGCGCGAGAATATCATGCATGTCAGCGCCCCGAAGGAAATCCGCTCCCGGGAACTGATGCAATTTCTTTGTGACGACAGCATTGATGCCGTAATGCCACCCTGGGGCGGGGATTTTGCAATGGATATTTTGCCGTTGCTGGATTTTGAACGCTTGGCCGCTGCCAGGCCCAAATGGCTGATTGGCTTTTCTGATATCAGCACCTTGCAAATGGCTCTGACGACCCGGCTGGGTTGGGCCACAAGCCATACGGTGAATCTGATGCAGCTGCATCCCGAGGAGCCGGAACCGCTGACGCGTGGTGTGTTGGACTGCCTGAATCACGCAGCCGGTGAAAGTTTTGTCCAGCAGTCTTCGGCAGCGTACCAAATGGTAGGGGAGTCGTTTGCCGACAATCCGAACGCCGTGCTGTCCCTGACGGAACCGACTCGCTGGCAGGTGTTGGGAGAGACGGATACGGCCAAAGTTCAGGGGCGCCTGATCGGCGGGTGTCTGGATACCTTGTGTCATCTGGCTTCTACGCCATATTTAGACCTGGCCGCGTTTCATCGTGCATCCGATGAGAAGGGCGTGTTGCTCTATTTTGAAAATGCCGAAATGCCGCCGACTGTGTACTTACGCACATTGCTGGGGATGAAATATCAGGGCATTTTCAAAGGGCTGAACGGGATCATCATTGGTCGGAATGCTGTGCCGAAGGCACAAGGGAAGGACATCGACAGCGATGAAACGCTGTTGCAGGCATTGGCTGATTTACCCGTGCCGGTCATTTACGATGCGGATATCGGCCACTTGCCTCCGAATCTCACTTTAGTGAACGGTGCCTATGCGCAGCTGCGGGTCGAAGGCGGTCAGGCGACACTGAAGCTGACGCTTTGCTAAACCCCGGTGAGAGGTTCCCGGCTGATTCGCTGGCTGGTCAAGCAAATCATGAAACACTCCCCCCTGATAAGCACGTTTACATCTCGTTAACCACTATTGCGATTTTGTGTGACAAGCAAGCATTGAGTTTGATATGGTTCGGACGTCAACTCAGGTGTATCACCTGAGAAACGGATGGTAAGAGATTGATGATGAACCAGAAAAAAGTCGCAGTGATCACCGGTGCCAGCCGGGGGATCGGTGCAGAAACGGCCCTGCTGTTTGCCCGAATGGGCTACGCGGTTTGTGTGAACTACCGGACGGATCATGAGGCGGCCGAGCGGGTTGCCGACGAGATCCGTGCGATGGGCGGTCGGTGCATCACGGTCCAGGCTGATGTCTCGCAGGCCGATGACGTCGAAGCGCTGTTTGCCCGGGTCGATCAGGAACTGGGCACCTTAACGGTGCTGGTGAATAACGCCGCGATCTTGCAGCCCCAGTGTCGTCTGGATGAAATGACGGCCGAGCGGATCAATCATATTCTGACGGTCAATGTGACCAGCTGTTTCCTGTGCTGCAAAGCGGCGGTGCTGCGGATGTCAACACGTCACGGAGGTCAGGGCGGTACGATCGTGAACGTCTCTTCTGGCGCTGCGCGAAGCGGATCACCAAATGAATATATCGACTACGCTGCCTCGAAAGGGGCGATGGATACCCTGACCAAGGGACTGTCGCTGGAAGTGGCTGCGGAAGGGATCCGGGTCAATGGGGTACGTCCCGGGCTGATTTATACCGACATGCATGCTGCTGGCGGCGAGCCGGGCCGGGTGGATCGACTGAAATCGAAGATCCCGATGCAGCGGGGCGGCGAAGCTCATGAAATTGCCGAAGCGATCTACTGGCTGGCCTCTGAAAAATCTTCATTTTCGACCGGATCCTTTATTGATCTCGCTGGTGGGTTGTAACCCGAAACGATCCCATTGATCACAAGGAGTCACGATGACACCAGACGTTCAGGCCCTGGGGCTGGAAGGGCTGCCTTTACAGCAGGCGCTGGTCGCATCAGCAATCGACGCATTTTATCCGGATGAAGATGTCCTGGCGGCGGTTTTGGTTGGCTCTCTGGCGAAAGGACGCGGTGATCGGGTTTCCGATGCCGATATTATTGTCCTGACGACCCGGGATCGTCATCGCCGGGCGGATGATTTATTCCAAAAGTTTGAAGCCGATAAGGCGATCTTCTATACCCTGACAGGGGAGCACAACGGGACGGTGAGCTTTCGCAAATACCTGTTTGAGGATCTGACCAGTGCAGAAATTCATTGCCTCGATCTCGCTGAGCCGTTCTTGTTCTGTCAACCCTACCGGGTCTTGTTTGATAAAGCGGATCTGATCCGCCAGCGCTTAACCGATGATCCGGTACCCAAGCATGCAGATTTTCCGGCTTATACCTGCGGCGACGACGGCCTGATCTGGGAGCTGTTTGACTGTATCAAGTGGCTCAGTCGGGGCAATACGGATTTGGCGAAAGGTTATCTGAAAAAACTGGCGCACAAGCTGGATGAATAAGCCGGAAATGAATGGCGGCGCGTTGGCATCACATCGGGCGCTGTTGAAAAGTGCGGGGGTGGCCCTGACGGGCGCCGCACTGGGGCTGCTGAGCGGGATCCCGCTGGGCGAGTTGTTTGGTGCGGCGCTGGCGGTTGTCATCGCCAGACAGAGCACAGGGATGCCGACGAACCTTCCGGGGTGGGTCTTGATCGCCGTGCAGCTAATCCTGGGCGTCAGTGTCGGTGCCGTCGTGAAATTCGATCAGCTGGTCACCACCATGACCTGGCCGGCAGTGGTGGGGCTCGGCCTTTGCCTTATCTGTCAGATGGCGATCAATTACTGGTGGCTGTATGCCAAAGAAGGATGGACGCCGTTTGAATCTCTGCTCGGGGCTGTTCCAGGGGCAATGGCCGCGATTTTGATGGTCAGCGAAACGCATGCCAAGCCCTCGGCAAAAATCGTTTTTTCCCACTCGGTCCGATTCTTCATTTTGGTTGCCGTTGCTGCGGTCATTTCCTGGTGGCTGCCGATTGATTCGACGGCGGCTCAGGCACCGTCGGCAATCTTCTGGCCGGGACTGCTTGCGGTGCTGATCGCCAGTCTGCTGCTGGGGAAGCTGGTGGAACGGTTGGGCTTTCCGGCACCGTATATGGTCGCTGCGTTACTCTGTGCTGCGGTGTCGAATTCGCTGTTTCCGGACTGTGTGATCCATGTTCCGGCGATCATGCTGATCCTGGCCACAGCCATGTTGGGCGCGTTAATCGGTAGCCGTCTGGCGCAGACGACACTTCGTGAAGCGATTCGCTATGCCCGGGCCGGTTTGATTGTGACCTTGTTCGGTTTGCTGGTAACGGCCATTTTCGCCTGGGTGTGGTCGCATCTGATCGGAAGCAGTCCGGTGGTCCTGCTGCTGGCTTGGGTGCCGGGGAGTGTTGAAGCCATGACGGCCGTGGCGTTACTGCTGGGGCTGGAGCCGGTCTTTGTGATGGTCAATCATATTGTCAGACTCCTGATCCTCCACGCGCTGCCGGTAGTGCTGAAAACACAACTGGCGCGCGTGGCGAATCATTCATAGCCGAATATGCTCATCCGATTTGCAGGGGTGAACTAGTCAGTCGCCAGCAGGGCGCCGAAGGTCATGAGGCCGGCGCCGCAAACCTGATCGAAGCGCTTTTTGACTTTCTTCAGTCGGGACTGTAGCGGCGCAGAGGTAAACAGCAGGGCAACCAGCGCAAACCAGATCCCGTGCAGTGCCATCATATAGAGCCCGTAACCGATGGCCGTGAGCTGGCTGCTGTCATCCGGAGAGATCACCTGGCTGAAGATACTGAGGAAAAACAGCATGGTTTTGGGGTTGAGGACATTACACAGAAACCCTTGTGACAGGTAGCGTAGCCCGGCGACACGGGCAGTCTCGTTGGCTTGTGTATCCAGCGAATTGTTCGCAGTCAGAATGCCTTTCAAACCTAAATAAATCAGATAGGCCGAGCCGGCATAACGGATGGCGGTAAACAGCGCTTCATTCTGTGAAATAAGGTAACTGATCCCCAGTACGGAATAGCTGATATGGACGCTAATCGCCAGACTGATCCCCAACGCTGTCCATAGTCCGGCGGCTCTCCCTGCTCCGATGCTGTTTTTCAGAACCAAGACAAAATCGGCGCCGGGGCTCATGACAATGAGTAAGCCCAGCAGTGCAAATCCAAGTATCTCCATGAAATCTTCCTGTGATTGTATTGATTGAACGGTATGATTGTAACCAGCCCGGTCGCTCTTTATAATCGAAATTAACTCTCTTGATATGTGAGAAAAATTCACGGATGAGGCATCTCAAAGCATTTCATATTTTCCATGTTGCGGCCGGATCGACGAGTTTCACCGAAGCCGCCAATCGGCTGGCGATCACCCACGGTGCGGTGAGCAAGCAAATTAAGCTGCTGGAAGCGTATCTGTCACAGTCGTTATTTGAACGGCAGGGCAGGCATGTGGTGCTGACCGCCGCAGGAAAGCAGCTGCATCGCTATACGACACAGGCGTTTGAAGCATTGGAGTCCGGGGTCAGCGCGCTCGCACAAAGCAATGAGCGATGTCTGGAGGTTTCCTGTGAGCCGACACTGACCATGCGTTGGTTAATGACCCGGCTGTCTGATTTTTATCAGCAGCATCCCGGTACGGATATTCGTTTATCGACGGCGGGCGGGCCGGTCACGTTGGGCGCGACCGGGCTCTCCATGGCCATTCGCCGGGATGATTTTGATTTACGTGCTGATTATCTCAGCCAGTCCCTGGTGGAAGAGTGGGTGGGGCCGGTGTGTTCTCCGGCCTACTGGCAGTCGATGCAAACAACGCCACAGCACATCAAGTTGCTCCACAGCCAGACCCGGCCACAGGCATGGGCGGAATGGGCAACCAAATCGGGCGCTGGCTGGATTGAGCATCAGGCGCAGCAATCTTTCGCACACTTTTACTTTTCCTTACAGGCCGCCGTCGACGGGCTCGGGATGGCGATTGGCTCTTATCCCCTGGTGGTGGATGATGTGAAGCGGGGAAACCTGATCGCGCCGTTCGGGTTTATTCGTTCGGGGCATCGTTATGTATTGTTGAGCCTGCAAGCGCATCAGGACATCGTGCTGGAGCAGCAGTTTACGGCCTGGATACGGGGCCAGCTCACGGCCTGTGTGCCTGAAGCGCAGGAGTGCGGATCGGGCGACATGCTTGGTTCAGAGAATATATTCGGTTCAGGTAATATACTCGACTCAGGTAATAATCTCGGTTGATGCGTTGCATTAGGGCGCTTGTTCCGCTTTGCTCTTCGCAGCTTCCTTCGTGGCTTTTTCCTTGGTTTCGGCCTGCTCTTTTTCCAACAGACGCTTCGGTGTCGTTTTTTCTTTGAGCGCCCGGCGATAGGCCATGGCCTGATTAAAATCAGAGTTCTCGTCGTCAATCAGGGCTGCCAGTGCTTTGCTGTCAGCCTGGGTCAACTTGCCCATCGCTTTGGCCGTCAGGCCGGATTTGGCGACTTTGGTATCCTCATTTAGGTCGACCATTACGGTGGCCGCCTCCGCCAGTGCGGCGGCGTACTCATCCGGAACGTTGAAGTCATACTCACTAACGTTCATGTGCTTGCGGATTTCCTGGGCCCAGTGGTATTCGAAAAACGGGGGGGCATCGTCAGGTTTCTGATAGCTGATCCCATTAAGGAACTGTACTAGGGACAGGTATTTATCATGCTTGAGTTGCTTTCTGCCCAGGTATTCAGGGAGATCGTCTGGGCTGATTTCATTGCCTTTGGCGTTATACAGCCAGAGTTCATGGTCCTGATTCATCTCCGCCCAGAAATCATCCCCGGAGTCGATCAGGTTATGGGTGACTTTGACGGTCACCGGAACGCTGGTACCACCGTTGGGCATGTCCCAGAAGGTCGACAGCAGGTGATGACCCTTGGTGAGATATAGCAACCCGTCTTCCGAGCCAACCACAACAGTGTTAAGTACGTCTTCTGATTGCCCGGATTTCCCTGTACAGGTATAGGAATCCGGTTTGGTGGGCTTGGATTTTTTGGACCATTCTTTCACGCCTTTTGCGCCATTGGCGCGGCATAAATCGTCGTAGACCAGTTTCGGTTCGTTCTGGTATCGGTTGAGTCTGGCGTACTGCCAGTCATAACTGAGCACGGCTTGTGTCGGCAGTAGTTGGTCCAACGCGACAGTGACAACGTCACCTGCCTGGAGTTTTGCATAGGGGCTTTTTTCCTCATCGGCATGCGCCGGAAGCAGCACTAGACCCATGGTGATGATGAGGGGGTAGAAGCGGAAAAAGTCACGAAGACCTGGCATATCGCAGCACTCACAAAGACGAATCACATCATGAGTCTAGCAATCGATAGCGGCGGGATCGTGTTTAAGAAATAATAAACCCGAGTCACCTGCGATAGACAGGGCGACTCGGGTTTGTCGGGTGTGTTGCCTTCGGGCTGTCAGTTGGCGAGAAGGTTACAGGCCGAGTTCATCCAGCAGGTCGTAGTCAACGTCAACGGTTGCCGCGGTAGCCGTGGCTTTTTCAGCCTGAGCTTTTTTGGCGTTCTCGATAATGCTATCCGGATCGATGTCTTCATGTTGCTCGAAGTCTTCCAACTGGATGAACTCCGTTTTATCCATCGCCAGCTCCAGATAGAAAATGTTGCCTTTCTCGGTCGTAAAGCTCACCCGGCGTGCCTGAGGGCGATCCAGGTTGGTATCGACGGACAGCAGAATTTGCTTGTTCAGCGCCAGCATTTTCGGCTGGTTCTGCATAATCGAGATCCGCAGTTCACGACGGATCTTGCTGGTGAAGTCACCCACCACCTGGTTCATCAGCTCACCCAGGACATCGGCCACTTCGTCGGACGTGTGGTGAATGGCCAGGTCATCTTCGGGGATCCCCATTTTCAGCATGTAGTTCTGGTACAGCTCCAGCGCCGCTTGCTGGGAGAAGTTATTGACGACCAGGCCGGTAAAACCGCCGTCAAACAGAACGAAACAGCCGATATCAGGCTTGAGGCTGGTTTTGTTGATCTTCTGTACCATGGCCGAGTAGCCGACCTGGCTGTCTGTTGCCGTCGATAAGACCGATGCAATGGACTGGCAGAGTTTCAGCAGAATGTCGTCCGTCGTAATCGTTTTGGTTTTTTTCATTGTCTCAGATACCTAGCTAGCTTTGCCTGCAGTGTGCCATAGCGTGTATTCATGGCACAGGCAGGGATAATGCAAATTGATATAGCTCACTGTTTTGGTACATAAACGTGGGCGGGTGTGCCTGATGCGCCTTAGGCGAAGCGTTGTTCCAAATAACTGACGATATCGGCAGATTCATACATCCACTCGACTTCGCCATTGTCCTGCTCGATACGCAGGCATGGGACTTTACGTTTGCCGCCGCCGTTAATCAGTTCCTGCTCCCACATGGTTTGCTTAGCATCACGGGTTTCCAGCGGCAGGTTCAGGCGTTTCGCCGTTCGGCGGACTTTCACGCAAAACGGACACGCTTCAAATTGATACAGATGAATCTGACGCATTTCATCATTGATGCGTTGCTGCTGGGACGCTTCCCGTTTGACGGGTTTAGGTGAGAAAACAGCATTAAAGAGCAAAATCAGGCGTCCGAGGATCCAGCGGATAACTTGCATGGTGGGGCATGTCCTTGATGTGATGAGTTTGGGGAAGGATTGTATTACAAGCGGTTTGAATTGGTAACTAAAAAGTACCCAGTGTTACCGGTGCCCGATTTGATCATCGTTATGTCTAAGATGGGGCTGAATTGGCCGTGATTTTGGGGATATCTTCGCCGAAAAATGTCGTTCCGGGTCATGGTGGATTAGGTCACTCATCTATCAAAAAATGCGATATTGGTTCCCGAAAAGTCGATCCAGCTCACTTATTAAAACTATTTCATAGTGTCAAATTAGGAATATGGCATTGGTGGATTATGATTAGGGTGTCATTAAGAAGAGGGAACGGACGTCAGTGACTACAACGCATAACATTCTTATCTGTGACGACTCTCCGGTCGTGCACCGGGCGATGTCGCGGATCTTATCCGGGCAGCCCGCGGTGTCTCTGTTTTTTGCTGAAAACGGAAAAGAGGGTCTGGAGTGTCTTGCGAGCCAGGCCATTGACATTATGTTCCTTGATTTGACGATGCCGGTCATGGATGGCTTTGAGGTGCTCACAGCGTTATCGACCCAGGCTCACCAGACCAAAATCATCATTTTGTCGGCGGATGTTCAGCGACAGGCCATGGAACGATGTATTGCCCTGGGGGCGCACCAGTTTCTGCCGAAACCATTTGATCCGCTGCATTTAGTCTCCGTTCTGACCCCGCTGGGGATCAGCCTGCAGGAAGTGAAGACGAAGTATCCGGACTTTCCGAGCAGTGACGACTATTACATGCAGGCGTTCAAAGAGGTCGCCAATGTGGCACTCGGGCGGGGCGCGGCCATTATATCAGATCATTTCGGCGAATTTATCAGGATGCCGTTGCCCAATGTGGCGAGCTTAACGCCGGGCGAGTTGGAAATGACGATCGATGACATCCGGCAGCAAAGTGAGCTGGTGGCGATTGCGCAACGGTTTATCGGCGGCGGAATCCATGGCGAGGCCCTGGTCTGTCTGCGGGGTAAAGACGTCGAGAAATTCGGTGCCCGGTTGGGCTTCAGCCAGGTCGATGAGCATAAGAATGAAATTGTTATCGATATCGCGAATCTGATGGTGTCGTCATTTTTGGGCGCACTTTCGGAGCAGATGAATATTCCGTTTTCGGTTCGCCAGCCGATTTTGCTGGAAGACTATATGATTTGGGGGGATAGTGAATCTGTCTCAACCGAGTTGTTTACAGTGGAGTACACCTATCGTGCTGAATCGATGGATCTGGAATGCGACGTGCTGTTTATGATGGATAACAACTCAACCAAAGTCATCAAAAAAGTAATGGATACCTTACATTGAATCAAGTAACGCTTTCAGACTTTCACCTCACCATGCAGGTCTTGGACAATATTGATGCCGGGGTGGTGATCATTGATAAATCACATCAGGTGTGGGCGTGGAATTCATTCATGCAGGCTTACAGTGGTATCACCTCGGATCGCATCATTGGCAAGAACCTGTTTGAGGTTATGACGGATCTCCCGGTTGCCTGGCTGAAGCAGAAAATTGATTCGACGTTCAAGCTCAGAATGCGTTCTTTCAGCTGCTGGGAAGATCGACCCAGCATTTTCCATTTCAAGAACTTCAGTCCGGTGACCGGTGGTGCATCCCTGATGTATCAAAACATGACCCTGACGCCGCTCAAGTCGCTGAACGGGGAATTCAGTCATATCTGCCTGACCGTTACCGATGTCTCTGATATTGCGAAAAGTAAAACCCACCTCAGAGAATCCAACGAGCAACTGACGCATCTGAGCATGACCGACCGGCTGACTCAGCTCTATAACCGGGGACACTGGGAAGCTTGCCTGGCCGAAGAGTTCGAGCGCTGTCGGAACGCAAATATCCCGTCGACCCTGGTGATGTTTGATATTGACCATTTCAAAAAGGTCAATGATACCTTCGGTCATGTAGCCGGCGATGGGGTGATCCGCACCGTGGCCAGTATGTTGCGTCGGACCAAACGCCAAAGCGACATTGCCGGTCGCTATGGCGGGGAGGAGTTCGGGGTGATTTTGCCCGGCACGTCTGCGGAATTGGGCTTGTACTTTACCGAACGCCTGAGAAATAGGATTGAAGACGCGTCTGTCTCTGTGGATGTTCGTAGCATCAATGTCACGATCAGTCTCGGGATCTGTGAGTGGGCGCCCTGGATGCAAGGTTACGAACATTGGCTGGAGCTGTCGGACCGTGCTTTGTACCACTCGAAACAAAATGGTCGCAACCAGACCACAGTTTTCAGCAAGGAGCTGGGTGACGGGTGTACGCGCCACCTTAAGCAGCAAGGGTTCCGTTAACCCGGCTCAGTACCGGCGTGAAATGGAACCGGGCCAAGAGGGGCAAGTCATGAGTCAGGAAACACAAGCGATCCTTTCATTTTTAAAGCAAATTGGGCTCCCGTATGAGTTAGCGCCGCTGCAAGGGAAAACCTTTCTCCCTGGGGTTAAGCTGGTGGCGAGTCGGCTGGTGATTGATGAGGAACAGCTGTTGTATTCGGGTGATATTCTTCATGAAGCCGGGCATTACGCGGTTTGCGATCCCCACGAGCGCCATTTATTAGATGGTGATATCTACAAGAACGGCCTGACTCACGGCCGGAAGAAAGACCGAATGCATGGGGAGGAAATGGCGGCGATTGCCTGGTCGGTTGCGGCCATTCAGCACATTGGTCTGCCGCTTGAAGTCGTGTTACATGCGGATGGATACCGGGGAGCCAGTCAGAGTTTGATCAAGGCGTTTCGCGAAGGCGGCGGGTTTGGCTACCCGTTACTCAATGCCTGGGATATGACGTGTCCGGAGCAGGGGTTTCCCGTGATGCAGCGCTGGATCCGGGAGTTGTCCTGGACGGCGCCAGAGAGTTGAAACCGCGATCTTGCTGACGGTTTTCTGAGAAAGCGTGGTGTTTTAAGCAACTAGGTGACTATTTGGCGTGCTGTGATCACCATTTCTTTTGCGATCTTTTTCCGGAAGCGTCTGCAAGGGTGTTGTAATTTTGCAGAGACTTCTTAGAATTGAAGCAAATACATACTACTACTGCCGAAAAGTGTTATGGTTGTTGAGTCTGAAGGATATCACGCGCTGATAGAATACTTTACTGAGCATTTATCGTTGTTTGAGAATGCCAGTAAAGATGGGAGTAATGAGACAGTTGAAGATGTTGTCACTGATCTGATTGCGACCAATCTCATGGCGGTTTTTTCGCAAAATCCTGACTTGGAAGCGGAATTTCGTTTTAAGTTAATGCAAGAGGCCGATGCCGTGGTTGAGGACTTAAGCGAAGTTCTGGCGGGGGCGTGGCAGTGTTGCCCGACCAATGAGCAAATTTCATTTCTGGAAGATTATATTGGATTGGTGAAAAACCTGTTCGATAGTGCGATAAGTCAACAAGTTTGCCGAGGCTGATAGGCGGCATTCACTGGATTTCATGAAAAGAGAAGGCAGCTTTGGCTGCCTTCTCTTTTTTGCGTGTTTTCTCACAATTTCCTTTGCAACTTAGGTTACATCACGCGTCTTTGGTACAGATTCGTATGTTTTATCGCCGATTTTTCTCTGATTATGTCTCGGCGGCATGCTTTCATTGCAATCCTCATGCAAATCCCCCTGATCTAATTGATAAAAAGCATACTGTGAAATATTTTTGTCATAGTCCTCAAGTAGCTTAGCGGCCGAATCATTGGAACAAGATCACGGTTATGTGCCGGTGGTCTTGCGAGTCCGGCTGAACCATTTCTTCCTCTAATACAGTGGTTTATCGCTATTCAGCCTGATTCATAGCTTATTAAAACTGAAACCTTTGCCAGTAATAATAGCGCCAGGTAAATCAGGGACTTTACTCATGAAACAAACCAAGCTCGGCATATCCAGGCTATCAATTGTCGCTTATATCCAAATCGTATTTTTGCTGCTTGTCTGTATGGGCGGAATGCTGTCGTACTTCGGAAACAAGGGGCTGAATGATGTCTCGAGGGAGTTCGAGACGCTTAGTAAGCAGGCTTTGCCGGTCGCGATGAACAATGCTGAGATTGTTCAGGGTTCATTGCAAACGGCCCAGCGTTTAGCTGAAGTGATTAACAGTACCTCGATAGAGGAGCTGGAAGCGGCTGCGGAGCAGCTCAACCGCGATCAGCAAAGTGTGCTTGCTGCGGTGGATGACCTCGGTGCGCTTGCTGATCAGTATCAAATCGGCTGGCTGATGGAAGATGTGGTTCGGGTCAAGCAGGGTCTGAACCAATTGCGGATGATGTCGCGGACGCTGCGTGAATCTCAGCAGCAAATTCTGGAAACCAAGGTGCAAATTATCAGTGATAAAGCGATGATGAATTATGCGGTTTCCGGGGTTCGGGCCGAAATGAGCCGATTGGGGATGGACTTGTTTGCCGGCAACCCGACGGGCCTGAATCATGTCAATAACTTCGTCAATCATTCCCTGGAGATGGCTAGTAATCTGATCGCCTTGTTGATTGAAACCGATACCGCGAAAGCGGAAAAATTAGCGAAGGGGCTGAAGCGGACCAATCTGGCCGGGATGACCTATGCCTGGCGGGAAATGACGCGAATTGATGGTTCTATCGAAGAATATACCAGCGTCACCGTGCCGTTCGATATGGTGAAAGCTTTGTATGCCGAAGACGGGATTGTCGCGCGGCACCTGTATGTGTTGCAGCTGATGGAAGCGCAGGCGCTGAAAGTAGAAGAAGCGCGCGGACTTATCGCCTCGGTGATGAATGAAGTCGATACCCTAACCGATGGGGCCAATACGATGGTGAGCCAGGGCAAGCAAGGGGTCAGCCAGGCGAGTGAAAAGGCCATTACCTTGTTTGTCACCCTGAGTATTGCCGGACTGATCCTGGCGCTGGCCGCGAGTAGCTGGATCAGCCACACCGTCAGAAGCTCGCTGAAGAAAATTGACCGGGTGGTGAAAGCGACCAGCAACGGGGATTTGACGGTCCGGGCGACACAAAATGCGCCGAAGGAGTTTGCGGTCCTGGGCGGTTTGTTGAATCAGTCCAATATCAACAACAGCCGGATCCTGGGGAAATTGGTCGAAAACAGCAATAGCCTCAACACGGCGGCCGAGAGCAGCCAACAAGCCGCATCGGCTTCCCGGATCGCCCTGAAAGAGCAAAGTGATGAGCTGGCGACGATTGCCACGGCAATCAACCAGCTGGAGTGCTCGATCAAAGAGATTGTTTCCAGTACCTCGGAATCAGAAGCGGAAGCGGAGAAAGCGCATGAGTTGGCATTGCAAGGGGTCCGGATCATCGAACGCAGTACGTCCGGGCTGCGGTCGCTGGATCAGCAATTTATCGTCAACGAGCAACGCATGGCTGAGCTGGGCAACCATGTCAATAAGATCACCGAGGTGGTGGAGCTGATCAGCTCGATTGCCGATAACACCAACCTGCTGGCTCTGAATGCGGCGATTGAGGCTGCCCGGGCCGGTGAGCAGGGGCGCGGTTTTGCCGTGGTTGCGGATGAAGTCCGGAAACTGGCCAGCCAGACCAACCAGCAAACCGAATCGATCCGCAAGACCATTGCTGAGCTGCACCGGGCGGCGAAAGATGCCAACGAAGCCATGGTGGTCAGCCGCTCGGAAATGACCGCCTCGATTGACCTGAGCAGCGAAGTGCAGATTGCCATCGATCAGATCCAGAAAATGATCGCATCGATCAACGACAAGGTGATCACCATTGCTGCCGCGACCCAGCAGCAGGAAAATGCGTCGGTTGAAGTCGGCCGCAGTGTCGAGCAGGTGGCGAACCAGGCGAAAACCAACAGCCGCCAGTTGAAAACCCTGGTGAAAGAAGCCAGTACCGTAGCGGAAGTGGCGCATCAGCAACAGGATCTGTTGTCGAATTATCAGCTGCAATCGGCTTAACCGCGCAGAAGTTTTCATTGCAACCCCGTGAAGCGCCAGTACAATGCTGGCGTTTTTCGTTTAAGCGTTTCTTGTGAGGGGGAGAGCAGCAATGCGAATCCACGCGGTCCACCATTTATATCAGGGGCGTCTGGCACGCTCGACCCGTCCGTATCGGGCGCGCGGCTGCAGCGTTGAGCGTTGCAGCTACTGCATGTTGCGCCCGCATTTATGCATTTGTGACGACAAACCGCACATTGACTCGCAGGCGGCGTTTCTGCTGCTGATGTATGATGACGAGATCCTGAAACCGAGCAATACCGGCCGGCTGATTGCCGATCTGTTTGAGGACACCTTTGCCTATATCTGGTCCCGGACCGAGCCGGATCCGGCGATGTTGGCCCTGCTTGACGATCCGCAATGGCAGCCTTTTGTTGTGTTCCCGGCGGAATACGCAGCGCCTGAGCGGGTCGCTGAAACCGTCGCAATCGCCCCGGGTAAGCGGCCGCTGTTTATTCTGCTTGACGGCAGTTGGGCCGAGGCCAAAAAGATGTTTCGCAAGAGCCCGTATCTGAACGAATTCCCGGTCCTGTCGATTCAGGCCGATCAGCCGTCGCGTTATCAGGTTCGTGAAGCTGCCAAAGTCGGTCAGTTGGGGACGGCGGAAGTGGCGGCGAGAATTATCGATTTATATGGCGAGTCCCAGAATGCCGAAATGCTGGACCTCTGGTTTGATGTGTTTCGCGAGCATTACCTGACCGGCAAGCTGAACCGGCAGTTGCCGGAAGCGTCTGCGATGAAACAGCTTCAGGCCTTTGTGACCACCTGATTTCTGTAATTTTAGAACAGCTTAAGGGCTTTTTATGCAACATCTTGTTGTTTCTTTCGGCAAACGCGAGTCAACTCGATAGGGCGGCTGACTAAATTTGTGGTGTATCACAGTCTGTAGGTGTAGAACTGTGGATAATTTTTTCAGTTTTATGTTTTAGTGATTTGATTGCGGAGTGTGCAGGATGTACTACGGCTTTGATGTGGGTGGAACCAAGATTGAGTTTGGTGCCTTTGATGAAAAACTGGAGCGCGTAGCCACCGAGCGGGTGCCGACGCCGGGTGACGACTATGACAAGCTGGTGAATACACTGGTTGAGATCATTGAGAAAGCCGATCAGACCTTTGGTTGCGAAGGCCATATCGGGATCGGGATCCCGGGGATGGAAAATCCCGAAGACGGGACCGTTCTGACCTCCAACGTTCCTGCCGCCAAGGGCCGCACACTGCGTAAAGATCTGGAACAACGTCTGGGCCGCAGCGTGACCATTGATAACGATGCCAACTGTTTTGCCCTGTCCGAAGCCTGGGATGAAGATCTGCAAGGTGAGAAATCAGTACTGGGCCTGATCCTGGGCACCGGTTTTGGTGGCGGCCTGGTGTTTGATGGCCAGGTGTTCTCCGGCAAAAACCATGTTGCCGGTGAAGTCGGTCATACCCGGATGCCGATTGATGGCTGGTTTCATCTGGGTGAGAACGCCCCGCTGTTTGCTTGCGGCTGCGAAAAGAAAGGCTGTATTGATAACTACCTCTCCGGCCGTGGTTTCGAGCAACTCTATGCCCACTATTACGGCGAGCCGGTGAAGGCCGTTGAGGTCATCCAGCGCTATGAAGCGGGGGATGACAAAGCGGCTGAGCACGTGGATCGTTTCCTGGAACTGGTGGCAATCTGCTTTGCGAATCTGTTCACCGCCCTGGATCCGCATGTTGTGGTACTGGGTGGCGGCCTGTCGAATTTCGAGCTGCTGTATACCGAGCTGCCGAAGCGTCTGCCGAAGCACTTGCTGTCGGTCGCACGCGTACCGAAGATTGTGAAGGCGAAGTACGGTGATGCCGGTGGCGTTCGCGGTGCGGCGTTCCTGAATATCAAGTAAGCCAAGCCAAGCGAGCCACCGCGATATCCGGCGTGGCAACCGATGCGAGAAGGGAGCGAAAAGCTCCCTTTTTTTGATCGGAATCTGTTAGAATCCGCGCCTGAATTTAAGATGTGGAACCACAAAATGTCCTTTCATGCCCTGGGGCTGCAAAGCCAACTCGTTGATACTGTCACCCGATTAGGTTTCGAAACCCCGACGCCTGTTCAGCAACAAGCCATTCCTGAAGTCCTGGCCGGGCATGATATTCTGGCGGGCGCCCAAACCGGTACCGGTAAGACCGCTGCGTTTGGATTGCCGTTGCTGCATCGCCTGATGGAAACCCATCGCGACACCCCGGCGCAAGCGGATGAATCCGTAGGTAATCCGGCCCGGGTGCGGGCGTTGATCCTGACTCCGACCCGGGAGTTGGCCCAGCAGGTCTTTGACAATATCACGGCCTACAGCGAAGGCACCGGCGTGAAAACCGTGGTCGCTTATGGCGGAACCAGTATGAAAATGCAGGTCGCGGCGTTACGTCAGGGGGTGGATATTCTGATTGCAACGCCTGGTCGTTTGTTGGATCACGCCCACGTTCGCACCATCGACTTGGCAGATGTGCAAACTCTGGTGTTGGATGAAGCGGATCGGATGCTGGATATGGGCTTCATTGATGATATCAAGCGCATTATTCGACGGATGAAATCAGTGACGCGTCAAACCCTGTTTTTCTCGGCAACCTTTGCTGGCCCGGTGAAAAAGCTGGCCTACAGTATTTTGCAAGACCCGAAGCTGATTGAAGTCACGCCATCGAACAGTACCGCCGTGACGGTGGAGCAGATGGTGTATCCGGTGGATAAGCATCGCAAACAGGAGTTACTGGCGTATCTGATTGGCTCGCGAAACTGGCAGCAGGTGCTGGTGTTTACCAAAACCAAACAAGGTGCGGAGGCGCTGGCGAAAGAGCTCAAGCTTGATGGCATCAAGGCGGTGTCGATTCATGGCGATAAAAGCCAGGGGGCGAGACAGCGGTCACTCGAGGAGTTCAAAGACGGCAAAGCCAGGGTGCTGGTGGCGACGGATGTTGCAGCCCGGGGCATTGATATCGAACAGCTGGAGCATGTGGTGAACTTTGATATGCCGTTTAAGGCGGAAGACTATGTGCACCGGATTGGCCGAACCGGGCGAGCCGGTAAGCCGGGCTATGCCGTGTCCCTGATGAGCCAGGATGAAGAGTGGGCACTGCGGGCCATTGAAGAGTTGCTGGATACGCGTTTGCCGCAACAGTGGCTGGAAGGCTATGAGCCGGATCCGACCATTGAGCCGCCGGAACATCAGCGTCGGGGACGTTCTGCGGATAAGCGCCGGGCCAAAGCACGGTCGAAAGTCCATCAGGGCCGGGGTCGCCAGCGCCGCGCTTGATGGCCGTGATGCTGATGTCCGGCGTCGCGTTGACAGGGGCAAAATGCTGCTCTAAGGTCATGAATAATCAAAAAGGAATTGCGTATGGTGGAAGCAGTGAAGCGTTGTCCCTGGGTGGACGAAAGCAAGCCCGATTATGTGGCTTATCACGATCTGGAGTGGGGTGTCCCGGTGTATGACGACCAGAAAATCTTTGAGTTTCTGGTCCTGGAATCGGCACAGGCCGGTTTGAGCTGGTACACGATTTTGAAAAAACGCGCTAACTATCGTGATGCGTTCGCAGAATTCGACCCCAAACGCGTGGCTACATTTACGGATGACGATGTCGAACGCCTGATGAATAATCCGGGAATTGTCCGGAACCGGCGCAAGATTGAAGCGGCGATCAACAACGCCCGCTGCTTTCTGGCGGTCCAGGAAGCATTTGGGACCTTTGCCGATTATATCTGGTCCTTTGTTGAAGGCGGACCGAAAACAAGCGCACTGCGTGGATTGTCGGATTATCCGGCGACAACCCCGGAATCGGATCGGTTGGCCAAGGATATGAAGAAGCGGGGGTTTAAGTTCCTCGGCTCGACCACCTTGTACGCCCATATGCAGGCGACCGGCATGGTGAATGATCACAGTCTGGACTGTTTTCGCCGGGCCGAACTGCTCGCTGATCAACCAGAATATTAAACATGATGAAAAGCGGCTGACAAGCCGCTTTTTTAATGGCAAGGAGTTGCCCAATGGAGACGGTGAAACAAATTCTGGCCCTGACCCCATTTACGTTTTTAAACCATTTCAGCCGGGTGATCCTGACTATTGTGCTGGCGCGACTGATGGGGCCGGAACATTACGGGACATTCGCGGCCATGCTGGTCCTCAGCGAGGTGTTGCTGCTGCCGGCCAGCCTGGGGTTTTCCGTGTCCGTTGTTCGGCTGGCGTATCCGATGTGGCAAACCGAACAGGTGTCCATGCTGCGGGGGTTACGCCTGGTGTTTCTGGCCTCGATTGCAATTCTGGGCACCCTGATCGTTGCCGGGGTATTGACCGGATATGCGTTTATGTCGCCGCACCAGCTGGCGGAACAACATCTGATGTACCTGTTGCTGATTGTCCCGTTAGGGGCGCTGATGCAAACCCAGTCCTCCTTGCTGCTGGTGTTTGAACGTCAAAAACATGCGCTGCTGAGCAAGCAGTGCTTGCTGGAGTGTCTGGTGCTGGCATTCTGTCTGGTGGTCTATTGGCTGGAAGATGAAGTGCTCCTGGCGCGGATCTGCCAGGTAATGATCGTGGCACTGCTCATCGTGGTGATCGGCCAGCATCGGCTGATCGCCCCGGCACTGGCCGGTCATGGAAAGGCGTTTCAGATGAAGCAGTGGTATCGTCAGTCGCTGACGGCTTTGGCCAGCGGGGCCGGGGTCGTGCTGGTGGCTAAGCTGGATGTCTTGCTGGTGCATCATTGGCTCGGTGCCCATGCCGTGAGCGTGTTCTATCCGGTGATTGTGATTGCCGGATTCATGGCGATTCTCTCCAATGCCGTCGGGACATTTCTGAAACCTGTGCTGTTACAGGCCCAGTCCGATCCGGGTTCACTGGCAACTCAGTCCACGGTCTGCCACGCCATCCGAACATTCTGGGGCATGAACAGCCTGCTGATTTTGCTCCTGTCGCTGGCGGCCCATCCGCTCTTGACCCTCTATGGTGAAACTCAGGTTGAACTGGGCCACGAGTTGCTGTTGATCATGCTGGCCGGACAGCTGCTGCTACCGCTTCGGGTGGTTACGGCCAACATGATCAGCTTGATGTCGAATCCGATCCAAAATTTGTATGTGCTGTTAGGCGTGTCGGGACTGACGGTGTGGCTGGCTTATGTGCTGCAACAGGAGTATCAGTTGCTCGGGGTGACGATCGCGTTCAGCGTCGGATTTGTGGTGGGAACCCTCATCCGGGCAATCATTGTGGTGAAAACGCTCGGCGTTTCCTGGCGGGTACTCTGCGGGTTTCCGATGCAACTGCCGCCGGGTGAACAATGGGATACCTCCGGCTCCTCATCGTGAGCCGGAGTCATCAGCCGTCGTTAAACGTTGCTTTGTTTTTGCTGGCAGTGAGCGATGGCTTTGGCCAGGATCTCGGTCGCCGTTTGATCGCAGGCAGGTAGTTCGGCATCGGAGGTCGCGACCGGAGTGGTGCGCTGTCCCCATTTGATGAGGCTGGCTCCCCAGGTCAGTCCGGCACCGAATGCGGCGGATAGGATGGTGCTGCCCGGCTGAACCCTTCCGCTTTCAACAGCTTCACACAAAGCAATCGGCACGGTGGCTGCCGAGGTATTGCCATACTTCTGAATATTGACGAAAGCTTTCTCGAGCGGGATCCCGGCATGGTCGCAGAGGGCTTCGATAATGCGTTTGTTCGCCTGATGCGGAATGACGATATCGATCCCCTGGCTGTCGAGCCCGGAACGCTCAAGCACCATATTGGCCGCGGCGCCCATGCCTCGAACCGCCCGGCGGAAGATCTCCCGGCCCACGAAATCGAATGCAAAGTGACCGGCATCCGGGTTAAAGCGATCCATATGGGTGCCGAAATCCGGGATGGCCAGTACGTCACGTCCTTCCGGATCGCAACCCAGTTGCGCTTCTAGCAGTCCGGATTCTTGCTCGGTGCGGCTCAGGACCACAGCACCGGCACCATCTCCAAACAGTACGGCTGTATCGCGTTTGCTCCAGTCGAGGTACCAGGACAGGTGCTCGGCACCAATGACCAGTGCATGGCGGTAATTACCGGCCTGGATCATTCGGGTGGCTGTTTCCAGTCCGTACAAAAATCCGGTACAGGCCGCATTCATATCAAAAGCGGCGGCTTTACCTGCGCCCAGCTCGAGCTGGACCTTCGAGGCAATGTTGGGGATCAGGGTGTCTGGCGAGCAGGTGGCGATAATAATCAGATCCAATTCGCTGGCTTCAATCCCGGCGGCAGCCAGTGCGCGCGCACCGGCGACACGGGCCATATCTGAGGTATCGACATGGCTGATATGGCGGGATTCAATACCGGTTCGGGTGCGGATCCACTCATCGGAGGTATCGACAAACTGGCTTAACTCTTCATTGCTCAGGACTGTCGGGGGCAGACACTTCCCCCAACCGGTAATTTCGGCGTAGTACATAAGATTCTCTTTTTCGTTGTTATCTGGCCATTGATACAGAAGGCCAACTTTCCAGATATTTCAGATTGGGCGAAAGGAGAAAAGTCGGCTCAAAGGCAGTTAACGCTAATGTAACAAAGGGGCTGAGGGAGGAACAGCGAATTCCATCAAGAGTTTAAGCCTTATCAACATGCCGGGTGAAGATGGGGAACTATTGGTGTGAAAATAGCCGGTTACTTGTCGCAGTGGCCGGATCATGGCCGCTTTCTCGGCCTGATCTTGGTACGCGGCCATGATCTGTTATGATGATGTTTCCGCAAATTTAAACAGAAATGGTAACCATAATGATCCGTTTTGGTGTGATTGGGACGAACTGGATCACTGACAGCTTTATTGAAGCTGCTTTGAAAACCGGACAGTACCAGCTGACCGCCGTTTACTCCCGTAAACTGGACAATGCGAAGGCCTTCGCTGAGAAATACGGGGTGAACTTTTGCTTTGATGATTTGGATGCGATGGCGCAAAGCCCTGAGCTGGACGCTGTCTATATTGCCAGCCCGAACTCACTGCATGCCCCGCAGGCGATGCAATTTATCCGGCAGGGCAAGCATGTGATTGGTGAAAAGCCGCTGGCCTCGCATCACGCTGAAATCGAGGCGCTGATCACCACCGCCGAACAGCAGGGCGTGGTGTTGTTTGAAGCGATGAAAACGACCTACACCCCAAATTTTCAGCGTATCCGGGAATGCCTGCCGAAACTGGGCAAGTTGAGAAAGGTTTACCTTTCATACTGTCAGTTGTCGTCTCGCTACGGCAAGTACCTGAACGGCGAAAACCCGAATACCTTTAATCCGGCTTTCTCGAATGGCTCGATCATGGATATCGGGATTTATCCGCTCAGTGCGGCGATCGGACTGTTTGGTGAGCCGAACAGCTTCACGGCCCAAGGCGTGCTGCTGGATTCCGGTGTCGATGCCCACGGCACCTTGGTGCTGCATTATTCGGACTTTGATGTGGTGGTCAGCCACTCTAAAGTCAGCGATGGCCTGATCCCGAGCGAGTTTCAGGGCGAGCAGGGCACACTGCTGGTCGAGAGCATTTCCGAGTGTCGCTCAGTAACATTGCATCGTTCGGGAGAGCCGCCACTGAGCTTGGGCGTCGTGCAGGAAGAGAATGTGATGTACTACGAAGCGTTGGAATTTGCACGGTTGATCGACTTGCAGCAGGTCTCGCATCCGGGACTGGCACGCACGCAAATTGTCAGTGCGATTATGACCAAGGCACGCGAGGTGATCGGTGTCCGTTTCCCGGCGGATGAGCAAAGTCTGTAAAGGCTCGGCTTGGGACAGCGGAAAGTGCTCAAAAAAAAGGTGGCCGATTCGGCCACCAAATAAAGGGATGTTGTTGTCGTTATTCAGGAAAATTGGTTGTTACCATGGTCCGTAACGCGTGGTCTCGTGCAATTACCAGAACAGGTACGCAATGACGGACAGCACAGCGATACAAACCAGGTTGAGGTAAATACCAGCTTTCATCATTTCAGACTGCTTGATATGGCCGGAACCGAAGACAATCGCGTTTGGTGGTGTGGCGACCGGCAGCATGAAGGCACAAGATGCAGACACGGCAATCAGCGTCGACAGAATGACCGGCGAGACACCCAATGCTTCAGCAACTGTCGCAAATACCGGGACCAGCAGTGCCGCACTGGCGGTGTTACTGGCAAACTCTGTCAGGAAGACCACGAATGCAGCCACGACCAGAATCGTAAAGAACATACCCGCTTGATCCAGGAAGGTGCTCAGACCTTCTGCCAGGAAGACACTGGTGCCTGTAGCTTTCAGCACGTTACTCAGACAGATACCACCCCCGAACAGCAGCAATACGCCCCAGTCGGTTGATTTTTCAATATCTTTCCACTGAACGACACGAGATGCACCCAGCAGAACAATTGCAGTCAGGGCAACCAGCGTATCGAATTTGCTGAATCCACCCAGCATCGCATTGACGGGTTTGCTGAAAATCCACAGGAAAACGGTCAGGGCAAAAATGGCTAGGGTGATCAGTTTCCCGTTGTCCCACTGAACCGGTTTGTGGTCGAGTTCGAAAGTGTGCTTCAGATTTGGTTTCAGCAAGAAGTACAGCAGCGTCACGGTGAGTGGCAGCAGTACAATTGTTGTCGGCAGGCCGAATGCCATCCATTCTGTGAAGCTCAGACCGACTTCCGCGGCCGCAATGGCGTTTGGTGGACTCCCGACAACCGTTGCGATCCCGCCGATACTGGCACAGTAGGCGATGCCCAGCAGCACGAATACATAGGTGTTGCGCTCGCTTTTGGCATTAACCTTGTTCAGGACACCCAGAACCAGCGGCAGCATCAGTGCTGTTGTTGCGGTGTTACTAATCCACATCGACAGACCGGCAGTGACCCCAAACAGCATGAAGACAGCAACCGACATGCGGCCTTTCGCCAGAAGCAGAACTTTATCGGCGATCGCTTTATCCAGTTCCTGCTTGTGCATCGCAGCAGCCAGGGCGAACCCTCCCAGGAACAGGAAGATAATCGGGTTGGCGAAGTTACTCAGGGCTTGTGGTGTTTTAAAAATACCGAATCCAATGGCCAGGAGCGGCACCAGGATAGCGGTAATGCTGACATGAACGGCTTCGGTCAGCCATAACACGGCCACAAAGGCCAGGATACTCAGACCGATTACGACGTCCTTTTCGTAAGGTAGGATGTTCATTAAAAAGGTAAAAAGGGCGATGTCTGCCAGTAGAATGATGCTATTCCTGTCAAACAGCCACTTTTTCAGTGTCAGGGTTAAGGCTGTCATATGCTTTCCTTTAGCTATGTTATTACGGTTCATACAACTTCATGCACCTAGGTGTCATATGAGGCAAATGTTACATGTTATTTTCGAGTTGTTAATTGCTTGCTGCGTGATTATTAGGCGTTTGGGTGGGTAATTATGTGTTTTGTGAGGTTATTGCTAAATAATGTGTGGGATTGTACCCATTAATTACTCGGCTAGTTAATCATGCTATTGATGCTTATCGAAAATGTCATTTTCAGCCGAATTTGCTGCTATTGATGTGGATCATTTTTTTTACATTGAGATAGCCTTTGCGGTGGGGTCTGAAGCGATATCACAGGCGGCAAGAATGCGGCGGTCGCATCTTCGCTCTTCAGGTCAATAAATATGCATCATTGAACTGTCTCGGAAGTGCTGATTAATGCTTCATCATCTATCTAGTTGTGATGTGACATAAGTCACAGTTGAGGTTCCGGGATCCGCAAAGGTGTTTCAGCAATTCTATGCCTTGGGTATCATAATTGCTAAGGGATGTTATCAGTAATAAAAATAAGGCTAGGTTGTTATGAGCGCAAAAACGCAAGGGTTGCGTAAGCGTGTTCGTGCTGAGGCACAAGCGCATTTGAAAGGAGTCCGTGAAAAGTTTCTGCAGTCCTATATTGTGAAGGCATCAAAAGAAAAGGTGGGTTGACCCTTGTTTTCTTTTTACTTTTCAAACAGAACAAAAAGCCATGCACTCAATGCATGGCTTTGTTTTTTCAGGCAGGCGGAAGGGGCGCATCGGCGATTTCCGGCCCTTCAAATTCAGGCGGAGCGGTTTCTATCGGCTCTTTCGGGCCAAGAAAACGTGGCTTGATGTCGAGCAGATACACATCGGCGATGGCTTTAAGCCGCGCCAGAACTTCCCGCATTCGGATCTTAAACCCGGCGAGCCCACCTGGCTCGGGTACTGCCAGGCAGATGGCATCAATATTGTTATTCTTGGCAATGAATAACGCGCGTTCGCAGTGAAACTTCTGCGTAATAATCACAAAGTGATTAACTTCAAAGACCCGTTTGGCGCGAACCACGGAGTCCAGGGTACGGAAACCGGCATAGTCGAGTACAATATCATGTTCAGGGATCCCCGCCTTGAGCAAATCCCGTTTCATGGTCCAGGGTTCATTGTACGAGCGGTGTGCATTGTCGCCGCTGAGCAGCAGGATGTTGATTTTGCCGAGTTTATACAGCTGTTGCGCCGCTTCCATGCGGTATTCGTAATACGGGTTCAACGCTTTCGCAATGAATTTGCTGGTCCCCAGCACCAATCCGATAGCCCGGTTTGGTACCTGAGCCGGATCGGTAAAGATCCGATCCGCCGCTGAAGCCGCTACCCAGCGATCAGCCAGCAAGCTCATCCCAATGACGAGAAGACTTATGACAGCAAACAGGCGGATGACGTTGAGCGGTTTCATATAATTCCGTGGAGCATTAAAAATCGTATCATACCAAACTGATAACTAATCTGTTGATAACGCAGTGTAAAATACCTGTCAAATAATACTGGAAGGCAGCTAGCCAACGTCAATTGATTCAGATTGATTGAATAGTATGTGGCAGTAGATAGGTTTGGCAACGGCAAGATCAAAAAAAAGCCCGCGTATGCGGGCTTATATAGGCATGGCAGACTGATTAGAAAGACGTTCGCTTGTAGCGGCGATACTCTGATTGCCAGAAGTTGGCTTCAATCTTCTCTTTAATCCGCTCATCGGTATTCTTTGGTGCTTTTTGTTGCTCGACGGCTTTTTTCGCCACGGCAAAAGCGATGTGACGGGACACTTCCTGAATATCTTCCAGAGGCGGCAGCAGGTCGCCATTGCCGTATTTCGCCATTGGCGAGCATTCAGCGAGGGCACGGCTACTGGCCATCAGCATTTCATCGGTGACACGACGGGCGCCGACGGCCAGGACACCCAGACCGATCCCCGGGAAGATGTAACTGTTGTTACATTGGGCGATGGTGTAGGTTTTGCCTTCGTGAACCACAGGCTCGAACGGTGAGCCGGTCGCAACCAGTGCCTTGCCGTTCGTCCAACGGATCAGATCGGCCGGCGTCGCTTCAACGCGGCTGGTCGGGTTGGACAGCGGGAAGATAATCGGACGCTCGCAATGCTGATTCATTTCGCGGATCACTTCCTCGCTGAACAGGCCCGGCACACCGGACACCCCGATCAACACGGTCGGCTTCGCGTTACGCATCACATCCAACAGCGAGATGTTGTTATCTTCGGTATCCCACAGGTTGATTTCATTGCGCGGCTGAACCAGTTTCTTCTGGAAGTTGAGCAGGTTCGGCATATCGTCGACCAGCAGACCCCAGCGATCGACCATAAATACCTGGCTGCGCGCTTGTTGCTCGGAGATCCCTTCAGAAACCATTTGCGCGATGATTGCTTCAGCAATACCGCAACCGGCTGAGCCGGCACCCAGGAAGGTGACGCGTTGCTCGGACAGTTTGCTCCCCGCCGCTTTACAGGCAGCCAGCAGCGAGCCAACGGTCACTGCCGCGGTGCCTTGGATGTCATCGTTGAAGCAGCAGACCTTGTTCTTGTAACGCTCCAGTAATGGCATGGCATTTTTCTGGGCAAAATCTTCGAACTGGATCAGGGCATCCGGCCAACGTCGCTTCACGGACTGGATAAACTCATCGACAAAGTCTTCATATTCCTGACCGGTGATCCGCGTGTGACGCCAGCCCATGTACATTGGATCGGACAGTCGCTGCGGGTTGTTGGTCCCGACATCCAGGACAACCGGTAGGGTGTAAGCCGGGCTGATCCCGCCACACGCGGTGTACAGTGACAGTTTACCAATTGGGATCCCCATGCCACCGATCCCTTGGTCGCCCAGACCCAGGATTCGTTCACCATCTGTTACAACAATGACTTTCACGTTGTGACGTGATGCGTTGTTCAGCATGTCTTCA
The DNA here is from genome assembly GCF_037389125.1 of Photobacterium sp. MCCC 1A19761. Classification (NCBI taxonomy): domain Bacteria; kingdom Pseudomonadati; phylum Pseudomonadota; class Gammaproteobacteria; order Vibrionales; family Vibrionaceae; genus Photobacterium; species Photobacterium sp. MCCC 1A19761. Next base: position 50,007 of record NZ_JAZGTF010000025.1, read on the forward strand.
ATCCGATCGCGGTTCGGATAGGAGATGAACAGGCCACGGCCACGACGGTAGATGCTGGAAAAGTTCTCACAGGCAGCACCAACGGTCGGGGTGTAGATGATCGGCATCATCTCGGTAATGTGATTTTCGACCAGGCGGTAGAAGAGCGTTTCGTTGGTATCCTGGATGTTACGAAGGTAGATGTGGCGGTCAATATCATTATCAAATTTTTGATATTGCTGATAAGCACGCTCAGCTTGTTCTTCAATCGTTTCAATTGCTTCAGGAAGGAGACCTTCAAGGTTGAAGAACATGCGTTCTTCGACGCTGAACGCACTTCCTTTGTTTAACAGGGGTGTTTCAAGTAACGCAGGGCCTGCGTAGGGGATATATAGGGGTCTTTTATCGTTTTTCATGCAATTGACTTTGGTAATAGGTTAGGTCGGAGTCAATGAAAATTGCATACATCATTTTCATTCAGTGCTAATCCTATGCCTATAAATCGTTTATTTCAAAGGCTGAACACCACTTTTTTGCGAAATTGATCAAGTTTCCCGCCATCTTTTTACAGTAATTAACATTAATCAGACTGCAATGTTTCAATCTAAGGTTTAATGTTTCAAGTTGAGGTTGAATTTGTGTATTAAATGTTTATTTATAGTTTTGTCTATGTTGTGATCTGCGTTGTGATTTTTGTATAGAAAATCGCAGAGAGGAATGGGAGAGGTCGTGTTTGTTTTTTGTTAAACTTGATCGGTTTTTGTTTGATTTGTGTTGAGCCTTGTTGGCTGTCGAAGTGCGACACCTTGAATGACGGAGCTGCTGGGAGATAACGATTCAGCCCGGCGATAGAAAGCCGGGCTGAGTGGTGTTGGCAGTGCCAACGGGCAAAAACGTGTCTGAAAGCTGAATCGATCTGCGAGACCTAATAATGCCAAGGGAAGCGACTGAAATCCTGATCGCGTTTTTCCAGAAACGCATCCCGACCTTCTTGTGCTTCATCTGTGCCATAGGCAAGGCGCGTCGCTTCACCGGCAAACAGTTGCTGGCCGACCAAGCCGTCATCCGGCAGGTTAAAGCCGTATTTCAGCATCCGCATAGCGGTCGGTGATTTACTGTTAATGGCTTGGCCCCAACGCAATGCCTCTTCTTCCAGCTCAAAATGGTCGACGACTTTATTCACCATCCCCATCTCAAAGGCTTCCTGAGCACTGTAATCAAAGCCACAGAAGAAGATCTCCCGCGCGCGTTTCTGGCCGATCATTTTCGCCAGGTAAGCCGAGCCGTAGCCGGAATCAAACGAAGCCACATCCGGATCGGTTTGCTTAAAGACTGCGTGCTCTTTCGAGGCCAGGGTTAAGTCGCACACCACGTGCAGACTGTGCCCGCCGCCAACGGCCCAACCGGGTACAACGGCGATCACGACTTTCGGCATAAAGCGGATCATCCGCTGAACTTCGAGAATGTGCAGGCGTCCCATGCGGGCCAGGTCGGCGGTACCGGCTTCCGCGCCTTCATACTTATAGCCATCCTTGCCACGAATACGTTGGTCACCACCGGAAGAGAACGACCACTGGCCTTTGTGTGACGGCCCATTGCCGGTTAACAGGACACAGCCAACATCTGACCATTGACGGGCATGATCCAAAGCAGTGAACAGCTCATCGACGGTTTTGGGACGAAAAGCATTGAGACAATCCGGGCGGTTAATCGCAATCCGGACCGTCCCCTGATCTTTCGCGCGGTGGTAAGTAATATCTTCAAATTCGAAGCCTGGGACTTCATCCCACAGTGCCGGGTTAAAAATTTCTTTGCGGGTCATGATGACGAACCTCTAGAACTGGATGCATGCATAGAGCTCTAGGCTAGGGGCTTGCGGCCAAATGTCAATGATTTCTATAGGGAAATTAAGGTTTTGGTTGCATAAGCGGCAGGTGGCGGTTTGGCTCGTGAAATTGGCTACCGGCTTGGTGATGAAGGAAGTGCCGGATGGTACCAGAGATATTGCTGTTGATACCGTGTACTTAACTGAAATCACTTTTGCCCCACGTCCTTGGCTTACAGCTCTTTGATACCAGTAATTGGCAGTCATACAGGCTCAAACACCATGGTGCGAGGCGTAGTATTAGCCAGCTTTCCAACTGGCGAGTAGAGACCGCATTGTTTTCTTTTACTATTGAGCTACTTACAACAAAGATTTGAAGAACATCTTTTGCTAAATCAACGCAGGTGATAGTAATATGATTCATCAACTTGCTTCTTAATTGTTCGGCCCAACAACAAGAAGTGTATGACGGTTGAAGGTAGGTCGGAGCCTAAGTATCTGTTAGCCTCACAAATCAGAGATCGAATATGGAAGAAACTTGGGCGTCCGGCTCATTAGAATTGCTAAGACATGCTGATTCTCACATTCAGCTCGATACCGCTTTTGATAGCAGAATTGCTTTCATTAGTGTTGATAATTCAGTTGAGACCTCCATCAGAACCTTTCTATCTCTTCCGGAAAAAATATCGGGCATAAAATTCCAACGAAGGGAAGTTGAAGAAGCCGGAAACAGCTTTCCTAAAATGGTTGATCTGCTGTTTAGTAAAGCCCGGTCAAAACTAGCTGGTTTAGACGATGGTGATATCGAGCATTATCATCGCATCAGAAATCAGCTATATCACAATGGAACTGGCTTGGGCGTTGATCGACGATACTTGGATGCTTATCGGCAAATAGCAGCTGTTCTTTTGAATAACTTATTTGGTGTAAAAGCTGACCCGAAAGCTGCAGAGGTCACGCTGGAGAACCTTATATTACTCTTTAACGAAGTTGAGACATTGGTTCGCAAAACATTCGAAGATTCTGGTGTGGACACAGGCCATACCTTCAAATGGGAAATGGCAGTGCGTGAAGGGGCTTTGGAAATGGAAGATATCAATCAGCTTACAGAATTGCGCATGATTAGAAATACCCAAGTACATTCTACCGCTGAAAATATCGACAAGAAGCGTATCGAATTGGGTGTTGAAATAGCCGAAACATTAATCAAAAAACTAAAAGGCTAACAAGGCGTTGCACCGGCCCAGTCAGTGAACACTGCGTTATACATCTGAGGGATAATCCAAGTGGATATAAAAGTAATCGTCGCACTCATTGGTATTACTGGTATTTTACTTAGTGCCTTTGTTCAATACTTTTTAGGCAGTAAATCAGAACTAAGAAAGAAATCAATTGAACTCAGAGCGCAATCGTATGTTGATTTGATTGATGCGGTAGCCGCTATTGCATCCAGGGTGAGAGCGTGAGTTAACAAATTGTAAAATCACCACATGTAAGGCACGTTGGGATCTACAAATAGAGGGATTTTTAACCATCTGCCCCAGGTGTGAAATGCATGAGGTGTCTAATAATCACTCAACCAGCCCGAGGGAATTCACAGCTGTTCAAAAAGTAAACACATGTGATCTCACCCTGCTATTGCATCAACTAAAAGCAGAAGTCAGGAGCAATTGGAAAAGTTGAATCAATCTAAGACACGAGTAGTCTTGATGGCTAGTGATGGAGTTGTATTAGCGGTAGAAGCATTTTGGAGTGAACACGGAACATTGTCTTCTTCTCGTTCTCATGCTGCTTTCTCTAAGATAATTAATGCTATGCGCGCTGATTTAAATGGTCAAAGCTCTGTAGCACTCGATGTTCTACAGAGAAGCTTGTTCGGTGGTAGCAATGCATGACCAGCGTATTAAGATCAGGCGGCCAACAGTTGGCTACCGTGCGTTCCTAACTAATTTTAGTCAATTGTTTCTCACTGCTTGTGCGCGCATAACGTGTAATAGGGGACTCTGTGGCTATAAATCAGCATAAAATATTGAGAGAAGCTGTTAGATTTAGGCAGTTGATTCAGTCCTGTGAACCTGAAAAAACCGCATTAGTGACAGAACATTTTCCAGTGATGAATTGCAAACTAACGTCAATGATTCTTGTCTATCACTTTCTCAAACTCTATCCCGAGTTGGAAATTAGAGGTATTGGTGGTGTACGCCCAAAAAATGGATTAATCACGCATTATTGGATAGAAATTGAAGGTGTTGTAATTGATATTACTGGAGATCAATACAACTTAATCGAAGACGATCAATTAGATGACTTTCTTGTTGCTCTCAGACCATATTCTCCGATCCATGTGGCGAAAGTAGAAGACAGCTTTTTGTACGATGTTTTTGAAATATCGTATGTTGATACGTTTACTGTTGGTCTACCGGGTATAAGCGAGTCTTTCATTGAAAGTTTAGAGTTCTCATATACTCAATTGACCTCTACCGAAAAATGCACATAGCAATTGACTATGACGTCAATAAATAAGTTTGCGTTGTTTTTTTCAGCCAGAAGTCGTTGATAGGTGCTGTTGAATACCGGGTTACATTGAATGGCCGACAACGTGGCCACTGTAGGTATGACAAGGCGACTGATTCTTGTCACAATAGCGCTCCTGAGATCACAGTATAAGCATTGTTCATGTCACCGTCGTTACCCATTGATTCTTTAAAAGATACTTTTCTGTCGCAACTGAAATCCCATCACCTGGTGGTTGAAGCGGAGACCGGCTCCGGGAAGTCGACTCGTCTGCCGATTTGGGCAGCGCAACAAGGTCGGGTGCTGGTGGTTGAGCCGCGGCGGGTGGCCTGTACCGCGTTGGCGGAATATGTCGCGCAGCTTCGTGGCGATCAGCTTGGTGAAGGCGTGGGCTATGCCATCCGGTTTGATAACCGATTTAACGACCAAAGTCAGATTGTGTTTGTCACTCCTGGGGTGGCTTTGCGCTGGCTCAGTGACGATCATTTGGCGACTTTTGACACGGTGATGATTGATGAATTTCATGAACGCCGCTGGGATACCGACTTGCTATTGGCGTTGCTGAAACAAAAGCAGACGCACCGACTGGTAGCGACCTCAGCCACCATGGACAGCCTGAGACTGGCGGAATACCTCGGTGCCGAGCGACTGCAGGCGACTGGACGAAATTATACGGTTGAAGTGAGTCACATGGCTTCAGACAGCCGCAATATGCCGGATATTCGAGGGATCGAGAAGAAAGTGGCGGAGGCGATTTTACCGCTGCACCAACAGCATCAGGATATTCTGGTGTTTCTGCCGGGCCGTAAAGAGATCGCCCAGTGCGCGGCACACTTAAAGCAAGTGTTTTCTGCGGCCATCACCGATCACCAAATGGATGTCATTGCCCTGCATGCCTCGGTCAGTGATGACGAGCGCCATCGGGCGCTGACGAAAAGTGATCGGCAGCGGATCATTCTGGCGACCAACGTGGCAGAAACGTCGCTGACCATCCCCGGTGTCACCCTGATTATCGACACCGGACTGGAGCGGCGCACGCACCAGCGCAATGGCCGGACAGTGCTGGGTCTGCATGCGATCTCCCATGCCAGTGCCGAACAGCGCAAGGGGCGGGCCGGGCGGATCAGCGCCGGGCAGTGCATCCGGCTTTATGGCAAAGCCGCGCCGCTGGAGCGGTTGACCCCACCGGAATTACAGCGGGAAGAGCTGGTCGAGCCGATGCTGGCCGCGGCGAGCTGTGGCGCACGTCTGGATGCGTTGCAGTTTGCCGATCCGGTGCCGGAGAAGTCCCTGATGCTGGCGCGGGACAAGTTGCTGCAAATGCAGGCGATTGACCCGAACGGGCAAATCACCGCGCACGGTCAGCTGTTGTACCCGCTGCCGATTGATACCTTGTTTGCCCATTTGATCACGGCGATGCCAGATAAGGCCAGCCGGGAAGCGATGGTTGATCTGGCCGCCGGGCTGAGTGTTTATCAGCGCGTATGGCAAATGCCGAATGGAGAAGAAAACCGGGAAAAACTGGCGCAGTGGGAGCCGAACCATTGTGACGCAATGGCGCTGGTGAAGCTGCTGCGTGGCACGGTTCCGGAATGGCTGACCATTGATCGTGATGTACTGGCCGAAGCGCGCCAGTTGTCGCGACAAATGCGCGAGGCGCTGCAATTGCCGGATCTGGATGCGGCGTCATCCGTGAAACGCGAGCCATGGCTGAACGCTGTGATGAGCGCCGTCCCGGAACTGGTGTATGTCCGGCGGGAAAAGCGCCGCCAAGCGCTCGGAAACGGGTACGCTGAAGTCAGTATCGGCCGGGACAGCCGCTTTCCGGAACAGGCCGAGGCGGCGGTGGTTTTCGATCAGTTTGCCTTGCCGGGCAAAGGGGTTAAACAGAATCTGGTGCTGGCCACGTGTATGGCGCCGGTTACTTTTGCCCAGCTCAATCAACTGGACATGGGAACCGAGGAGTTGGGGGAGGCGGAAGTGACCGAAGCAGGCTGTCGGGTGGCCCATCGCCGGGTTTATGCCGGCCGGGTGATCGAGACCCGCTGGCAGGCGCCTCAGGGAGAGTCGGCGTTGGCGGCGTTGGTCGAGATGGTGCTTGACGGTGTGCTGGTCGATGGGCTGGCCGAGCAGGTTCGCGTGGATATCCACCAGTGGAACCTGTACCTGGCGTTGGGGCGCTATCAGGCTGAAACCTGTACGCGGGCACCGGAGCCTGTTGAGGCCCGCGATTGGCTGAACACGCAATTGGCAGCGCTGGGGGTGGAATCGGCCGAAGATCTGGCGTTATTCGGGGCTGACGATTTTCCGTTCGATGGCATTCCGACGTGGGAGCGGGAAGCGTTTGACCGCGAGTTTCCTTATCAGGTACTGCTGACCGATTTGACATTGAATATTGAATACCGGGTCGGCGGTAAGAAAGTGCTGGCGGTGTATGCCGGCGGCAACCGTAAAACGGACCCGAAGCGCTGGGAGTTGCCCCGCTGGCAAGGGTGGAAAATTCAGTACCGCAAAGCCAGCCGGACGATTGATATCAAATAGGTGGTTAGGTCGGTTGGGCCGAGATTTTGGCACGGATGAAATCGCTGTGGCTGACATAGATCAGCTCAGAGACCTGGCGGATCACCGCTTCTTCCAGCGGGTCAATCACACCATCGGCGTAGGCGACTTGCCACATCGCTTGGATTAACTGATAGCGCTGCTCTGCGGTCAGGCTGCGCAGCTTGTTGGTGAAGTCATAGAGCGAGACCGATTGCAGCGTCTGAGCACTGGCTTTATCGATGAGAAAGGTCGCTTCCTCTTCGTGAATATCCAGCAGTTTGCTCAGCAAGTGAACTTTCGCCTGCTGCTCTTTGGGATCGATAATGTGATCGGCGGCGGAGACTTCACACAGGAGCGCGGCCATGGCGAGCTGGAGACTGGGCGTATCTACGGCGCCACTGGCGTCGCCTTCATACATCACCTGACGCAGCAGGGTGCGTAGCTGTTTGAACATCGTGGGCTCTCTTTTTTCTCTGACGTCAATAAGACCGCAGGAATGGCCGGGGGTTCCGGTGAATGTCTGTCTGGAGCGAGCAAGCCGAAGAGTAAAAAGGGTAAAGGATAAAAAGGGGAAAAGGAGCCACGACGGGCTCCTTCAGCAATCCAGAATCAGATTAGAATCGGGCGTTGATGATCGGAAAGACTGGAATGTCCTGGCCGATGAAGGTGCCTGATTTGTCGTAGTTGATCAGACCAATCTGAACACCTTTTTCGATACGGTCCGTGGCATTGATAAAGCCGAACTGTAGCCCGGTCAGGCGGCCGGTGTAGTTGAACGCACCCATTTGCAGGCCGGTAAACTGACCCGCGGTGTAGTTGGCAAAACCCAGGTCAGCGCCTTTCGCATTCCCGTCGTTCCAGTTCGCCAGGCCCAGTTTCAGACCGGTAGACTGGCTGGTTACGCGGTTGACACCAAACAGCATCCCGAAGCTGACTCCGGTGAACTGGCTGGTTTCAGACAGACCCAGAATCGGCACATTCAGGCCGGAAACCTGCTCTGTCTTTCCGTAGATCAGGCTGGCACGAAAACCTTCGACATTACCTGCAGGCAGGTTGGTCTCAGGTAGAGAAAGTTGAACAGGTTGCGCAGCAAAAGCCGGGGCCGTCATAGCAGTTGCCAGGGCCAGGCTCATTAGTGTTTTTTTCATGATGTGACTCAGAGTTACGTGATAAATCGCGCGGATAGTACCTGAAGGGGGATGCTGCTTGCAATGGAAGCACTTTGCTGCTTCCTTTAACGAAGCAGGTTCCGATACCGCACCCGGCGCAGAGTTGTGGTAGAATCGCGCCAGTTTTATTCAATACCCAGCTGAAAAATCAGGAATTCCTTTGACTCAGTCGAATACTTCTCAGCCAGACGTTTTCAATAATGAAAAAACGCTGAAAGACGCGATTCAAGATTGCATGATTCGCGATCGCTTTCGTTTGCACAAGCGTGTGCAGGGCGCGGCCAGAATTAAAAATGAACAAGCCAGACACGCCGTGTTTGATGAAATTGCTATGGATATTGCCAAATCCATGCAAATTGCTGAACTGCGGGCCACACAGCGCCCGAAAGTGACCTACCCGGCGCAGCTCCCGGTCAGCCAGAAGAAAGATGATATCGCTGAAGCGATTCAAAATAACCAGGTGGTGATTGTCGCTGGTGAAACCGGATCGGGGAAAACTACCCAGTTGCCGAAAATCTGTTTGGAACTGGGTCTGGGCACCAAAGGGATGATCGGGCACACCCAGCCGCGTCGTCTGGCAGCGCGTTCGGTGGCGAGCCGGATTGCCGAAGAGCTTGAATGCGAGATGGGTTCGGCAGTCGGTTACAAGGTGCGGTTTAACGATCAGGTGTCTGAACGCAGCCAGATCAAATTGATGACCGACGGTATTCTGCTGGCCGAAATTCAAAATGACCGTTACCTGAACCAGTACGACACCATCATTATCGATGAGGCGCACGAGCGGAGCCTGAACATCGATTTCATTCTGGGCTATTTACGCGAGGTGTTGCCGAAGCGCCCGGATTTGAAGGTGATTATTACCTCGGCCACCATCGATCCGGAGCGTTTCTCCAAGCATTTTAACAATGCGCCGATCATTGAAGTCTCCGGGCGAACCTACCCGGTGGAAGTCCGCTACCGTCCGGTGAGCGAAGATGGTGAAGACAGTGACCGCGATCAGCTCCAGGCGATTTTTGATGCCGTGGACGAGCTGTGCGACGAAGGCCTGGGCGATATTCTGATCTTCATGAACGGAGAACGCGAAATCCGCGATACCGCCGAGGCACTGGAAAAGCGTAATTTGCGGGATACCGAGATCCTACCGCTCTACGCACGCCTGTCGGCCGGGGAGCAAAACCGTGTCTTCCAGGCCCATGCCGGACGCCGGATTGTGCTGTCGACCAACGTTGCGGAAACCTCGCTGACGGTACCGGGAATCCGCTATGTCATCGATCCGGGGACTGCCCGGATCAGTCGTTATAGCTACCGGACCAAGGTACAGCGCCTGCCGATTGAGCGGGTCTCTCAGGCCAGTGCCAATCAGCGGAAAGGCCGTTGTGGCCGGGTCGCGGAAGGGATTTGTATCCGTCTGTACTCGGAAGAAGACTTCCTGTCGCGGCCGGAATTTACCGATCCGGAAATTCTGCGTACCAACCTGGCTTCCGTCATCTTGCAGATGACAGCGATTGGCTTGGGGGATATTCAGGCGTTCCCGTTTGTGGAAGCCCCGGATAATCGCAATATCCAGGATGGTGTCCGCCTGCTGGAAGAGCTGGGCGCAATGAGCACCAACGCCAAAGATCCACGCAATCGGCTGACGGCGATTGGTCGCCAGCTGGCGCGTTTGCCGATTGACCCGCGTCTGGCCCGGATGGTACTCGAAGCGCCGAAACATGGAGCGCTGCGTGAGGTGATGGTGATTGCTTCCGCGCTGTCGATCCAGGATCCGCGTGAGCGGCCGATGGAGAAACAGCAGGCTTCCGATGAAAAGCACCGCCGTTTCTACGACAAGGAATCCGACTTCCTGACGTTCGTCAACCTGTGGGAGTATGTTCAGGAGCAGCAGAAAGCGCTGTCGGGGAACCAGTTCCGCCGTCAGTGTAAGAAAGATTACCTGAACTATCTGCGGGTTCGGGAATGGCAGGACATCTACTTCCAGGTTCATCAGGTGGTTCGCGAGCTGGATCTGCGGATGAACCAGCAGGAAGCCAGCTATGAAGGGGTCCATACCGCGTTACTGGCGGGGATGCTATCTCACGTCGGCCTGAAAGATCAGGAAAAGAACGAGTACCAGGGGGCGCGAAACGCCCGATTCAACATTTTCCCGGGCTCCGGTATTTTCAAGAAGCAGCCCAAATGGGTGATGGTGGCTGAGCTGGTCGAAACCTCCAGGCTGTGGGGGCGGATTGCCGCCAAGATCCAGCCGGAATGGGTGGAGCCGCTGGCCGAGCATTTGCTGAAACGCAGCTATAGTGAACCGCACTGGGAGAAGAAGCAGGCCGCTGTTGCCGCGTTTGAGAAGGTGACCCTGTACGGGATCCCGATTGTTGCCAAGCGAAAAGTGAACTATGGCAAGATTGACCCGGTGCTATCCCGCGAGCTGTTTATTCGCTCGGCGCTGGTGGAAGGGGACTGGGAAACCAAGCACAAGTTCTATCATCAGAACCGCAAACTCTTGCAGGAAGTGGAAGAGCTGGAGCATAAATCCCGCCGCCGCGATATCCTGATTGACGATGATGCGCTGTTTGAGTTCTACGATCAGCGCATTGATCACACGGTGGTTTCCGGACGTCACTTTGATACCTGGTGGAAACAGGCGGCCAAGGACAATGCCGAGCTGCTCAACTTTGAACGGGAAATGCTGTTCAGGGGCGATGCCAGCCATGTGACCGATCTGGACTATCCGAACTTCTGGCATCAGGGGAACCTGAAACTGAAGCTGAGCTACCAGTTTGAGCCAGGAGAAGACAGTGACGGTGTCACGGTTCATGTGCCGCTGCCGATCCTGAATCAGGTGGAGCCAGATGGTTTCGACTGGCAGATCCCGGGTCTGCGTCAGGAGCTGGTCGTCGCACTGATTAAGTCGTTACCGAAACCGGTTCGCCGCAATTTTGTGCCGGCACCGAACTACGCCGATGCGTTTCTGGCCCGTTGCGAAGCCATGGCGATGCCGTTATTGGATGCGTTGGAGAAAGAACTCAAGCGCATGACCGGTGTGACTGTTTTGCGTGAAGACTGGAATCTTGACCAAGTGCCGGATCACCTGAAGATCACGTACCGGGTGGTGGATCATCGCAACCGTAAGCTGAAAGAGAGCAAAGATCTGTACAGTCTCAAAGACGGCTTGAAAGAGAAGGTACAGGAAACGCTGTCGAAGGTGGCGGATGATGATATTGAGCAGGACGGCCTGAAAACCTGGAGTTTCGGGAAGTTGCCGGAGCGTTATCAGCAAAAGCGGGGCGGCTTTGAAGTCAAAGCCTATCCGGCGATTGTTGATAACAAGGACTCGGTCGGGATCAAGCTGTTCGAAACCGAAGAAGAGCAGCGCACGGCAATGCAGCAGGGTCAGCGTCGTCTGGTATTGTTGAATGTGCCGTCACCGATCAAGTATCTGCATGCCAACTTGCCGAACAAGTCGAAACTGGGTCTGTACTTCAACCCATACGGCCGGGTGATGGATCTCATTGATGACTGTATTGCCTGTGGCGTCGATAAGCTGATCGAAGCCAAAGGCGGGTTGGTTTGGGAGCCGGATGCCTTTGAAGCGCTGAAAGAGTATGTTCGCGCCGAGCTGGGCGATACAGTGGTAGACATTGCTAAGCAAGTCGAAGCGATTCTGACCACCGCCTTTAATATCAACAAGCGTCTGAAAGGCCGGGTGGATTTGACCATGGCTTTCGCGTTGTCAGATATTAAAGCGCAGATTGAAGGATTGATCTTCAAAGGCTTTGCAACCGAATGCGGCTGGAAACGCCTGCCGGACATTCTGCGATATATGAAAGCCATTGAGCGTCGAATGGAAAAGCTGCCGATTGATCCGAACAAAGATCGCATGCACATCATGAAGGTCGAATCGGTGGTGTCGGATTACAAAGAGTTGCTCAACAAGATCCCAAAAGGCCAACCGGTGCCGGAGAAAGTGAAAGAGATCCGCTGGATGATCGAAGAGCTGCGGGTCAGCTACTTTGCTCAGCAACTCGGGACGCCGTATCCGGTATCCGATAAGCGAATTCGTAATGCGATCAACGAATGTTGATTTGACTTCAATCACGTTATGAAAACAGAGCCGCAAAGGCTCTGTTTTTTTTACCCTTTCAAGTTCATACCTTATAAAAATAAAAAATCCTCTATGGCTATAGTTCGATCTCGATATATCTGCCTTGAGAATCCATTAGTTCAACTTGAACGCCAAATTAAAAATAATGATCCAAACTTATATCATAAATGAAAAATAATGGTTGCTTTACCGTGATATGCACATTTTGAATATAGTTATCAACTATGCTAATTTTTATATGAATTAATTCATGCTCTTTTCATAATAAACAAATTCCTTCACCTGATAGCCTTTAAATAATAATTTGGAAGAAATGTTAATTTTTATTATTTAGTTTTTGGTGATAATTAACAAGGAACTTAAATGAATTTCTCGAGTATTAAGCAGCAGCTACTCATATTTTGTGGCGCAAGCATACTGACGGTGTCAGGCGCGATGTTAGGATATGGATATTATAGCGGGAACCAACTCCTTGAATCGCTCGATAATCTGGTGTTGAATTACGCAAAAGATTCACTAAAACAAGAGGTTAGACTATCTGCTCAAGTAGAGGCCGGGAACATCAATCTGGTGTTCAATGAAGCCATGGAAGTGTCGAAAACGCTTGCAGCATCATTTACCCATCAGGATCCAAATATTTCTCGAGACAGTGTGATTCAGATGATGGGGAATACTATTGATAATATCCCCAATATAATTGGTATCTACTCTGGTTGGGAATATAACAAATTTGATAATCTAGATGAACAATATGTCAATACGGAGTATGTTCAAAAAAATGGCGAGTTTGCGCCATATTTTAACCGCTCGCCATCCGGGAATATCATTCTGGAAGCGTCTTATCCTTTTTACGATATCAAGAAAAATGAAAATGGTATTCGTGGTTCAGAATGGTATTTGTGTCCGAAAGAAACATTATCGGCCTGTGTGATTGATCCTGCCAGCTATGTGGTTCAGGGAAAATCGACTTTAATGAGTTCTTTTACTGCGCCAGTGCTTCGTAATGGTGAGTTTGCTGGTATGTTCGGGGTTGATTACTCGCTCGACTTTCTTCAAACCCTGGCTGTGAACACCAGTAATAATTTATTGGAAGGCCAGTCGCGGGTATTGATCATCAGTGCATCGGGGATCATTGCTGCCGATAGCGGTGATGACGGCAATATCGGCAAGATGCTGGGGAGCACAGAGGTCAGTCAACTGATCCGCGAACGTCAGCATGGCGAGGTGGTGTTATCGGGCGAATCTATCATTGCCAACGAGAGTTTTACCACAGTCGGAACCAATAAGCCTTGGCATGTCGTGGTGGTGGTCCCTGAGAAAGTGGCACTGGCTGGTGCCTATGGCATTGTCGAAACGCTCAGTGCGCATTTCAATGCCAGTCAGACAGGACAAATGACGGTTGGTTTGATCACGGGTTTGCTGGGAATGGGCATGATTTGGCTGGTGGCGGCATCGATTTCCGCACCAATAACGGTTTTGGTGAAACGGGTCGAAGCTTTAACCCGTTCTGGAGGGGATCTGACTCAGCAAATTGAGATCGCCCGCCGTGATGAAACCGGGCAGTTGGCGAACCATCTGAATACATTCATTCATGATGTCCGGGGCATTGTCGGGGATGTTGCCGGCTCGGTGCAATCTCTGACGAGCAGTGTTGCGGCTACGTCTGATATCGCCAAAGAAAGTCAGACTCAGATCGCGTTGCAGAGTGACGAGATTGATCAGGTGGTCGCGGCGACCACCGAAATGGCCTCGACGGCGCATAGTGTCTCGGACAATGCCCAGGAAACAGCGTCAGCGGTAAGTCTCACGCAGCAGTCTGTTGAACAGGGGCATCAGGTGGTTGCTGCCAGTGCGGAAGGTCTGCGTGAATTGGCCGGTAATGTTGAGGGGGCGGCCAAAGTGATTGAAATTTTGGAGCAGGAAACGAATAACATCGGCAGTATCCTTGAGGTGATCCGCAATATTTCTGAGCAAACGAACCTGCTGGCACTCAATGCGGCGATTGAGGCAGCACGTGCAGGTGAGCAGGGCAGAGGCTTTGCCGTGGTCGCGGATGAGGTGCGTAATCTGGCAACCAAAACGGCTCAGTCCACGGATGAAATTCAGCAGATGATTGATTCACTGCGCCACAGCAGCAAAGATGCGGTGGAGAAAATGCGTCACAACCGCAGCCTGAGTGATGTCTGCCTGGAGCATGCCCAGCAGGCGGTGTGTTCGCTGGAAGAAGTGCGGACGCATAGCGGGAAGATCCAGGATATGGCTCATCAAATTGCCAGTGCTGCCGAGGAGCAGGCTGCGGTGACTGAAGAGGTGAATCGCAGTTTGGTGGCCATTAACGAAGTGGCGGGGAAAATTGGTACAGGGGCAAATCAGACTCTGATCGAAAGTGAACGGGTCTGTGGTTTTACCCAGGATGTGAGCAAGAAGATCAATTTCTTCCGCTATTAATCCAGGGCGTGACCACGATTGCAAACAAGCCCTATGGTGCGGGTTTGCAGTCTGCCTATATGAACTGTCTATATAATATGCGGCATAATAAAGCGGCGCCTGTTCAGGCGCCGCTTTTGTGTCTTGCGGTTTCTGTCTACCGGGATCAGCGTTCCCAGTACGCTTCTTCCAGACAGTCTTCACGCTCAGGCAGCCCGCGGGATAGCCGTGGGGCGTGCTGCGTCAGCACTTCGTAGCTGACTCGGTTCGAGTACTGGCAAATTTGCGAGAATGAAGAGTAGGTCAGGAAGCTGCCGTTATGCTTGGCAGAATTCGGGACATTGGCCTTGTGATAGCGGTTGGCTGACATGTCATGCAACAGGGCTGACAGGGCGGCATCACCGGCACCATTGGTGTTCTTGATCTGTACCGGACCGCCCAGGTAAGGCGCGATGTGCGAGTAAACCCGGATTGGGTGTTCACAATCCGACTTTTTCATCGGGCGGCTGAATTCATAGCGGTTGAAGTCAGCAATCTGACCCGGCAGCAGGGGCAGGGAAGATTCACGCTTGAGAGCATCTTCGGTGTAACCGGCCATATACAGACCGACCGGACCTGCGGTGCACAGCACCATGTCGACCCAGTTCAGCGCTTTGTCGGCCGCCATCAGCGGGTCTTTCTCTCCGGTCAGGGCTTCAGCTTCTTCCTCGTTCATCGCCACGCAGGTGACATGCTCTTTCAGAAACTCGATCCACCAGTCCTGTTTGCCTTCGATCACGTACTTGGTTCCCAGGGTCAGGACAACCGGCACATTGAATTTTTTCGCATGTTCAATGGCTTTGAGGGCAGAGTCTTTCATCGGGTCGGTGGGCTTGCCGCGAACCAGATAAGAAGACAGCACCAGTGCAGAGGCGTTTTCAAAAATCGATTCCGGAATGAACTCCGGGCGCAACTGGTTCATCTGACCTTCATTGATGGCGAAGGTGCGTTCGCCGTCTGCGGTGATCAGCGTATAGCAGCGACCAATCGGTCCATTGACCGGTTGCAGATGATCCAGATCCATTCGGCTGGAGGTATTACACAAGTAACGGTAAGCATAAGAGCCGATCTTCAGATCCTGGCTCATCACACCGAGCAGAATCGATTTATCGTCTGCCAGTACCGAGTAGTTGTGCAGGGTATTACCGATGGTATCGCCCGGATATTCGTGGCTGATCAGGTTGCGTTCTTTCAACTCCTGGTAGAGCAGCTCGGCTTTGTCCTCTTCGAGGACCAGAGAGTGCCCTTTGCTCAGGTGATGACGTGCCAGAAAGTCATCGTCAACGCGGGCTTCAATATCAACAATGGTCTGTCCGACGCCAACCAGGTGGGCACGAGACAGCGGGTTTTCTTGTTGAATTTGAGCAACTAATGGATCGCGGGCATTGACAGGAAAGTAATGCTTGGACTTACGCTGACCAGGGAATTTCATTTGTGGAGGCTATCGGTTTTAGGGAATTTTGTTCGATCATACCACAGAAGTGAGATTTATATCTCACTTCTTTGCAATATGATGACATTCATGGTTCTTTTGCTTCTTTTTTCGCCATTGAAGTCGGTTGCATTCAGCGCTGATTCAATGCGTTGGAGATGAAAAAACAGCTGCATGATGCAGCTGTCGGGTCATTTAGGTCGTTTTCGGGTTAGCCGAGGAGTTTCGGCTCATGGGCCCGGGTGCCCCCGACGGGTCGGTTGACTGAAATCGAGCGGCCTTTTTTCATACCTTTCTCGTAATCATCGGTCAGGGCCTTCATCGCTTCCTGGAGTTGCTTTTTAAATGTCTCTCGGTCGATGTTTTCAAATTCTTTATCGATGTAGTTGCTCATGCGCTTGTCATGATCATCATCGGTATTGAGTTCCGGCAGCTTTTCCAGCGCCCCTTCAATCCAGCCCGCCAGAAACGAGCCAACCCGACGTGTGACTTCGGTGGTGCTGGTTCCGGTGCCGGCAAAGCTGTTGCGGAACTGGCCGGTTTGCTGATTCATTTCCCGGTACACCACATCAAATGCAAACGCTGCGAAGATGGCACGCTCGGCCACACCGATGAATTCAGCTTGTTTCAGTCCTTTGTAATTGGTCAGGACACACTCAACGCCAAAGCGTCGGTTGATGCCACGAATAATCTTGAGGATCTGTGGGCTGATGTCTGTCGGCAAGAGGGTCGCCGTTTTGGTTTTACCCATTTGGATAAATTCAATATCGTCTTGTTCCAGACCATATTTCAGCATCAGACGGTGTGCCATTTTAATGGCTTGTGCGGCTTCGTTGACGTTCGCAGAGTTACCCAGCTCTAGGCATTTTGCAATTTTCTTCAGCGCCTTTCGCTTCTGTTCAGACATTCGATCACACTCATTCTCTACCGGGGGCGCGTATTTTAACGTGTTCAACCCGCTTGTACAATTCACGGATGATAAGTACCTGATACTTGAGAACCATGACTACGCCCCCCATAATGAGTCAAGATTCAGGCCAAACGAAGAACTTCATGATGACTAAAGCCTATCAATCGATTGATGTGCCTTTTGAGTACCGCCATACCTGCTGGTTTTGCGGCGAACCTTATTTTGAGTCGTATGCCTTTATGCCGTCCCCCAATTACGAACAACAAACGGCACCCGTTCTTCTGCCTTGCTGTGAAGAGTGCTATGGCTTTTGTCATGGCGTCAAAGTCAGTGGACTGGATTTGCTGCGGGATAAGGTCAAGGAGAAACTGCACCGCAAATATGAAAAGCATCTACAAATCGGTGCGAACTGGACCCAGGAAGAGTTGGCGGCATCCGAGTTTGAAGGCAAAGCCCTGGAAGGCTTCCGGGAAAGTGCCTGGACTATGTTTGAGATTGCCAAAGCGCGGGTCAATTATTCTGGCTGGCCGCTGACCATTGACGGGCTGCCGGTCGTCGGGCTGACGGCGCGGTTTCAGATCGAATTTGACGGGATTGTCTATACCAGCCTGGCACACGCGATTGAACAGCTGGCCAAAGCATACGCGATTCCGCAGTCCTATCTGGCTCAGGTGGTAGAAGTGGTTGGACGTCAGCGTCTGGCTTATGCGATTCGCTTTGCGAAGTCGACGGGGGGATACTCCGAGGCAGAGCGGGAAGCCAGCATTCGCAGTTTGCAGCATTTAGTGGCAGAAGAAGCAGCGCTGGACACGGCGCATCCCGAAGCGAGCGCAGGTGTGGCCGTTGCGTTGGATGACATCCAGCCTCTGATCATTGCCCGAATCCAGGTCATGCCCCAGGCCATCCATTGGGCGTTAAAACATGGGATCACGACATTGCACCAGCTGTCAGCGCAGGAAGAGGCTTTCTTTGAGGATTTTATGCCTGAATCTGAGTTGGTAGCCTTTACCTATTTTAACGGGTTACAGGTGTATTTTGAGAAGCGGGAGAGCGACCCCCACTGGGCTGCCCATCAAGATCCGAACCGCGATTTGTTTGCAAAGATAAATCGTTTGCCAGGTTAATTACCTGACCACGTTCCCTTGAGCGTTGAAAGACAGGTTTTAGGGTGCAGGCAGAGCGTTGCCGCTCTGCCTGTGTCGTATGTGGTTACTGGTGATGGCGAGACCAGACCTGAGTGTTGCCGTCTTTGTCGAATGCAACCACGTTATACGGATCTTTCTGATCGTTATATTCCATTCCCGGGGAGCCCATCGGCATCCCAGGTGTCGCCAGGCCGATTAAATTGGCCGGTTTTTCGGCCAAAAATCGCTTAATTTCTTCCGCCGGTACATGGCCTTCAAAGGTGTACCCCTGAATTTCAGCCGTATGGCACGACGCGTAGGCAGGGCGGATCCCCAGCTTTGTCTTGGTCGGGGTCAGATCCTGCTGGTATTCGATGTCCAGTTTGAACCCGTTCTCTTCCATGTGCTTCACCCAGTCTTTACAGCATCCGCAGTAGGGAGACTGATAGTTGGTGCCGCGAATCATATCCGAGGCTAGCGCAACATGGCTGGCCGTTAGCAGAGTGATGGCAAAAAATACGTGACGTTTCATTCGTTAATCCTGTTTCTTTTCATGGGGTAATCAAGGGTCTCACGCTGTGCGCTGCACAGGTGTTGATCTGTTTTGAGTCAGAAATCAGGCAAGAATGGGTGGTCGGTCGACCCGATCATGATAGAAGCGGAGCGAACTGACGGGCTCCGTAAACAGCGGGCTCGCTGAAGGTGATATCAGTTGTGGCGTGCTCGTCAGAATTGCCAGCGGCAACGAGTACGAGTGGCAATCAAGATGCTGGCATTGATCCCCATGCAGGTAAGGCATCTCACCGGCGGGATGATGACAGTGATGCTCAGCCGGTAAAGTCGTCTCAGCACAGCAGTCGGGCATGGCGGGTGTCATACACGGTGCATTGGTGAATAGCATTGAGCCCCCTTGCCCGGCAGAAACAGGCGCAACAAGCATTGCAACGAGTGCAAGCAAGACGGCTAGTTGTGCGAAAAGGCGGTGAAGGGTCACAGTCGCTGAGTCCAAAGAGTGTATAACAGGCTGATTATAATGTGCTTGAAGGCGATGCGAAATCTCTGTTTTTGGAAATCGTGAATTTATTGTCTGAGATCATCTTCCCGAATCGCCGTTAACGGGGGAATGATACCGGCAGGTGCAGGACAAATGATTGTAAATTTTTTGTCAGAAGTTAAAAAAGTAACACTCGCCTTACGTGGCTCTGACAATGGACCGGAAGCGTTGCGGTTTAATTTTATATAAAGCAGAAAATCGCGAAGGTATATGAGATGCAATATACGGAAAGAGACCGTGAAGTGTTGCTGGAAACATGGATGAGTTATAAGGCGAAAATGCGGGTTACTCAGATTGAGATGGCCAAAAAACTAGGCATGAGCCAGTTGGAATTTTCAGATGTACTCCGGGGACAAACCCTGTTGGAACATGGGTTTGTGACCCAGTTCTGTCAGTTGATTGGCGTTGATCCGGTCCTGACGTTACCCTCATTGCGAGAGCAGGTTGGGGGCGTGATCCCAGGAACCGTCACGTTGAGAAACACCTATATTGTTGATGGCAATATAAAAAATGTTCGTTATAGCGGAAATCAAATTATTGTCGAGTATGAACATCACGTTCAGGCGTGTTAACCCCTTTTGACGTATCCGCCATAAAGTTGAATGAAATGAAGGCCTTGAACTTTTCAGTTCAAGGCCTTCTTGTTTATATGTGTCTGGTTTTGTATAAATATTTGTCAAATATAATAGTTACATTTTTTGATTGCTTGACTGGTAATGTATTGACGATTTTTAATTCAATTGTCTACAGAATTTTAATTAGGAATATTTTATTTTTGTCTCAGCATTGAGATTGTGATAATACCTAATAAAAACAGCTATCTATAAGCGTTGAAATTGTTTTTGATTTTTTCAGTCTTGATGTTTTGACACTCTGTTCTAGATTTAAAAAGTCTTAGTAATAAGATGATTACATTAAGGGAATATAAGATGTCATGTATTCAATATAATGATTTTGTCTTCATCTGTGACGCCAGCTTACAATCCTCTCTCTTTCGGGATTACCTTGAGAAGGCGTTGGACCTTAGGATCAAAACGACCACGATGGAAGGGCTACCGGGACTGAACCTGCGGCCGAAGTCGAACATTCTGACCATCATAGACAATACCCAAATTAACGATGAGTCTCTGGATCTTTACATCAGCTATCTCGTTGAAAATTCAATGACTGCCAGTGAGGTGCTGATCAATGCACCGAGCGATGTGGCAGCCAAGGTCATTGCCAAGTGGCCCAATATGGTCGGCGTGTTCTTCGCCGGAGATGGGATTGATGTGGTGGCCAAGGGAATGAAAAAAATCTTTGGCGGTGAGCTGTGGCTTAGCAGAAAACTCACCAATGAATTGATCTCCGCATATCGTCACAAAGACACCATGATTGCCAAGCCATGCGCCAACCTGACCAATCGGGAAAAGGAGATTATGCAATTACTGGTGCTTGGCGCGTCCAATACCCAGATCGCCGAACGGCTGTTTGTGAGTGAAAATACCGTTAAAACACATCTTTATAATGTGTTTAAGAAGATCAATGTGAAGAATCGAATGCAAGCCTTCATGTGGGCCAAAAGCAATCATTACAATGACTTACCCCTATGAGACTGATTGAGCTTATCTTACCCGTTTTATTGATAAGCGCTGTGCCTGTCGCGGCACAGGATGATCAGCCGCCGCTTGAAAACGGTCAGCCGCTCGAACAAAACGGGACGCTGGATGATTTAAAAGAAATTAGTGGTGCCGTGATTGACCAAACCATGACGCGTCTTGGGGAAGAGTTTTATTCGCGGTTTGCGCAAAAGCTCAGCGATGAATTCGATGATTTGGAAGAGAACCTGACCATCAAGGAGCGGCCAACGGCTTTGTCCGGCAGCATTATTTCCATTTTGCATCGACGAAAAGCAATCTATCGAACGGCTTTGTCTCCGGGACGAGATCAGATTGAAGCAAAGGTCGATGAAGCGATCAAAGTTGTTCGATCGTACGTGGCTCGATGGCGTGTCGAACGCTATTTACAAGACACGTTTGATGTTGATTACGACGAAATTTAAGAGGGCTTACCATGAAAGGGAGCAAGCTGACCATTGCCGCGTTGATCGCCATCTCGGCGCAAGCCTCGGCAACGGAGTTGGTCTATACGCCGATTAATCCCAGTTTCGGCGGTAATCCGTTGAATAGTTCCCATCTCCTGGGCGTGGCCAATGCCATCAATGACCACAAAGCACCGGATGATGATTTGCTGCTAGGGGAGCAGTCGGACCTCGAGCGATTAGCGGCCAGTCTTGAATCACGTCTGATCAGCCAACTGTTATCGGATGTCGGTAACGGGAACACCGGGCAATTGGTGACGGATGACTTCCTGCTCAACATCATTGATGACAACGGGAACTTGATTATCCAGATCACAGATAAAGAAACCGGTGAGTCATCAACCATTCAGGTGAGCGGCCTGATGCCGGACATGTAGGGAGAAGTTGGATGAAAGCGTTCATTTGGGGAAGTATGTTGTTGATTCTCTCAGGATGTTCGATGTCGCTTGAAACCCCGGAAATTAATAAAGAACCGACGTTGATGGCACGAGGTGCAGCCTATCAGGACTTGACGTCGCTCCCGTTACCAAAAGGGAAAGTTTATGTTTCCGTGTATGATTTTCGGGATCAAAGCGGCCAGTATAAGCCACAGCCGAACAGTAATTTCTCGACCGCGGTTCCGCAAGGCGGGGCGGCATTGCTGACAACAGCGTTGCTCGATTCGAAATGGTTCATCCCGCTTGAGCGGGAAGGGCTGCAGAATTTGTTAACTGAGCGGAAAATCATTCGGGCAGCACAGAAGAAGCATGAAATTCCGGCCAACCACGGTCCTTATCTTCCTTCATTGGTGTCGGCGAATATCATGATTGAGGGGGGAATCGTTGCTTACGATACCAACCTCAGAACAGGCGGCGCCGGGGCCAGGTACCTGGGGATTGGTGCCTCGGGACAATATCGGACCGATCAGGTTACGGTGAATATCCGGGCAATCGATGTACGCAGCGGCCAGATTTTATTGAGTGTGACAACCAGCAAAACCATTCTGTCGAAAGAATTGCAAACCGGCGTCTTCAAGTTTGTCGACTACAAGGACTTGCTGGAAGCTGAATTAGGCTATACCACGAATGAGCCGGTGAACCTCGCGGTGATGTCGGCCATTGATGCCGCGGTGGTCCATGTGATCGTCGATGGGATCAAAACGGGCCTCTGGCAACCCTTGCGCGAAGCTGATCTGCAACATCCGATAATCCAGGAATACATGCAGCGTCGTCGCCCGATTATTTAACGGATAGGCGGCCCATCAAAAGCCCCGGAGCAATCTTGCTCCGGGGCTTTTGGGTTTCTGAGCACTGCGTATTGAAGCGCGATACCTAAGACCAATCGTAGTAAGTAACTGGTTATCCAAGCTTGTTAAAACGCTCGATAACTGCGTTAGAATTTTTGATTGTAGAATAACTATTTATTGAAAATTTCGTCTTGTTCTCAAGCGCTTTTCCTGCGCTATTTCTGACCACTTACTCACGGTGAATGGTGTAATCGCCTGAAAACAAGAGTCTCAGTTCTCATAAATAAACTAATTGACTAACTTGTTACTTAAAGTCTCGTTGTTTTGAATGAGAGAGTGGCTCTGCAATAACGATAAAAGCATTAAAAGTGAGATTTCAGTTTCATGAATAGGTTGATGGCATAAAACCTGAGAAAATCGATACTGAAAGTACGAAATGAATCTCGTGGCCTGGAAACAATGAAACTAATACGTATTAAATTAATTGCATTGTGTATAACAGGTGTTGCTTTTCATGTTCACTCAAGTGACCTTGCGCTAAATGAATTGAAAGATCTTTCTGAATTCCAGTTGGGTCTGGATAACTCTGCGGTGATTGATCTGGAAGAGGCAAGTTATAACTCTGCAGTGATTGATCAACAAAGTTACGGGCTCAATGCAGGGAATGCAGCTAAGATAAAGCAACGTGGTAATTATAATGATGCATATATTGCACAGCAAGGTGGTCAAAATATTGCTTATACAAATCAAAATGGAGAGTATAACAAAGCAGCAATAACGCAAGATGGATATGAAAATGAGGGTGTGATTTATCAGCTAGGGAATAATAATAAAGCCGGTATTGTGCAACAAGGAAAAAGGAATAAAGGAACAATTACACAGTACGGCGATGATAATACGGCACTCATTGTTCAGAAAAGTAATGTGAGTCAATTCCGTTCTAATATTCGACAGTCCGGAGGGCAAACACATGTCATCATCAATGGTATGAATAAAAATATCACTGTTCGATAACACAATCTAAGGAATTTTTCATGAAGAAGTTAGCTCTATTTATCTCAATGGCTTTGGTATCTGCAACTGCTGCTGCAACTGGTGGCGGTGGCCCGTTGGATAACAAATCTGATGTTAAAATTAAAAAAGGAAGTGACTATAATAACGTATCTATTTATCAGTCTTCGTACTATAAAGGGAATCATTCGAAAGTTGATATTAAACATAACTCAGACTATAACACCGTTACAGTGAATCAGTATGGTTCCCAGAATCACTCAGATACGGATATTAAACATAACTCAGACTATAATTCAGTTTATGTTGGTCAAACAGGTTTACGAAATCATTCAAAAGTTGCTATTAGTCACGATGCTG
Source organism: Photobacterium sp. MCCC 1A19761 (assembly GCF_037389125.1). Classification (NCBI taxonomy): domain Bacteria; kingdom Pseudomonadati; phylum Pseudomonadota; class Gammaproteobacteria; order Vibrionales; family Vibrionaceae; genus Photobacterium; species Photobacterium sp. MCCC 1A19761. Next base: position 73,793 of record NZ_JAZGTF010000025.1, read on the forward strand.
ATTATAACCATGTCGGTGTTTATCAAACTGGAAAAATGAATCATTCTGACATTAAGATACGTCGAGGGGACTGGAACACTGTGATGGTCGGTCAACGAGGTGAGCATAACCAATCACACGTTAATATTTCCGGTGATTATAGTGACTATAACTATGTCGACGTCGATCAGTATGGTAACGGTTCAAAGTCGAAAGTGAATATTTCCAGCAACTACAGCCCAGCGATGTATAACACTGTCCATGTCACACAAAATGATTACGATCATTCGTATGTCGATATTTCAAATTCTTCATACAACAACGTGTACGTAACACAGTACTAATGAACACCGGTACTGGAAATACAAGCTGTGCCTGAGACAGGCACAGCTTTGATCGTCTGCTCATGCTCCAGAACTGTCGACGTATGGAAGTGAGATTTTGTAATGATAGGGTGTTTTGGTTCTTTGGTTCTTTGGTTCGACAGTTATCGTATTGCAAGGACACAGGAGAAAATGATGATACCTGTGAAAATGTACTTTATTTTATGACATGCCTCTTTGGTAAGTCGTCTGCTTGAGTGTTCAAGATCATTTTCACAAATAAATTGTTTATGGCGATTAATCTAAGGAAAAGGTTATGAAGAAATCAGCTCTATTCATCTCAATGGCGTTAGCCTCGGCTTCTGCATCAGCTACAATCGATAACAAATCTGATGTCATGATTCATAATGGCAGTGACTATAATAAGGTTTCTGTCTACCAGGCATCCCATGACTATGGGAATGATTCAAAAGTAAAAATTGATTATGATTCTGACTATAATAGTGCAACGATTAGTCAATATGGGAAGGGTAATTATTCAGATGTAAACATCAATTATAAGTCGAATGATAACAAGGTTTACGTGACCCAACATAGCATGTATAACGCAGCTCATGTGAATGTGGGTTATGACTCTGATCAAAACTTTGTGCGAGTCTATCAGGAAGCGACAAATAACAATGCCAATGTTTACGTATCTGCTTCTGATTATAATACCGTCATACTGAAGCAAAAAGGAAACTACAATATATCGCAGGCGAATGTCGTTGCCTACGCGAATTATAATCTTGTTGATGTCAGTCAAACCGGTAACTGGAATAAATCGAATGTTGATATTTATTCCGGGGATTACAATACTGTAAAAGTGAACCAGTATGGTGACTACAATACGTCGGATGTGGATATTCTGGGCGGCTCTGCCGATCATAACTATGTTAGCGTGATGCAGAATGGGGACTACAGTCATTCGACAGTGAAAATTGACGACGGCGTCTACTACGGTGGGTCGAGTAGCCACAACAGCGTCTATGTTTCGCAAACAGATTATGACTATTCAAATGTCAATATCTCTCATGGGTCGTCATACAACACTGTTTACGTCAACCAGAACTAAGCAAATGAAACGCTCGATTCTCCTCCTACTATTTATTGTCGCTGCGCTCCCGGCAAGTGCAGCGACGTTTACCCCGCTGGCCGTACGATGTGAGCCCGCTCATGATGACGTGCGGCTTGTGGTCACCAACACCAGTCAGGATTATGTGCAGGTGAAGGTGATTTCGAGCCGCAACAATGTCATGGTGACCGGGAGTGGTGGCCAGAGTCGGTCGATACTGACCCTGAGCCGGTCGCAGTTTCCCGTGACGCTGGAGACTGGTCCGGATCAGCAGATACGTATCGACAGGGATTGCCAAATTGAACCGTTGAACGCTTCGTAAGAAGCGTTTTTTTTGCCTCGCGTATCGTGTCATTCCCGAATCGTTCTCACCCGTAGTCATTGGTCTCGTTGTACTTATTGTTGTGTTTCGGGAGTCAAGAGCGTCTGAATCGCAGTGTTTGTATGATTGCTGCATTGGAATGGCAGCGGATGAATGGCAGCGTCACAAGGGTGTGCCAGGCAATGAGGCGAAGCCTCGATGGCTCGCGTGAATGTTCAGCCAAGAGATTGATGCGCAGGAAGGTGATTTGTTTGAGTACTAACGATGCGGTGGGCGGCGGTGAGTCGATGGTATCGGTTATTGACGATGAAATAAGCACTGATTTTGACCTGATTTCAGATCCTCCAACCGTAAATCTCCCTTTACTGAGTACAGAAAAGTGATTTTTCTCTGGTTATTTACGGTATGAGCTGATAATGTGCCGCCCCTCACAGCAAAAGTGAGAATCTTATGTTTACCTCGACAGAAAAAGTGAGTGATAAATTGGTTCCATCTCTAACGATTGGTTTCATCAGTTTGTTCCTCCTTTCCGCGCTTATTGACTTATCGCTTGTTTCTCAGGTGATTCAGTCGATGTTTTCTGATGCAACTGCAACCTTTGGCTCCTTCTGGCAATGGCTGATGGCTCTGAATTTTGTGGTGGCTATCCTGATCGCCCTCAGTAACAAAGGCAAACTGCGCTTAGGCCGGCAGGAAAAACCGACAATCGGCACGTTTCGCTGGATGGCGATGATCATGTGCACCTTGCTGGCAGGCGGTGGTGTGTTCTGGTCGGCTGCAGAGCCGATTTACCACTTCATGACGGTGCCGCCAAGTTTTCCGGATACCGCGGGGGGACTTGCAGAATCTGCGGCTCCGGCGCTGAGTCAGAGTTTTTTACACTGGGGCTTCCTGGCCTGGGCGATTTTGGGAACGCTGGCTACCATCGTACTCATGCATGCCCACCATCAGGGTGGGGTGAAACTGCGTCCACGTGCGTTGCTGTACCCGCTGGTCGGTGATAGGCTGGAGTCGCACTGGCTGGGTTCGGTGATTGATGCCTGCTCGATTATTGCGGTCGCTGCCGGAACCATCGGTCCGATTGGTTTTCTCGCATCTCAGCTGGGCTACAGCTTTGAAGTGGTTCTGGGAATCGGCAACTCGTCATACAGTCAGCTAGCGATTCTGGCAGTTGTGGTAGCCATCTACTCGATTTCGGCATTTACCGGCATGGACAAAGGGCTGCAATGGCTGAGTCGGTTGAATGTCATCGGTGCATTTGCCTTGTTGCTGGCGATGTTGGTACTGGGCCCGACGCAATTTTTGTTCACACAATTCGGCACGGCTTTTGCGACCTACTTGCAACATTTGCCACAAATGAGCCTGAACGCCGATGCACCGCAGTGGAATGCCTGGTGGACCTGGTTCTTCTGGGGATGGTTTATCGGTTTCGCGCCGATGATGGCTATCTTTATTGCACGGATTTCTGAAGGTCGCTCAGTACGGGAGCTGATCCTGATGGTGGCTATTGGCGCACCTGTTGTCACTAATTTCTGGTTTACCGTGCTGGGTGGAACTGGGATCTATTTTGAGCTGGAAATCCCGGGTAGTATTTCACAACCATTGAATGATGCCGGATTACCAGCGGTTCTGCTGGCGACGCTAACCCAGTTGCCATTCAGCGACGTGCTGGTCGCGGCATTTTTGATCCTGACGACGACGTTTGTGGTCACGACCGGTGATTCCATGGCTTATTCGATTGCGATGGTCGTTAGTGGCGATAACGAGCCGAAACCGACTCAGCGCCTGTTCTGGGCTGTGGTGATGGGTTGCGTGGCCGGTGTGTTGCTGGTGGCTGGTGACGGGGGACTGAATGCGCTGCAATCCTTTATTGTGATTACGGCGGTTCCGGTGTCGTTGCTGATTGCGGCGACGCTAATCACCGGACCGATGGCCGTGATGCGGATGCAGGCGGACAAAACACGCCAGGCTCATCCGGGCCAGCTGCAATGCGCTTCAGCATCGTAATAGCACGGAAAAACTTCTCTTATACGCTTAGAAAACACTCCTTCGGGAGTGTTTTGTTATGTTCGAGCGCTGTGAAGGGGATGGTTTAAAGGGAATGAAGCTTTTCGACGATTGATGCCACGCCAAATCGGATTGGGTCGGTCACGGGCAACTGATACTCTTGCTCCCATTGTCGGCAGAGAGCCAGCGCGTCGCCTTCGTCAAGGGCACTTGTATTTAAGCTGATACCGACAAAGCGGGCGTGTGGGCTGGTGAGCCGGGCTGCGGACAGGTTTGCTTCCAGCGTCGCTTGTATCGAAGGAATTTGCATGTGCGGTAAATGGCGGACATGTTGTCGGCCGATCTCATGGCACAGCACCATCGCGTCAGGTTGAGAGCCGTGGAGCAGGCCCAGGCTGACACCGGCAAAAGCAGGGTTTAACAGGGAACCTTGCCCTTCAATCACATCCCAGTCGTGATCAGTGAACTCAGGACTGATGGCTTCCGCCGCCCCGGAGATAAAATCGGCCACTACCGCATCGACCGAGATCCCTTTGCCGGAAATCAAAATCCCGGTCTGACCGGTTGCGCAAAAGTGGGTTTTCAGTCCCTGGCGATTCATCTCCGCTTCGAGCGCCAGCGAGGTGTACATTTTTCCGACCGAGCTATCGGTGCCCACGGTCAGCAGGCGCTTTCCTTGCCGGGGGATCCCGGTGCCGATGGTCATCGGCTGGTCAACATGACGGACATCATAGAGACGGCATTGGTGAATATTGGCAGCATGGTTAATAGCCGGAAAGCTGCTGAGCCGTTGGTGCATCCCGGAGGCAATGTGATAACCCAGCTCCAGAGCTTCTTGCAAGGTGGCCAGCCAGGTTTGCGGAATAAAACCGCCGGCATTGGCTGTGCCGATCACCAGGGTTTCTGCGCCCAGGGCTTTGGCTTCTTCCAGGGACAGATCGGTCAAACCGAGCGAGACGGTTTCTTGGGTCAGCCGAAATTGGCCGAGGCACTGCTGCGGCCGCCAATGCAGGATCCCTTTGGCCGTTTTTGCTGCCAGTGGTTCGGTCACATCGCCGAGAAAAAGGAGGTAAGGTTGTGGGATTCTCATGGTCTTTCCTTGTCCTGAGGGCCGGGGATATCTCTGGTATAACACCTGATAACATATCATGATGTTTGGTTTCTGATGAGCTTATTGGCGATAAATATCAGAAAACTGTGAGGTGTAAGAATGTAATAAACCCGCCACAGGGCGGGTTTCATGAGTTATTTTGCATCAACCGGCAGCATAATGTGGGCGTACGGTGTGTCTTTCCACATCACGTATGGCCCGCCGGTACTGGGATCGTCGGTGAACCCGCTGAGCATCGCGCGCGGGACAATCATCATCATGTGTGGGCCGGTTTCGACATAGTCGTCGGCGTTTTTAGGATCCGGGTGGAAGGGATCTGAATTGCTGACACCGGCGCCTTTGTCACCTTGCAGCATGTAAGAAAACCCGATGCTTTTGGTGTCAAAGTCTTGTTTATTCATCATCGCACCCAGCATTTCCATCCATACCGCATCATTACACATGGGCATGTTATCGCCTGGGAAGGTATCCGGCATGCAAGTCCAGCCGTTATTCCCTTCAACAACAACTTTGCCGTCGACCACGACAGTCGCGTGATCACTGACCGCTGATGGCGCCGCTGACTTCGCCCGGGCAACGCGTGCATCTAGGGCTTCGTCGGCGAATGCAGCGGGTAGGCTGAGCGCACTGATCAGTAAAGAGAGTGACAGCCTCGAAATTGAACGATTAACCATGATGGTACTCTCCACGGTTGGTATGATCAGTCTGCTTTAACAGACCGGGGCCAAAAATGGCACCCTTTAGTATAGGCTGTCGGGAAAGTGCAGGGAGTACAGGAAAAGAAAACGCCGACTCTAAAGTCGGCGTTTGCAACAGAATCGGGACCGTTCAGATCAGGCCGCCAGCAGGGCGCTGAAATCATCCTTGCGCTGATTGAACCGGGTGACCAGATCGTCGATGTCGATTTGGCAGTAAGGCTTGAGGCCGCTCATCAGCATCCGCTTACGGCCGGTACCGACGATTTCCCCGTTTTCCTTGAAGCAGAACTTCAGGGTCACGCTGCCGCGTTTGCCGTCGACATCGATGTCGGAGCCGGTCAGCTCAACGGTGGGTGCACTGATATCCAGACGTTCGAAATCCAGTTCCATGCTTTCATAGATCACCAGCGGGCGAGCCGGGTTGATCATGATTTGCTTGGATTCCATCAGTGGAACCATGATATGCGGGAAGTTCATTCCGGAAAACTGCACGTAGTTTTTGGTCACTTGCTCAATCAAAGTTTGATTGGTGGTGGTGTCGCCGCTACGGGTGACGTGCAGATACTCTTTACCGCCGCCGTCCACCATGGAGAAGTCGGTGTCGGACTTTTGATCGATCCGTAAAGGGATCCCGTCGGTGATCATGCCTGCAAACTCGAAGCGCATGGACTGGCTCAGACCGACCTTGGAGAGAATGACAGAGAAAAGCAGGTCGCCCGGCACACAGAATCGCTTATTGTCTTCATCGTGAATCGGGTTGAAATCTCCAGCGATTTTCTTGGCGAAATGGCTGGCTTGCTCACGGGTGAAAGACACTTCACTGTTCTGCTCAGAGTAATACGAATCTAACAACATGCCTAACTTATGAATACCTTAGTTAATCAAACTGCCACGTAGTTTACATGAGAACTTCATCAGAGAGGTCTAGCCAGTGGCAGGTGTTTATTGCTTGACTCTCGAACGAAAAAAAGCTTACCACGATTATGGTTTTATCGACACGCGTTCTGCGCGTCATAAGAGTCGTTTACCTTGCCTTACAGTTTATGACCTTGATAAATATGAGGAAAGTCTTTGGTTTGAAAGTGACGGGCCAGCTCTTGCGGGTAGAAGCGTACGGTCGTCAACTGAGCCAGCGGCAGCCATTCATAGCCAATTTGATTGGGATCGATCTGACTTGCAGGGCTGGTGAATGTCAACGAATGGGCTTCGACAAAGATTTCTATCTGATGAAAATCCGGGCTCGGGAAGGGGATCGGACTGCGTTCGGCGATGAAATCCCGGATGCAAAGCACGTCTCCCATTTGCGCTTCGGCGCCCAGCTCTTCGCGCAATTCCCGGTGGAATGTGTCTGCCAGTGTCTCGCCATGTTCGACGCCACCACCGGGGGTGATGTACCAGATACCGTCGTGATCTCGGTGTTTGCAGAGTAAAATGTGACCCTGTTTATAAAAAACTGCACGGACTGAAATGCGAGGTGTCATTGGCTACAATTCCCCCTGTGTGATCAATGAAGCGCTCATCAAAGTAAAATTCTGAGATTTATAGGTGCAACGAGCCGCATAATTATGTAAGCTTTCTTCCACATAACAAAGCTAATGTACATTTTATTAGCAAATAAAAAATGAATTCTGGCTGGGTTACTTTATCTGAGCGATAAAAAAGTACCGAATACGTACGACAATCATCTTCTAGACGTGTAGAAGCTCAGGAAAATAAGTAGCACGGAAGCTGCAAATAAAAGCACTCAGTAAACGGCGGTTCGCTGCCGTTTGCTGAGTGCTACTAAAATCAACATCTCCCGCGTTAGAAACTATTCCTGATTTAGAAGCTATTCCCGATTTAGAAACTATAGCCGTCCTATCAGCGGAATAATCTTTACCATCTCACCAATCTCCGCACCCGGTTGTTCCGGTGTGATCTCAACCAGGCAATTGGCTTCACTCATTGAGCGCAAGATCCCGGAACCCTGTTGGCCGGTTGATTTCACCGTGAGTCGGCCGTTGGCATCAAGTTGGTAAATGCCCCGGCTGAATTCGGTCCGTCCCGGCCGGGAACGGAAAGGTTCGGCTGCCCGTGCTGAAAGTACGGTTGGTTGCCATGTGTGGCCCTGAAGCTTGCGGATCGCCGGCTCGACAAATTGCAGAAAGGCGACCATCACCGCGACCGGATTCCCCGGCAGGCCGAAGAAAGGGATCTGCTGAATCTGGCCAAAGGCCATTGGCCGACCCGGACGCATGTTGATCCGCCAGAAGTTCACTTCCCCAAGTTTTGCCAATGCTGTTTTGATGTAGTCGGCATCACCGACTGACACCCCGCCGGAAGACAGAATCACATCCGCCTGCTGGCTGGCTTGCATTAAAGTGGCCTCCAGCGCAGCCTGATTGTCTTCAATAATCCCGAGATCGCGCACCTCACAGCCGAGGTTGGTAAGCATGGCGTGCAGGGTGTAGCGGTTGGAATCGTAGATACAGTTGGCTTTTTGTGCTTCTCCCGGATGCTGGACTTCGTCGCCGGTAGAGAAAATCGCCACGGTCACCGGCCGGTTGATGGCGACGGTATCGATCCCAAGTGAGGCGATCATGCCAAGTTCAGGGGCGGTGACTTTGGTGCCGGCGGCCACGGCGGTCTGACCAAGGGCCAAATCTTCCCCGGCCTGACGCACATTTTGTCCGCGTTTGACCCGGCTCTGACTGAGATCAAACGTGACCATGTCACCTTCCTGGGCGGCTTGCTCACGCATGATCACCGTATCCGCATGTTCAGGAACCGGGGCGCCGGTCATGATTCGCACGGCCTCGCCAGCCTGGAGCGGTTGATCGTAATGATGGCCGGCCATGACTTGTGCGACAACCCGGTAGTGCTCGCGGTCCAGATCATCGCCGCGAATGGCATAGCCATCCATGGCCGAGTTGGTTTGCTGCGGTACATTGACCGGAGACAGGATATCCGTTGCGACAATTTGTCCCAGCGCCTGCTTAAGCGAGACGGTTTGGGTCGCATCGACCGGGACAATCTGATCCAGGATCCGGGTGCGGCTTTCATCTACGGACAGCATGGCTCCATCCACGGACGGCATGGTTCCGAAGTCGCTGCAGCTCAGGCCGGATGCTTGCGGCTGCCTGGCAAAGTTCACGACAAAATCGGTGATTTGGGTCAGATTATTGATGTCGAGTTGCGGCAGTTCAGTGTCGGCCGCAACATTGGCGGCCACGGCGATAATGTTTGGATCGTCCGGGTGCAACCAGGGTTTGCCGACTTCCTGGCGGTGGAGCTCAATTTTCGGGAAGTTGAGCTGTTTGAATCCTTCTACCAGAATCAAATCTAATTGGGTTTGGTCCAACTGCGCAATGAGTTCAGGCAGGCTGGCTTCCGCATCCGGTGTCTCCGTGATCAGGGCCCGGCGGTAACGGGAGGAGATCAGTATTTGACCTGCACCGGCCTTGCGCAGCCGGTAACTGTCTTTGCCTTCTTTATCAATATCAAAGTTGTGATGGGCATGTTTGACCACGGCTACGCGAATGCCGCGAGCGACCAGTTCGGGCAGCATGGCTTCCAGCAAGGTAGTTTTGCCGGTACCGCTCCAGGCCGCGAAGCCCAGCAACGGCAGGGTTGCATTCATCTGACTCATGATTCCTGTCCAAATTTTTCGAGTTCTTGTGGGGTATTCAGGTTTACAAAGGCATGGGGTTGATCACTGAAATCAACGGTGATCATCTTGCACTGTCGGTAGAGCAAAATGATTTTGCGATCGCCATTTTCCAGAAACTGCTCCAGTTTCGGTAAGATCTGTCGATTGATGAGTGTCACGACAGGCTGAATATGCTCCCCGTCATGGGCGACGGCGATATCTGTCTCTTCCTGGCAGGCGGATGCCATCCGTGCGACCAGATCACCCGGCAGGTTGGGGCAGTCACAGGGCACAAAGCCAATCCATTCCGCCTGCAAATGATGCAAGGCCGCATGCATGCCGCCCAGCGGCCCTGGGTAGTTCTGAATATGATCGCCAAATACCGGGCCGTAGCTTCGGTAGCGATCCTGGTTCCGGTTGGCATTGATGCTGATCGCGCTGGTTTGCGCCGCGAGCCTCTCCAGGACATGCTCAATCATGGCCCGTCCGGCCAGCGAAACCAGCCCTTTGTCGTTGCCGCCCATGCGGCTGGCCTGGCCACCGGCCAGGATGACCCAGTGCATATTTTCAGGCGTAGGCTTGCTCATGGTTTTCCTCTTTGACGAGCTGTAAATCTGCCCGCTCTTTTAATTGTGTATCTGAAATGGTCGATTGACGGCAACACAGTGCTGTCAGGGCATTGTGTTGGTGGCTGGTGATCACCAGGCTGCTCCCGCGTGCAAGCAGATCCCGGGCCATCGCAACCCGCTGCCGTTCGCCGCCTGACAAGACCGAAACATGTTCATCCGCCAAGGTTTCTAACCCTACCATACGTAGGGCATTAATGGCTTCTGCTCTGCGCAATTGCGGGCTCCGAATGGCGAATTTCAGACCGTAGCAGACATTTGTCAGGACCGTGCCGTCAAACATATAAGGCGTTTGATGCATATAAATGACGCTGCCTTGTGCCTGACCGCGAAAGAGCCGGGTCAGCCAGGGCGATTGTTGCAGGTTCACGGCGCCTGTCGTGGGCTGCTGGAGACCGGCCAGCACTTTGAGTCGAGTGGTTTTGCCACGGGCGATAGAGAGGATGAATTTCAGGCCGGGCGCCATCAGGGAGACGGAGAAGGAAACACCGACTATTCCCCAGAGTGCCGGATCGCCGCTCAGCATCAGCTGAACGGCTTGTTGGGTGGTGAGCCAGATATCCATTTACAGGGTAGAGGCGTTGGCTACAAATAGTTGCTCACCATGGCGTTGGTAACTGTTGATCAAGGCTTGGGCTTTCGGGTTTACCAGCCAGTCACCAGCTCAGCCAACGAAACGGGCCGTTTGTCCCGTTAAACTGTGGTGCCAGTGCGCCCTCGAATTTTCAACCCGTTTTTTACCACCAAGCGAAGCGGAACCGGTCTGGGCTTGTCGGTCAGCCAGGGGATCATCAGTCAAATCGGTGGTGACATTCGGGTGACGTCTACCCTGGGGGAAGGCTCGACTTTCTCGGTGTATTTGCCGGAGAAATCTGCGCTGACCATGCAGTTGGCGATTTTAGATGAGCATGGGATTTGAGGCCGTGTTTTGCAGTCGTGTTTTAAAGCAGTCGTTTCAAAGCTGTTTTTTAAAACTGTCGTTTCAAAGTTGTCCTTGTAAATAAGAGGACAAAAAATAAAGGCATGAGTTATTCATGCCTTTATGATTGGGTAAACCAACTGAATACCGATTTTAGCATCGCCATAAAATTATCATCTTTTTGTCATCCGAAATTGTGTTACAGAAAGATCAGCCCGACAGCCAGAATTGCGGCAGCCGTGAACACGGTCCGGCGGATGATCCCCATATCGGTCGGTACAATCATTTCAATATGATTCATAGCAGCTCCTTGTTGTGTTGGTTGTTGTATCGATTGTGAAAAAACCTCTCCGGTCAAATTAACTATAGACGGCTTCAATGGGAATTGTGAAAAAATTGTTATCTTTCAATCTGGTATACGCCAATTTAAGCCATTCAATCGGGTCGGGGCGAGCCAGCCTTCAGTGCTAATAATGTGGAATAAGGAGCTGTTGTCCGGCGAAAATCGTTGATCCGGTCAGATCGTTGGCACTCATGATCCGGGCGACCGTGGTGTTATTGCTTTCGGCAAGTTCACTCAGGGAGTCACCCGGTTGAATATCGTGAATGATAAATTTTTGCTTCACGTACTCATCGCCGAGTCTGTTGTTGTAAAACGTTTGGCGAGTGTCATGCGGCAGCAGGATTTTGTTGTCCCGGTTGGCATGGGTGTGGCCGCTGAGATATCCCGGGTTCAGGGCATACACGGTTTGGCTGTCGAGCCCGGCGTGCCGGGCGATGAGTTCTAGTTTCACCTGGTTGCGGACCACCACTTCCGTCAGCATCGGCTGAGGCTTGATTTCCAGCAACGGTAGATCATGCTGGTGGCGCTGTTTGACCAGATCGGCCATGGCCAGCAGCTTGGGAACGTAGAGCCGGGTTTCTTGCGGCAGTTTGAGCGACCAGAAATCGGTGGATAACTGCTTGGCGTGATTGTTCTTAATCGCCCGCCGGACACGGCCCTCACCGGTATTATAGGCAGCAATGGCATGGAGCCAGTTCCCGTTAAACTTATCATGCAGGTATTCAAGTAAATCCAATGCCGCCGTGGTTGATGTGACAATGTCACGACGTCCGTCATACCCTTGCAAATACTCCAATCCGAATGTTTTTCCGGTCGGCCGGGTGATCTGCCATAACCCGGCGGCCCCACGGTGGGAATAGGCTTTGGGGTTGAAAGCACTTTCAACAAACGGCAGCAGTACGAGCTCAAGCGGCATATCGCGCTTGTGGACCTGTTCATAGATATAGAACAAAAAAGGTTCAGCGCGTTTGGTCACGGTATCGAGGTGGTGCGGGTTTTTCAGATACCAGTCTTTGTAGTACAGGACGCGCTGATCGTTCGGTACCGGTAAATGAAAAGACCGGCTGAGAACTTCCCATAAATCCTGAGGCTGCGGCTCGGGAGCCTGCACGCTGGCATTCGCCGGTAAGGGCGCCTCTGCCGATGGTTCGGGCATCCGGATCACACAGTGGTGCCCCAGTGATTCAAGTAACTCATCTTCATGTTGAAGCGGATCGGCTCCGGGTGTCTGCTCTACGAATTGCAATCCCTGGCAACCCGTCAGAAAGAGGGTGATTAAAATTACTGCTCTGTACGTCATAAGCATTTCTTCCACTGAAGGAGCCCGCGATCGAGTGTTGTTCAACTGAACAGAGTGTGATTTTTAGCCACAAAATTTTGATAAGTTCTTATATTTATAGCAGCAAAATAGTGATAGTACCCAAATGTGCTCAGGGAGCCAGACGATTATGCACAGAGAGTCTTACAATTGAGACACTTTGATGTCTTTGATTCGGGGGAGCAATCTTAAGTCCGGGGAAGTGCTGTATTACACTGAGTAATGTTGATTACAGTCGAGTTCGTGCTCGTGTTGTTGGTTGCCGTGATGTGAGTTGCTAAAGCGAGCGGCAATCCAACGAGGTTACCCGGGGGAAGTCAAATGGCAGATGAGCAATATTCAGTCGGTACGGTCCTGAAGGTGCGTTGCAGTACTTACTGGCATTACGGAATTTCGGACGGTGCCGACGGAGTGATCCATAACTCAAAGAAAAGGCGCCAGGTCCAATATGACTCCCTGATGGAATTTGCCGAAGGGCGCGCAATCGTGGTCAGCGACATTACCAGCGCGCAACCGGCACTGGCTTATGAGTACGCTGCGGCGCAGATCGGGCGCTCTTATAATTTGTTCAGTCAAAACTGCGAGCAGTTCGTACGCGAAGCCCACGGGCTCTCTGTTGAATGTACCCAGTTTCAGCAATGTCTGTTGGCGTTTGCCGGGGGCTACATTGCATTGAATGCGCGGCTGCCGGTGCTGAGAATGGCCGGAATTGGCTTGTTGCTTGGCGCGGTCACAGCGCCGAGTGAGCAGCGGCCGTACCGGCGGGCTGTGAAAGGGGCCAAAATGGCGGCTGCCGGTTCCATGTGGTTGGCGCATTGGGCCAGGAAGTTGACCTTTTAGGCTCCATCACGCTCTGAACTTAACATCTCGAACTTAACATTTTCAATTCTAAAGTCAGTGCTTTGAGCCACAGGTTAACGCCTCTCGTCTCAGGCATGTGTCTTGACGGTAACGCCACAGCTTAAGACGGGCACGGATTTGTGACTATTGGATCTCTCCCACAGAATTCATTCTGGTGTGCAGGTATGTTAATAAAAAGTAATTGAGCAATTGCACTAATCGAGTGAGATTTCTGTGACGATTTTAATTGAACGTAACCATGACATGCCGATGGATGATATTACGGCGTTGTCAGAGCAAATCGCCGGGGAGCTGGCGCAAGAATACGGGCTGAACTGGACGTGGCAGGGGAACCGACTGATGATCCGTCACGCGTCTGCCAGAGGGTTCTTGTTATCGGAAGAAGGCAAGGTCACGATTGAGCTCAAGCTTGGGTTCGCTGCTAGTTTTTTTTCAGCCAGTATTGAAAGTCATATCTCTGAGCGGCTCGACAAGCTGCTGCTTGCAAGCTAATCCCGCTACCGCTGCGACCGGGGCCACCCACTCAGGCCCTGCTTTTCAAACCGTCTTGTCTTCGCCAATCCGCTGTTTTACGAATCTTTGATCCAGTCCACGATAAATCGTTGTTTTAGTAAGACCATTCTAATTGAAATTCTTATTCTCTAGTTAAGCAGTCAGGCAATACCCACTGGCTGACACAGTTATCACAGAGATACGGAGGGCAGATTCATGGGCATCTTTAAACAGACTGCGGAAGAATCCAGAAAAGAGCAGATTCGGGACGCGATGGTCTACAACATCTGGTTAGCCGGCTTGGGCGCTTACGCGAAAAGTACCGAGGAAGTGAATCAGCTGTCAGATAAAGGTAAAAGCTTATTTGATGAGTTGATTGAACGGGGCCGGATGGTTGAGTCAAAAACCAAGGAACGCGTGCATACCGCAAGATCTCAGACATCGGTTGCGATTGAAGAGCGGGTTCACACCATGGTTCAGAAATTGATTGGCATTGATAACGATCGTCTGGATCGGGTTGATGACAAGATTGACCAGTTGACCGCCAATATTGAAGCGCTACTGGCTCGCCAGGAGGCAAACGCTGGCAAAGCTGCTGCGAAACCGGCTGAAAAAGTAGCTGAAGAGAAACCAGCGGCTACTCCAGCCCGTAAACCCAGCGTCGCACGCCGTAAGCCGGTGAAAGCCACGGCTGCTTCCACGGGTAAAACGGCAGAAAAACCGGCCGCTGCGGCGGCATCGGCGGAAAAGCCATCGGTTGAGAAGCCATCCACAGCCAAGCCTTCGACGGCGGCAGGTGGGACGACCGCAGTAACAGCGGATGACAAAAAATCAGCCGCGGATTCATAACCCGCGGCAGGTGAAGGTGAGCGCATCAAAGCACCATCACCGTTCAGCATGAATACCGGGCATCAGCGGTTGCCGGTGAGAACATTAACTCTTTTTATCCAGCGTTGAAGCGCGGGGGAGATGACAATGAGCGATAACACAGTAGTGAAAGCGGCGAAAAATGTCGTGGAAAGCGGTGAAGGGATTGCGCGCAACATTTGGCTGGCGGGCCTGGGTCTTTACAGCCGTAGCCTGGATGAAGCGCAGCAATTGAATGAAAAAACCACACAGGCATTCGAGGAGCTGGTTGAACGCGGTAAGCAAGTGGAAACTGAAGCGAAAGAGTGTATCGGTAAAAATGCCGAGAAAGCGACTGATGAGGTTGAAGCGGGGATGAACGATCTGTTCTATCGCTTGAGCGGCGTTGATCGTGAAAAGCTGGAGCGCATGGATGAGAAGATCGATAAGCTCACCGCTGCGGTCGAGAAATTGGCGGCCGAAAAATAGTCGCTGATACAGAGTTACCACTTTTATGCCAGTCAGATCAATAGGTAACTCTGTCGGGTGAATGGTCGACCCAGTCAGCAGATCATTTACCTTTTAGGTTGCGCGTGGGCCATGCACGCGCACCTTTTTTCTGTTGCGAGTCAATCTGTTGTAAGACAAGCAGAAACTGATGGAGTGTGTTGGAATCGCCGTATCAGGAGCAGTCAGGTCAGGATAGCGAGAGTTGTCGGATATTGACCAGTACGGATATTACATTCTAAATTTGTAACTGAGATGTAATAAAGGTGGTGCTTATGGATAGTTGGCGAAATAGGGCTTTCAATAAGGTTTTATTTCGAATCATGCGGCAGCGGCTTGCCAATTGCCATTCGACCGAAGAAATGCGTGATTTGATTTTAAGCATTGATAATTACGGTGCTTTTATTTCATCTCCCAGTGGGATGGAAGTGATCCCGACCCGCTTTGCCGATGTTTCCTGTGACTGGGTCAATATGCCGCACAGTAATGGAAAGCACATTATCCTGTATTTTCACGGGGGTGGTTTTTGCTTCCACAGTCCTAAAATCCACAATGCATTCCTCGCCCGTCTGGCGAATGCAACCAAATCCCGGGGATTGATGGTGAATTACCGTCTGGCACCGGAGAATCCGTACCCGGCAGCCCCGGATGACTGTTTCGCGGTATATCGGGCCTTGTTACACAAAGGCTATCTGCCACATCAGATCATTCTGGCCGGGGATTCGGCGGGCGGGAATCTGGCGATGACGACCATGCTCCGGGTGCGGGAATCCAATTTACCCATGCCGGCCGGGGCGATTTTGATGTCCCCGGTGTCGGATATGGCGGTCACCGGCGAATCGGCCTTTAAGAAATGCAAGGATGATCCGTTTTTCGACCTTAGTACCTTGCTCTTGATGCGCAATAACTATATCGGCTCGCAAAACCCATGTGACCCGGATATCTCGCCTTACTATGCCGAGCTTCATAGCCTGGCGCCGGTCTTTATTACCGCCGGGACGGAAGAGTTGTTGATGGATGATGCCCTGCGATTGGCCGAGAAGGTTGCAGATGCTGGCTGCGATGCGACGATTAATATCGTGAAAGGGGTCCCGCACGTCTATCCGCTGTTTTACCAACTCAGCGAAGCCCGGGATGCCATTAAACTGATGGCAGAGTTTGTCCTCGACCGGTACAAGCAAGCCAAAATGGAACATAAAGAAGCCTGTTAGTCCGAAGAAGTCTGCCAGCGACAAGCACAGGCTTTCGCCAGCCAATTTCTGTCTGTACATCTCACTCATGGCCAGATATATGTTCAGGGCTCCTTCCGCCCTGATTGAAAAGCCTGTGTCGTCATGCTTTACCCGGCCTCGGGTTGCGGTTATTTGCAGATTCGATATGCTCACCCATGCATTAATAGCCGACCGTTGTCACAGGAGTTTTGAGATGGAAGCGCAACAACTGACGTCGTACCTCGATACATTACCGGCCGCAGAGCCGGGGTATCCGTTCGGCCCGGAAGCACTGGTGTACAAGGTGAAGGGAAAAATGTTCGCGCTGGTGGGCGAGCATGAGGGTACAACGCGGGTGACGTTGAAATGCCAACCTGCTGACGGTGAGCTGTTGGTGAGTCAGTTTGATGGGATTATCCCCGGTCATTACATGAATAAGCGTCATTGGATAACCGTGTCTTTGGCAAGCGATGTCGATGATGCCATGTTGTCCGATCTGGTCAGCAAGTCATATGCGCTGGTCGTCAGCAAATTGAAAAAGGCAGATCGGGAGTCCCTGGAAATTCCGGGAAACCTGACGGCGGATTCATGAAGATTTGATTCATGAAAATTAGTTAGCGGGTCCAGTTGTCTGAATCGCAACTCAGTGGGTATGAGCTATCGTTGAAAGCTGCATTGCTGGCGTGTCACACCAGCGATGCATTATGAGTCAGGCTTGTTTGGCTTAGACTCGTTGTCTTGCTTAGGCGTCGTTGTACGGCCTAGAAGTTGTAGGTGAGGCTGACTGGATTTTCGATGTCCTGAATGGTCGACTCCTGACGGCCATCATACTTCGCCAGTACGGCATATTTCCCTTTCGAGACCTTCACCATCACCTCGTTCCCTTGACCGACCGGTTGCCCGTCCAGGTAGAACTGTGCATGTTTGTTGCTCAGTAAACGGATGTCAAAGGATTCCACCCCGACTTCCTTCACAATCTGAGCGTCGATTTTCTCGTCATACTGAACAAACAGGTTCAGCCCAACCTGGTACTCGACATTGCCCTCGTAGTCCATGGTTGCTGCCATCACCTTGAAATTGTTCGTCGAGCTGGTGATGTCGATTTGGCCAAAGCGATTTTCAATGGCATCGTTGATCAATTTAGATGTAGTTTGCTTGCTCTCAAAACAGGCGCGGATGGACTGGTAAGGTGAGCACTGGAGCTTGCCGGACACGGACATCGGGACCGGGTTGGCAAACTCGGCTTTCAGGCGATTCACGACCGCGCTTCTGACGGCATTGAGCTTGTCGCTGTAGGCTTTCTTCGACTCGCGTAGCGCGCCGTTGAGTTGGTCGATTTTGTGGTTCAGTTGTTTAATCTGAGCGGCATTCTTGCTGATCTGTTGTTGGTTTTGTTTAATGGCCTGTGAGGTTTTCTTCATGGCCCCGAAGTAAAACTCAGTTTTCTCACCACTGCCGGACAGCATCTCGTCACTGAGTTTCTGTTGATAGTCCAGATACAGTTGCTTATCCCTGTTAATCGCGGTATTCAGATCTTTGCTTTGCGTACTGAGAGAGAAGATCGTACTGCTGACCTTGGTAAGCTCTTTCAGCTCAGTCGTGTTGTTGTACTGGGCTTGCAGCGCCTTGACCTGTTCGGCCTCGCTGTCGCTGAGTAACGTCGTGCCATGGCTGTTGAAGGACAAACCAACAGCAGCCAGAAGAATCGCTTTCTTAAACATGGGGTGATTAACCTTTGGCAATGATTATTTTCCACAGACATGCCAGGTTGTTTTGTTGTAGTACGACACATCTTAATCAAGCATTTACTGTAATCACAATTGTGAAAAGATGCATGCTTTTTATCTTGAATTGCCGTAAAAATAATACATTAATCAAGTTTTTATCTGTGGTTTTCCAGCTTGTTGCGATGGGCGAAAAAATAACGCCACGAGAGAGCGGCGTTATTTCAGGTTTGATGAGGGCCGATTCGGGCGTGTTGGGCTAACTGACCAGCTCGTCCAGCAGATCCTGGTGGGTGTAAAAAGGCGACTGGGCTGACTCGGTCAGGTAAGGCTCGACCATCGAAATCAACCGCAACACGCCGGCGCGGATCAGGTCATTTTCGCTGTATTTGTCATCCAGCAGGGTTTGATAGTTCAGCCAGTTGAGACTCACCAGCAGCAGGTTATCCGCCAGCAACGGCAAGCTGGCCTGATCGCACTTGAGTTTCCCCAGGCTGATCAAATGCGCCAGCATATCTTTGCTGAGTTGGCGGAGTTTGAGGATCAGGGCGCGGATTTTTCGTTTGATCTGCGGGCTCTGGCTATTGAGAGTCTCTAAGTTTCTGAACAAGAACCGATAATGGGTAAACAGCGCCATAATGGTATGCATGAACGGCCAGTAGTCGTTGAAGTCTTTGACTTGCTTCGGGTACTCGTTGCTCAAGGTTGTCACGGAGTTTTGCAGCTCTGCGACCAGGGTGGCGATAATTTCATCCTTACCGCGGAAATGGTAATACAGGTTGCCCGGGCTGATCCCCATTTCCGTGGCAATGATCAAGGTGCTGACCTGAGCGATACCGTCACGGTTAAAGAGTTCAAGGCTGACTGCTAAAATCCTGTCACGGGTTTTCATAAGAACTTCCTTGTGTTGAAACCGGTTGTTGGGAAGAGACTATTCCTCAGTCTCTAACTGCGGCAGTTTGTCGCATAAGAATTGATACTCGCTTTGCATCTGGTGCTTGATGTCATCGCAGATGAAAGAGACCAGTGTGCTGCCCACCAAAGGCACGGCTGAAGTCACGGTCATACTGACATCATTCCGTGTGGCAATGCCCGGCATTTCTCCCGGTTCGCTCAACAGCATTCGGCCGCTGACGGACGCCGGAACGCCAACCAACTCGACTTCCATGTTGCACAACAGTTGCTCGTTTTCCTGCCAATGCCAGCTCTCTTTCTGACGCACGGTGTTAAAGCTGCCGAGAAAGCGCTTGAGAACCCCTGGGACATTTGCCGGTACTTCTCGTTGTGTTTCGATGAAAAAGCCGTCTTCAGTTTCTTCGATTTTCAGGACCTGGATATTTCGGGCACCCAGTTGCTGATACTTTTCAAGGATCAATGCTTCTTCACTGAAATAGCGGAGCAGGGTGTCCAGATCTTCCTTGTATTCATGAATGGCGGTGACTTGCATAACGTTTCCTTCCGTTTTTGATTTCGTGCCTGACCAGACCGCGCCGGTGATTCGATTGCAGTAATCTGGTCGGATGACTTACTTTCAGTGTGCATCCGAACGGACAAAAAACAAACACCGGCCTTTTGAAATCAGGGATGGATCAATATTCCATCTGGGTATTTTGACGATTTAGAGTAATTGTTCACAAAAGCCCGGCAGGATTTATGAAACGTACATGTGCAGTCTTTTGCGAAGAATGTGTTCGCAGGAGGAGCAGATGAGCTGTGATATGGCAACGCATGGTTGAAAGAGAAAAGTTGTTTTGAAGGAGATGCTACTTTGATGGTAAAAGTGGAGGATTAAATTGATAGATCTTTAAATTGATGGATTTCCTTCTGGCAGAGTCTTTCGCGATTGATTAAAAATGCTATCAAAGTGAGCGGTGTGCCTGACAGGCGGTTGCGCTAGGTTCAGGCTTTGCTTAGCCAGAAACCTGTCGGTATTCCCAGAAAAATACGGTGACTATGACGCGCTCGCCATCGCTCTGTGTTCTGCCTTACCTGACTGACACCGTGTCGAAACACCACATTATCGAAACACTACAGTGTCGAAAATGTGGTGCTGCCGGGACCGTTAGCCATCTGTCCAGACCTGCCGCCCGGTGCGCTCGAAGTTATAGCCGCCGAGCTGAACGCCTTTGGCCTGAATGGCCGGGTCAGACAGCAACTGCATTAGCTGCTGGTGGAGCGCACGAAAGTAGATATTCCTCGGGATCACCAGCTCAAAGGCTTCCCGGCACAGCGGAATGAAGCCCAGTCCGAATTCACCCGCAGTGCTCTGGCTGGCACAGCCGACATCCGCCTGTTCACGGGCAATCGCCGAGGCCAGTTCCCGCTCGCTATGACAGATATCAACCTGGTTCAGCATCTCAATATTGCTGGCGTAACCGTGGAGCCATTCACTCAGCGCACGCATGCTCCCGGCACCTTCTTGTCTCAGGACCCATCGCCATCGCGGGGACAGTAGTTCCTGCAGAGTCAATGAGCGGTTGTTGATGCATGCTGCAATGTCGTGACTGACGACCAGGCCCTGCTGGCGTTCAAACGCATGGATCAGCACCCAGTTTTTTGTGACCAGGGTATTGTTGCAGCAGTGCCGGGTGGCGGAGCGGGGCTTCGTCGGCTTGTCCCCAGTGGATCGCACAGACATCGACATGACCTTTGGTGAGCATCGACAATCCCAGGCGTGTTCCGGTGGAGGTATAGCCGACTAAAGTGGTACTGCCGAGTTTGTTGGCCAGGAGACTGACAATCATCTGCAGGAGCAGATCATCAGAGCCAGCGATTAGCAAGCGATCCGTCAGCACGCCATTGTGGCAGGATTCAAGCAGCCACTTATCGAGTATGGATTTGGGAAACAGCCACTTGCCGGTGACTTTCGTCGCCGGGAGCTATATGGATGGTGAGTATCAGGTGTTGCATGTGGCGATCCCGTTGCCTGTTCAGGCCTGGATGGAAGCGTTTATCGGCCGTCATGGCGAGCTGATTGAGGTGAAGCGTAAGAAAGGTCAGGGCAAGAAACAAAAGGGGCGCTCCAGTGGCAACTAGTTTTTTACAGCGTTGGTCTCAACGTAAACGTGCTGCGGAACATTCGGAACCGGATGAACATCGCACGAATAAGGCGGTTTCCGATGGCGTGTCAAAGCCCTCACAAGAGGTCTCGTCAGCGAATATTGCTGATATATCCCTCGATAAAACTGGTGCCGATGGCGACGAATCTGCGGCGCCTGTGCTTCCCACCATGAATGAAGTGGCTGCTGTCAGTTATGAGCGCGGCGTAGCTGCCTTCATGCAGGCAGGCGTTGAGAAGGCCGTGAAGAAGGCTGCGCTGCTGAAGCTGTTTCATTTCGACGAGTATAACTACATCAGTGACATGGAAGATCACACAGAGGATTTTGCCGGTGTTGCGTCTTTGGATCGGCAGGTGACACAAACTTTACGTCGATGGGTCAATCAGGCGGTTGAGCAACCCACATCTGCGTCATCAGCAGCAGAGCAATGGCAGCTCGATGTCGAAAAAAAAGCGAATGTCGACACGTCAGCGGGTGTGGCTGATGCGTCATTGGTTTCATCTCAAGTTAATGAGACGGAAAGTCAGGATGCAGATGCATCTCAGGAAGGAATCGTTGCACTGGAGACATCGGGTGCCTCGAAAACCGAGGAAGGTTGAGGTAACCCTAAAAAGTCTCGGGACAATTTGCCCCAGGGGAGTGTTTCGGATGAGACAAATTGTCCCAATACAAAGGCAGTGATGAACCCACTTCTGACTTTAACGCCTTTTACGTCATTTCTTTACATTCAAAGTTGGTTCGTTAATTGCTCTGTTAAAGCCGCAGTTCGAGCAGAAGCTTAAAAGCGCGCTGCATCCTAGCGACCCAATGTGACAAAACAATAAATCGGTTGCTTATCCCGTTTGCCTCTCGCAAGGGCCAGCAAGTATCCCCCTACTCAAGATGCTTGTTGTGATGACGGGGATACGTACATAGGAATTATCATGATAATCAGCACACTTGAAGCATATTCAGATCCAAACGGGCGAGCGAGGCAGGTTGCTGTCGCCAATACGGTCGAGTTGTCTAATTTGATCCCGCCGACGGTTTCTTATGAAAGCCGGGGCCATGTTCTCCTGATTGGCGGGCAACATATGATTACTGCGTTAGTGAGCCAGTTTTCCGCGTTGAAGTCTGTGACCCTACTGGTGCATGAAAATGGGCGGCATGGTGGGGAAGCATAAGGGCAGCCATCCATCGGCCGGTTTTTCGAACGGCGGTGAGAAGGTGATTTACTGGCTTCTGATGTTCTTCGGCACCTTTATTGTGGTGAGCGGTTATATTTTCGATTTCCCGATTTTCGGCCAAACCCGACGGGATATGGAGTGGTCCAGTCTGATCCATATGTTTGCCGCGCTGATCCTGATTTGTGGCTTTGTGTTCCATATTTATATCGGTTTGTTCGGCATGGAAGCGGCATTGGATGGGATGATTACCGGCGAAGTTGATGAAACCTGGGCCAAAGAGCACCATGATTTATGGTACGAAGAGGTGAAACATTTACCGGAAAATCAGCCGAAACAGACGTCAGAACCATCTGAATCGGCGTTGTCATCACCGAGTATCAAAGGCGTTTAATCGCTGCGTCAGCCGGTCGCAACAAGGCGATCGGCTGGGGTTGCAACACTTTGTGATATAACTCAATTTCAGTGGTATCAATTAGATAAGTCATCTAATGCACTATAACTTTGTGTCTTGTTCTTCATATTCGACCAATGTCGTATACATTTGACTTATAACACCCTGAAAACAATGCTATAAATAGCTTAACCAGACAAAGAGGGCGGATTTATGCTTTTCCCATATCGAAATATTGTTGTATTGACCGGCGCGGGGATCTCTGCGGAATCGGGCATCCGGACCTTCCGGGATCAGGATGGATTATGGGAAAGTCATCATATTGAAGACGTCGCCACGCCGGAAGGCTACCGCCGAAATCCCGCGCTGGTTCAGGACTTTTACAATCAGCGACGACAGCAACTGCTCGGTGATACGGTGGCACCAAATGCGGCACACCTGGCGCTGGCAAAACTGGAGCAGGAGCTCGACGGCAAAGTGACCATTGTCACCCAAAATATCGATAACCTGCATGAAGCCGCGGGTACCCAGAATATTATTCACATGCATGGTGAGCTGCTGAAAGCCCAATGCAGCCAAACCGGCCAGACCGTGAGCTGGCAAGGCGATATTTCTCTTGATGATCACTGCCACTGTTGTCAGATGCCGGCGCCGATGCGTCCTAATGTGGTGTGGTTCGGAGAGATGCCGATAGGGATGGATCGGATTCATGACGCGCTGGTCGAAGCTGATTTGTTTATCTCAATCGGAACATCCGGTGCAGTGTACCCCGCGGCCGGATTCGTCCATGAAGCCACGATGCATGGCGCGCATACCATTGAGCTGAACCTGGAGCCGAGCGAAGTTGAAGATGAGTTCGCTGAGAAACGCTATGGCCCGGCTTCGGTTCTGGTACCGGAACTGGTCGACGAGTTGCTCGGCCGTCAATAACATCCGATATAGCCGACCCATGAAATCGCCCGCTATTCGCGGGCGATTGTCTTTCCGGAACTGACACAAGTGGATTTGAGGAGCCATTTGGCGCGAGTGAGATCGTAGAGCCAGTTGAACACCATGGCGTAAACCAGAAAGAAGACCACCACACCCAGATCCAGGATCAATACAGTCCAGAAGTCCAATTGCAGCGCCCACATGAGCAAAGGCACCGTGACCACCAGTAAACCCAGTTCAAACCCGAGAGCATGACCTGCTCTCGTGAACCATGTTCGCATGATGCGCTGGTGACCGAAAATCTGATCTAACATCAGGTTATAGAGGTAGTTCCACACCATTGCCATCAAAGAGAGGAGTAGCCCAATCCCGCCGACCAGCGTTGGGTCATGACTGGTAAACAGGCTGGCGCCCAGCATCATCATGAGCAGCGCGAAACACTCAAACAACATCGAGTGCAGCAGACGTTTTTTGACCGACATTGCCTTTTCAGTTGAGAAAAATTCTGCCTTGTTCTCAAGTATTTTTCCTACGCTATATCTGATCACTTACTTACTGTGATTGGTATTACTTTGATTGGGATAAATTTGGCGGAGAAAGGGCAGGGGCTACGCATAAAAAACTCGGGCCTGGGCCCGAGTTTGTAAGATTTGAAGCGCTCGGGGATTACTGACCCGCTTTCAGCTTCTGGAAGTATTCTTCGTACAGTGTATTGGCACTGCCGACATTGTTCTGCCATTCACCGGCATCCATCACCGCTTGTGGCGGGTAGATGTTGGTATCATTGACAAACGAGGCCGGCAGCAGCTTTTTCGCACCTGCAACCGGAGTCGGGTAACCGATCTCCAACGCGATTTTCGCGGCGTTGTCCGGGCGCAGCAGGAAGTCGATCATCTTATGAGCGGCCTCAACGTTCTTCGCGGCAGCCGGAATCGCCAGGCTGTCCATCCAGAAGATAGCACCTTCTTTCGGCCAGATGATCTCAACCGGAGCACCTTCCTGACGGGCCATATAGGCGGAGCCGTTCCACAGCATGCCCAGAGAGGTTTCACCCGCCATGTACGGGTTGGCCGGGTAATCTGAGTTGAATACCAATACGTTCGGCATCAGTTTCTTCAGCTCTTCATAGGCAGTTTTGATCTCTTCCGGCTTGGTGGTGTTGGCTGAATAGCCCAGTTTGCGTAGCGCAATGTGGAAGAACTCACGGGCATCGTCCATCATCATCAGCTGGCCTTCCCATTTCGAATCCCACAGGTCTGCCCAGCCACTGATTTCGGCTTTATTCATCATATCCGTGTTGACGCCAATTCCGGTCGCGCCCCAGATATACGGAATCGAATAGTCGTTGTTTGGATCGAATGGTTTGCGCATGAAGTTCGCATCCAGCTGTTCAAAATTGGACAGCTTAGATTGATCGATTTTCTTCAGCATGCCTTCGTCACGCATTTTAGACACGTAGTAGGTAGAAGGGACCACCAGGTCGTAGCCTTCACCATGCGTCTTCAGCTTGGCATACATGGTCTCATTGGACTCATATGTTGAGTAGATCACTTTAATGCCAGTTTCTTTCGTAAACTGTTCCAGTACCTCGGCTGGAATATATTCAGACCAGTTGTAGAAATACAGCTCTTCGTCCGCCGCTGTAGCCATGCCGGAAAACATAGCCATCGCGCAGACGCTGCCGGTCATTAAAGAAGACCATTTGTTCATTGTTATATGCTCCAAATTAACAGGAATTCTGAGAGTATTCTCAGGCGAGGATTCTTGCAGCTGAAGTGCCGAAGAACGCTGTTTCGCCTTCCCTCATTTCGTTGCCATTGTGGGGAGGCTCCCGTGCAATGACGTTAACATACTGAGTTATCAGGTGGAATATTATAGCAGAAGTGGGCAAAAGCGCAGGCGGTGAATTGTTTCAGGGTGAGTTGTCTGTCGGCAATCTGAGCAGAATGGTCACAATTGCGAAAGCAATTGGGGGAGTGGGGCGTGCAGGCAGCCGGGCGGCTGCCTGCAGCAATGGAGATTACTCTCCGGCTTTCAGTTTCAGGAAGTAGTTTTCATAGCGAATGTTCATATCGCCAACTGAATCCTGCCACTCACCGCGATCGAGATCTTCTTGCGGTGGGAACAACGTCGGGTTGTCCTTGTACTTGGCATTTGACGCCTTGATTGCAGTCAGGTAGCCCGTATCTTCAGAGATCTTGGCTGCAATTTCAGGGCGCAGCAGGAAATCAATCATCTTGTGGGCAGCATCGACATTCTTGGCATTCTTGGCAATAGCCAGGCTGTCTACCCAGAAGATACCGCCTTCTTTCGGCCAGATCAGTTGAATTGGCAGACCTTCACGCTGAGCCGCGGCTGCAGAGCCGTTCCACAGCATGCCCAGGCCAACTTCACCGGCCAGGTATGGTGCTGCTGGGTTATCCGAGTTGAACACCAGGACGTTCGGCATCAGTTTTTTCAGCTCTTCATAAGCTTCGTCGATCTGTTTTGGATCCGTTGTGTTACCGGAATAGCCCAGCTTGCGCAATGCGATGTGGAACACTTCACGCGTGTCGTCCATCAGCATCAGCTGGCCTTTCAGCTCAGGGTTCCACAGGTCAGCCCAGCTGTCGAAATCAGCCGGATCATACATGTCGGTATTGACCGCCAGACCGGTCATTGCGATCACGTGCGGGATCGAATAATCGTTTTTCGGGTCAAAAGGCTTGTCCAGGTAGTTGCTATCAAGTTCTTTGAAATTGGTTAGCTTTGATTTATCGATTTTCTGTAACATGCCTTCATCGCGCATTTTCGCAACGAAGTAAGTTGACGGCACGACCAGGTCATAACCTTCCGGGTGCGCTTTTAACTTCGCATACATAGTCTCGTTCGACTCGTAAGTCGAATAAATCACTTTAATACCAGTTTCTTTTGTGAACTGTTCACGAAGCTCCGTAGAAATATACGGGCCCCAGTTCATAAATACTAATTCCTTGTCTTCTGCATTGGCGAAGCTGGAAAACAGAGCTGCTACACATGCAGTACCGGTGAGAAAAGCGGACCATTTTTTCATTTGATTATCGTCTCCAAAACCCGTTTAGGGTATTGATAAAAAACAAGTGGCCGGATTGGGCCACTTGCTCCGTTATTGGCAAGGTGCCAAATTACTTAATTTTTTCCCGAGCCAGCAGCTGGGAGCTGATCACCAACACCAGGGAGACAATCAGCATAATGGTTGCCAGGGCATTCACTTCCGGTGAGATCCCGACTTTAACCATAGAGTATATCTTCAGCGGCAGAATCTCATAGCTCGGCCCGGTTACAAATGAGCTGACGATGACGTCATCCAGTGACAGGGTAAAGCTGAGCAGCCAGCCGGCAGCAACCGCAGGTTTTGCCAGCGGCAGGATGATTTGTTTCAGGATCACCCACTCGCTTGCGCCTAAATCCCGTGCGGCTTCCAGCATTTTGACATCAAAGCCTTTCAGGCGGCTGTACACAGTCACCACCACAAACGGCAAACAGAACGTGATGTGCGACAGCAGCAGGGTTAAAAAGCCCAGCTCAGCGCCAATCAGGATAAATAGCGCCAGCAGCGAGATCGCCATGACGATATCCGGTGACATCATCACCACAAACAGCATCCCGTTGACAAAGCCTTTGCCGCGGAACTGATAGCGGAACAGGGCGACGGCTGTCAGGCTGCCGATAATGGCGGCTGCAGTTGCCGAGAACACCGCAATATTAATCGAGTGCCATGCCGCCTGCATCAGGCTGTCATTGCTGACCAGTTGTTCGTACCATTTGGTGGTAAACCCGCCCCATTTCATGCCGAACTTGCTGGCATTAAAGGAGTTCACAATCAGAATGATGATTGGGGTATACAGGAACGCATACACAACCGTCATCAGGCTGAATTTAAATAGGCGTCCCATTATTCCAACTCCACTTTACGGTTTAACAGCTTGCCGGCGCGGTAGTAGGCATACAACATGACGGCCATGGCGATTGTCAGTGCAATACTGGTTGCCGCACCAAACGGCCAGTCCCGGGCGTTGAGCACCTGGCTCTTAATCACGTTACCGATCAGCAGGTTCTTCGCGCCGCCCAGCAGGTCAGCCACATAGAACATTCCCAGCGCAGGCAGCAGAACCAGCAGGCTCCCGGCAATGATGCCCGGCATGGTGAGCGGGAAAATCACCTTCACAAATGTCTGGAATTTGTTGGCGCCTAAATCCCGCGCCGCTTCGATGTAGTTGTGATCCAGCTTCTCAATCGCGGAGTACAACGGCAGTACCATAAACGGCAGCAGGATATACACCAGGCCGATCATCACAGCATATTCGGTGTACATAATGCGCAGCGGCTTATCAATGATGTCCAGGTAGAGCAGGGTATTGTTGATCACCCCGCGGGTTCCCAGCATGATCTTCAGGCCATAAGTCCGGATCAGGGAGTTGGTCCAGAACGGTACAATCACCAGGAACAACATGAACGGACGCCACTTCACCGGCATTTTGGCGATCGCATATGCGAACGGGTAGCCAATCAGCAGGCAGAGCAGGGTCGCCACCAGCGCCATATAGAATGAATGCAGCATGACCTTGGCATACAGCGGGTCAAACAGCCGGATATAGTTCTCAAGCGTGAAGGTCATCTCGATTAGGTTGGCATCATCCCGGGTCAGGAAGCTGGTTCCGATGATCATCAGATTCGGCAAGAAGACGAACAGGACCAGCCAGCTGACAATCAGCGTGATGATGATTGTCTGAAGATTAAGCTTCTTGTTCATCAGCCAGCACCACTTCCCAACTATCAACCCAAGTAACAGCGACTTTCTGATCAAGCGAGTGGTCTACATCCGGATCATCTTCGTTGAAAAATTCGCTGACCATGACCGATTGCCCGGATTCCAGTTCCACAACTGAATCCAGCGTCATGCCTTTGTATGTCCGTTCACGTACGTAGCCAATCATGCCGTTCGCGGAATCGCCGTTGTTCAGCTCTTCCAGGCGAATATCTTCCGGACGCAGCAGCACTTTCAGCTTATCGCCGGCAATGACCGGCAGCTTGCAGTGCAGCTTCGCCGGGCGGCCTTCCAGCTCGGTGAGGATTCGCTCATCATCCAGGCGCTCGGTTACGGTGGCGTCAAATACATTAATCTCGCCAATGAAGCGGGCAACGAACAGGTTTTTCGGCTCTTCGTAAATTTCACGCGGTGAACCATCCTGTTCTATGTTGCCGTTGCGCATGACGATGATGCGATCGGACATCGACAGGGCTTCTTCCTGATCGTGAGTCACGAAAATAAAGGTGATCCCCAGTTTACGCTGCAGCTGCTTGAGCTCAATTTGCATCTGCTTACGCAGCTTGTAGTCCAGTGCGGAAAGTGATTCATCCAACAGCAGAACCTTCGGCTTATTGACCACAGCACGAGCAATGGCAACACGCTGCTGCTGGCCACCGGAAAGCTGATGGGGTTTGCGCGGGGCATATTCATCCAACTGGACCATGCGTAGCGCTTCCATGACGCGAGGCTCGATGTCGCGCTCAGCAACTTTCTGCATGCGAAGGCCAAAGGCGACGTTGTCAAACACCGTCATGTGCGGGAACAACGCATAACTTTGAAAGACCGTGTTGACATGACGTTGCTCGGCTGGCAAATCAGTGACGTGACTGCCTGCGATCACAATGTCACCGGCGTCAGCATTTTCGAAACCGGCAATCAGTCGGAGAACGGTTGTTTTTCCGCAGCCAGATGGGCCCAGAATGGTAAGAAACTCACCATCATTCACATTCAAATCAAGACCCGTGATGATTTGCTTTCCATCAAAGCTTTTGCTCAGCCCTTTGAGCTGAATCACCGGCGCTTTCGTTGTATCTGCAGCGTTCAATTGTACGTGATCTCCACCTTGGGGTTTCATAGGAGCCCCCCAACTATTCGGATGAATTTAGGGGGCGCATGATAGTCGCCTAAACGCGTAAATTAAAGCGTTTTTTCATGGTTTTTTTAGCATTATTTCATTGTTGCTGTCGCCTATGTATGACAGCTGTCATCAGGCCCATCATAGATAACATTTTTCGTGGGCAAAGTGATGACAGTCTCAATGTATTTCAATGCGATAAAAACATTGAAGGCGTTGTTTTTTCCGTGGCGGGGAATAGCTGTAATGAATAGATTGTGCTGAATTTCGGCCAACTTGTGGGTGCGCCCATCAGGAATCTTACGGATTTCGGGCTGAACGATTTTTATATCGTTCTCAGCTGTCGTACAATCACGCCTTTATGACTCTGCAAAAGTTGATGAAACAGAATGAACAATAAAACTTTCCATGTTGGCGGATCGATAGAGAAAGCGATGAATGGCAGCGCTGAACTTCAGGCGGTCGCCGTGCTCCAGGAAGCCTGGAAGGTTACAGCCAAAAATTTCTTCACTTTCTTTCCCGCGATTGTCGGTTTGTTCCTGGCTCAGGTCGCGTTGCTGATGGTCGGGCTGCAAGTTCAGTTGGGCGATCCGGCGATCTTCTTCGATGCCATTATCTCTGGTGAAATGATCACCCCGGAGATTATTCAGGCCGGCTATATGGCAAACTTTTGGTCGGATGTACTGAGCGCGCCGCTTTATGCCGGTTTGAGCCTGATGGCATTGAATCACGCCGTGGGCCTGCCAACTAAGCCGAGCCATTTGGTGAAAGGTTTCCCGTTCACGCTGGTATCTGTCGTGACCATGCTGTTGATTTCCTCGCTTCAGGGCGTTGGCAGCGCTATTTTCCCGCTCATCGGCCTGTTTTTGTCGATGGCGTTCAGCATGGCGATTATTTTGGTTTGTGAAAAACGGATCAGCCCGCTGAAGGCGATTCAATATTCTGTGGTTGCAACCATCCGTAAACTGTTGCCGCTGACGGCGATCTTCCTGGTCATTCTGATCCTGATTTCCCTGTCGTTTGCGACCTTCGGCTTGGGCCTGATTTGGACCGTGCCGTTTTTCTTCAATGTCAAAGGAATTATCTATCGGAACCTGTTCGGCATTACGCTCCAGGTGACCAATATGAAGCCGGGCAGTGGTGACGATCCATCAAAACAAGAAGAGACAAAGGTTTTTAACGCGTGATCCCCCTGAAAACAAAAATAAAAAAAAACACATGGATGATGGTGCTCGCCGGGCTGACGGCCTGTGGCGAGCCCCCCCCAACGACACCGACAACCGCCAGTGAACCCCTCCATGCCGTGTACGCCACCAAACCGGATTTCCGCGCCATCACCGATGTAAAGCAGCGCAAATCCGCTTTCTTTGATTACCTTCGCCCGGCGGTGGTGTTTGAAAACCAGCGCATTGAAGGCGAACGTCAGTTTCTGCTCGATATTCAGCAGCAAATGGATGCCGGGCAGCCGCTGGGCAGTGATGTGATGGCGCAGGTCAATGATTTGTCCCTGGCCTATATGGTGACCCTGGATAGTGATGCGGTCACTCAGCCCTGGCTGAACAGCATGCTCAAACGCGTGGATGTCCTGCCCGAGAGCCTGGTGCTGAGCCAGGCTGCGAATGAATCCGGGTGGGGCAGGTCACGCTTTGCCGTTGAAGGGAATAACTATTTTGGTCAATGGTGTTATCGTGAAGGCTGTGGTTTGGTCCCGTCCGGTCGAACGGAAGGGGCAAGTCATGAAGTCGCGGTGTTTGCTTCGCCTCATCTGTCGGTGAAGGCGTATTTTATGAACGTGAACCGTAATCCGGCTTATGCCGAGTTACGGGAAATTCGAGCTTTACAACGTCAGGCCGGCCAGCGTGTTGAAGGTCAGCGACTGGCGGAAGGGCTGCACCGCTACTCTGAACGTGGTCATGCGTATGTTGATGAAATCCAGTCCATGATCAAACATAACAATCAATATTGGCGCCAAGGATAAAGGATGAAGTTAGGCCATTGGCTTTTGGCTGGCATGTTGGCCAGCACAACGGTATTCGCCCAGGATGTTGCTGCTCAGAACATTGAATTACGCTACAGCGCGCTGTACGGTAAGCTGAAGCAGAATGTGAAAGAAGGTCACGACGATGTTCGGATTGCCTTGTTCCTGTTGGAGCAAAACACAGGAGAAGTCTGTCGCATTCATCATGGCTCGATGCGCAAAGACAAGCACTATGAAGAGCTGGTGATCCCGGCCAACAACGAGCTGCTTGTGCCCATCGATAATAATCTGCGTCAGGCCAACCCGGATGTGACCTTTGTGATCGATGACGGTATTACCTGCGATATGTCCATGCAGGTGATTGCGAATCAAACGTATGGGCAGCAGATCAGCCGGGCTGATATTGCGGCATTGACCCCGCAGATGGATCAGCTTCTGGCGGATTTGGGCGGCATGTTCTCCAGTTGGTTTATGCCGGAAGTGGGCGGTGTGGTCCTGCATTTTGATCAGGAGATTGCCGATGGTTTGTCGACTTCTCAAGGCAAAACGATTGTGGTCAACCAGCGCAAGGCCGTGATCAAACTGGCCGAGTTGTCGGAGGGTGAAGTGGTTTCCTTACCGGTTCCGGCCAACAAAGTGACGCCTTGGATCCCAAAAAGCTAATCTGACACCTTGCGATGCAACGCTAGTTTATTCGGCTTTCATTAGCGCTTTGAATACAAACGGCCCGGGTAATGACCCGGGCCGTTTTTTTCTTTCCTGTTGAGCGATCGTTTGAACAATCGCTGAAACGGATATTACTTATGCCAGGACTTGCTGTATCTCAGTCTTGATGCTGTCGGATTGGGTGCCGAAGATCGCTTGCAGGTTGTCTCCAATCACCAGTACCTCCCGGGCGCCTAACTGCTTTATCTTCTTAATGTCCGCTTGCTTGATGTCGTGTACAGACACGCGCAGGCGGGTGATACAGGCATCCACATGCTTGATGTTGGCTTTACCGCCCAGGGCACCAATCAAATTTTCAGCAAGTTCAGAGCCGATTTCCGCAATCTGGCTGACCGCACTGGCTTCTTCTGTTTCCCGTCCCGGCGTCATCAGGTTGAGTTTGGTGATCAGTAGGCGGAACACGGTGTAGTACATCAGTGCCCACAGCGGCCCGATGATGATAAATAACCAGGCATTTTGTGACAGTGGGTAGTAGATCAGAAAGTCGATCGCACCGTGAGCGAACGTGACACTGTGATGAATGTCCAGCGCACTGACCAGTGCAAACCCAATGCCGGTGAAGATACAGTGGATCACATACAGGACCGGTGCAACAAACAGGAAGGAGAATTCCATCGGCTCGGTGATCCCGGTCAGCCAGGAAGTCAGGGCCGCTGAAACCATGATCCCGCCGACCAGCGCACGTTTCTCCGGTTTGGCCGAGCGGTAGATCGCCAGGCCAATCGCCGGGAGTGCCCACATGGAGTACATGTAGCCGCCCGCCAGATTCCCCGCAGTCGGGTCACCGGCAAGGTAACGTTGGATTTCCCCTTTAATCACGGCGCCGGTTTCCGGGTTGACGTATTCTCCGACTTCAAAGAAGAACGGCACATTCCAGATGTGGTGCAACCCGAAAGGGATCAGTGCCCGCTCAACAAAACCGTAAATACCAAAGGCTAAAGTCGGACTCTGATAGGCTGCCCAGTGGGAGAAGGTGTCGATTTGATTGCCGATCGGCGGCCAGACATAGCTCATGACGACCCCGAGGGCGATGGCGGTCACACCGGTAACGATCGGGACAAAGCGCTTCCCGGCAAAGAAGCCGAGGTATTCCGGCAGGCGGATGTTATAAAAACGCTTGAATAACACCGAAGCGATGGCCCCGATGATAATCCCGCCGAACACGCCGGTGTTGATGGTTGGGATCCCGATGACAGTGGCGGTTTCGATGCCGTGGAGCTTGGCCATCACCCCCATGGTCGCCGTCAGGATTGCAAATCCCACGGTGGCAGCCAGCGCTGCAACCCCATCGTTATCACTGAGCCCCAGGGCGACCCCGATGGCAAAGATCAGGGCGAGGTTGCTGAACACCGCGTCGCCGGACATGGCCATGATGTCTGACACCACGGTAGGGAGCCAGGAAAAGTTTGCCGAGCCAATCCCGAGGAGCAGACCGGCAATCGGTAAGACGGCGACCGGTAACATCAGTGACCGGCCGATGCGTTGTAACAGACCAAAAGTAGAGTTGATCATCATTATCGTCCTTGTAGTAAGTGGTACTTATGTTCAACGCTTACTGTACGGAATATAAATATCGTGAAGGTAAGGTATGGTTATCGGTTTGTAAGAAGACGCTTACAAACCCATTCAAAATTGATCTTTTTATGCCGGAGATAATTGATAGAATGAAATTTATAAAATATGTTTATTGTTTGTTCATTGCGACTTTGACCCGGTGAGACATAACTTTGCACAAGAAAACAATTTTGGTTGTCGATGATAGTGAAGAAATTCGGGATGCTTTGAGTGAATATTTAGGCCGTTCCGGGTTTGAGGTCTTAACCGCTGCTGATGGGGATGAAATGTGGCAGCACTTTCACCGCCGGGAGCCGCATTTAATTGTGCTCGATATCATGTTGCCGGGCGATGACGGGCTGACCTTATGCCGGGAAATCCGCACCCGCTCTCATGTGCCGATCCTGATGCTGACTGCGGTCTGTGATGAAGTGGATCGGGTCGCCGGGCTGGAAATTGGCGCCGATGATTACATGACCAAAACCTTCAGCCCGCGGGAGCTACTGGCCCGGATCAAAGCTTTGCTCAGGCGCAGCCAGTTTAACCGCAGTGCTGCGACAGGCCGCCAGATCCAGTTTCTCCACTGGACTTTTGATACGGTCAAACGCCAGTTAATCCACCATAACGGGGAGATCACCCAACTGTCAGGCGCTGATTTCTCTTTGCTTAGCCTGCTGTTACAGCATCCGAACCAGCCCTTAAGCCGTGACGACATTGCCCGCTTTGTCTGGGGGCGTGATGCCGATCCGCTGGAAAGAGGGATTGACGTGCAAATGAGCCGGCTGCGCAAACATCTGCAAGATGACGATCGCTCGATTATTATCACCGTCAGAAACAAAGGGTATATGCTTGCTGTCGATGCCCGGGGCGAATGAGGATTGGCCGGAGGGGGCGCGCAGTGAAGACCGGTTTTTTCAAATCCATCACGTTCCGGGTGGTGATCACCTTGCTGACCACGATTCTGATTGCCGAATTGCTGGCAGGGCTGATCTGGTATCAGACCAATAATGCCGCCAAGGAAGAGAGTGCCCGCCATACCATCGCCAATATCACCAAAGCCGCTGCCGATACGTACAACTATTTCCAATACCTGCCGGTGAATTATCGGCATTTGATTTTGAACCAATTACGCGAAGTCGGCGGGACCCGGTTCTTTATTTCGATCAACCATCGGTATATCGAGATGGATGCGGTGACCGATTTATCGTTTACCGATTGGTTAACGGTGTTTGCGGCCCAGCAGCTGAACCAGCAAGTCGGGGCCGATCGCCATGTTGCGGTGACCATTACCCGCCGGGAAGATATTCGCCTGTTTAATTCCGGGATTAAGCTCGCAGAGCTTCCCGAAATTTGGACTAAATACAGCCTAGTACTCGGGGAGTTGGATTTACCGATTGTGGTGATGCAAATCAAAATATCTGAGCAGGAATGGTTCTATATTGCTTCGGTGTTGCCGGTGCCATTTTCTTCACTGACCAGCCAGTTTATTGATCAGCGCCAGTTGTTATTTCTGGCTGTCGCTTCGGCGTTACTGATGTTCGGTACAGCCTGGGTACTCCAGCGGGAAATTCGGCCGATTAAATCCCTGGCGAAAGCCGCAACACTGATGGGGAGCCCGTTGACAGTCGCTGAAATTGCAGAAGCCGGCAGTAATGAAACCCGCAGCGCCATTCATGCATTTAACAAAATGAACCGCCGGGTGAAAGCTTATATTCGGGATCGGGAAATGCTGTTCAGCGCTATTTCACATGATCTGAAAACGCCGCTCGCCTGCCTCAAACTACGTACAGAGATGCTTGACGACGCGCGAACCCGCCAGCGGTTTGAAAAATTGCTTGATGAAGTCGATTTAATGTTGAAAGGGGCGCTGCAGTGCATCCGGGATACGGATATTCACGAAGAGCCGGAGTGGATTGATATCCAGCAGATCCTGCAGGGATGTGCTGATTACCATAATCGCCAGCAACCGCGGGTCACGATTTATCCCGCGCAGCCCAAACCCTACCTTGGCAAACCCATTGCCGTGAAGCGTTGTATTTACAACGTTATTGATAATGCAGTGCTCTATGGAGATCGCGTGGAAGTTCGGGTGACTGATTCGGCGGATGCGCTGCATCTGCGGATCCGGGATCATGGGCCGGGGATTGACCACAAGCTGCTGGAGAAGGTGTTTGAGCCTTACTATCGTGCAGGCAGAAAGGATGACACCGGCTCCGGGCTGGGGTTGACGATTTCCCGCAGTATTGCCCGCTCTCATGGCGGTGATCTGAAGCTCAGGAACCATGACGAGCAGGGACTGGAAGTTGAGTTGTGTTTTGCGAGAGACAGATGAAGTTTTTATTGATGAAGTTTTTATGGATATTGATGCTGAGCGGCTGGACGCTCACCGCACATGCCGATCAGACCGTTCATTTTTTGCATTGGTGGACCTCACGGGGGGAAGCCAATGCGACTGCGATTGTTGAGCAAACCCTGAAAGCTTCTGGATATTCGGTGGCCAGTGTGCCGATTCAGGGCGGTGGAGGCGGGACCGCAAAATCTATTTTGCAGGCGAGAGCCATTGCCGGTAATCCACCGGACATGGCGTTGCTGGAAGGGCCGGCCATTAAGTCCTGGGCGGCTTTGGGCTTTCTGCATTCATTGGCACCGATTGCCCAAAAGCAGGCATGGAACCAGCACCTGAACCCGCTGGTACGCGATATTCACCAGTTCAATCAGGAATATGTCGCGATCCCGATCACCATTCATCGTCTGAACTGGGTGTGGGTGAATCATGAGGTTCTGGCGACCTATAAGCTTCCGGTGCCCCGGGACTGGCAGGAGATGCTGACCGTTTTTCGTCAGCTGAAGCAGCAGGGGGTCCCGCCATTGGCAATTGGGAATGAGCCGTGGCAGGTGGTGCAGTTGTTTGAAAATATCGCGTTTGGTCTGGGTGGGCCGGATTACTATCGTCGCGCTTTCATCGAGCTGGATGCTCAGGCGCTCGACAGCGCGGTAACCCGGGAAGCTCTGAGCCTGTTTCGCGACATCAGCGAGATTGTATTGCCGGACCTGACGCGTCAGCGTTGGGAAGAAGCAACTCAGGCACTGCTGAGCGGTCAGCGTGCTTTTCAGATCACGGGGGATTGGGTGGCCGGGGAGCTGATTGCACTGGCCGGGCAGTTTCCGGAGACCATTTCTTGTTACGCAGCACCGGCCCGGCAGCCCGGCTTCATTTACAATATGGACAGCTTTGCGCTGTTTAAAAGTCCGACGCTGAGCGAGCAACAGGCGAATGACATTGCGGGAGTGCTTTCCAGCCCGGACTTTCTGCGTCAGTTTAATCAGACCAAAGGCGCGATCCCGGCTCGTCGGGATATATCGTTGGCTGGGTTTAATGCCTGTTCGGTCAAGGCCATGGCTGATTTTCGGCAGGCGGAGCAAACCCAAACGCTGGTTCCCAGTATCATTGACTCCATGGCCGTCAGCCCGGTGATCCAGAAAGCAACCACCAGTGAGCTGTACCGGTTTTTCAATCATCCTTCGGTCTCCGTGGACGATGTGATTACACATATCAAGAATATGGAAGCTAGCGGGTTAACACTGTAACGCCATGATTTTGTGGCTGTGCCGGGCCTGATTCGCACCCCATGAGCTCCTGACGCGCGGTAATACACTCTGGCGAGGGTTTTCCCGCGCGTTTTTCGACCCTCCGGCCGAAAAATTCTCACCAATTAACGAAAAACTGATTCACCGCAATTCATTTCCCGAGTCTCTCGACGATACTTGGCTTGTATTTGGGAGGGAGGTAACAGTTTACCGCCCTCCGTTTTCACGCATCTGTACAGCAGAATGAATACAACGAAGAGTGGGACATGGATAAATTAATTGATCGGTTTTTGCGTTATCTGAGTATTGATACTCAATCAGACGCTTCCTCTACCCATAGCCCAAGCACGGAAGGACAGAGAGTGCTCGCCGACGATATCAGGCAAGAGCTGATCGCATTGGGGCTGAGTGATGTCGATTTGGATGAAAACGGTTATCTCATGGCCCGTTTGCCTGCGAATGTAGACTATGACGTCCCGGCGATTGGTTTTATTGCGCACCTGGATACGTCACCGGATGCTTCCGGCAAGCATGTTACCCCCCAAGCGGTTGAGAATTACCAGGGCGGGGATATTGCGTTGGGGATTGGCGATGAAGTGTTGTCACCGATCCAATATCCGGAGCTGCATCGGCTACATGGCCAGACGCTGATTATGACTGACGGGACCACGCTGCTCGGCGCCGATAACAAGGCCGGGATTGCCGAGATCCTGACCGCTGTAGCGCATCTGATTGCCAATCCGGATATCCCACATGGCGAGATTTGTGTTGGCTTTACCCCGGATGAAGAAATCGGGCGGGGTGCTGATCGATTTGATGTCGAGAAGTTCGGCGCCCGGTGGGCTTATACCATCGATGGCGGACCGGTCGGTGAACTGGAGTATGAAAACTTCAATGCCGCTGCGGCCAAGGTGACTTGCAAAGGCGTGAATGTCCATCCGGGCACGGCCAAGGGTAAGATGGTGAATGCGATGCACATCGCCGCTCAGTTCCAACTAATGATGCCGGCAGATGAAACCCCTGAGTGTACTGAAGGTTATGAAGGCTTTTATCACTTAGTGGCGATGGAACCGTCCGTTGCAAACACCACACTGCATTACCTGCTACGTGATTTTGACCGTGACGGCCTGGCAAAGCGTAAGGTCGTAATGCAGGAAACGGTCGACGCGCTGAATCGGCAGTTAGGAAAATCGCGAGTGACGCTGGAGATCACGGACAATTACGCCAACATGCGAGAGATGGTCGAGCCGCATCCGCATGTGATTGAATTGGCGAAGCAGGCCATGATTGCGTGTGACGTGCAGCCGGAGGTCAAGCCAATTCGCGGAGGCACCGATGGTGCGCGCTTGTCTTACATGGGGCTACCGTGTCCGAACATTTTCACCGGCGGTTATAACTTCCACGGGATCCATGAATTTATTACCCTGGAAGGCATGGAAAAAGCTGTGAGTGTCATCGTAAAACTGGCTGAGAAGACCGCGCTTCATTATCGTCCGGCCTAGCGGCTATGTTTTTCGTCATGCCTTATTTGGCTGTGGCGTAAGCAGCGCCCTAAGACAACTCTTGATTGAGGTGCTGAACCCTATCCTCCAATGTGTGCCGCTGCGAAGGCGGCGCCATTTGTCACAATCTTCCCAAATTTCTTCTCACTTTCATGTCTTTACTGCGAATTTTTCCAGTGGCGGTAAGGTTTAAGCGATTTTTATTTCTGTCCATATTTGTACATTTAGTGATTCTCCAATGGTGAATATTCACAGATTTATACACTGATCACCCGTACATATTGGCTATCCGTGGTTAGTGGTGCTAAAGTTGTCCATATATAGACATTGTCATAGTCAAGAGGTGGCGATGAACGCATCCCAAGCCACAAATCAGGCCATTCAGGCAAATACCGGGAATCAGGTATTGCCCGTCGTGTTTAATATTCTGGATAAATGGTCCTGTACCCAGGCGCAGCAAATGGCGCTGTTGGGACTGAGCAGCCGCTCCACGCTGAATAAGTACCGGAGTCATCCGGAATCGGCCAAGGTGTCGAACGACTTACTGGAGCGTATGAGCTATATCCTGAATATTCATAAGTGTCTGCGCATTCTGTTCAGTGCCGAAGAGAGTGTGTATCAGTGGGTCCAGAAGCCGAATGCCCATCCGTTTTTTGCCGGTCGTTCAGCCATGGATGTGATGACACAGGGAAAAGTCGTGGATTTATATCAGGTGGCATCTCGCCTCAATGCCTGGCGAGGTGGGAAATCGTAAATGGCATATCCACAGCAGTCCTTTCGGGATCAGCACTGTTTTCGTTTGATCCCATCCAAGTATCCGCCTATTAACTTGTATGAAGATGTCGCCTCGCCAGAGCAGCTCGAAGCGGTGTTTGCCGTCGAAGCCCTGACAAATCCGCGTCTGTCGGAAGAAGTCGGCAATTTCAGCCAGATCCCGGCAGATGAACGACTGGTCGGGATCCCGCATTGCAGTTATGTGATGGCGGCGTTTACCCATATCAATCCGGATGGCGCAAGGTTCAATACCGCGGACTTTGGCGGTTACTACGCGGCACCGGATGTGAACACCGCCATCAAAGAAACCGTGCATCATATGGAGCGGGTGATGGGTTACACCCAGGAGCCTGCGCAGGATATTCAAATGCGCTGCATCGATGCCTGGTTCAGCGCCGAGCTGACAGATTTAACCGCCCAGCCTTATCTCGATTCTGATCTGTATCACCCAACCAACTACAGTCATTCGCAGGCACTGGCCACAGAAATCAAAACTGAAAAGGGGGACGGGATTGTGTATCAGTCCGTCCGTCACCAGGGCCATGCCTGTTATGTACTGTTTAAGCCGAATCTGGTCAGTAAAGTTTGCCAGACCCGCCATTACACTTACAAATGGAACGGAGTATCGGTGAACTCGGTGCTGGAGATGAGTTTGATCTGATCTCAACGGTTTCATCATTGGAGTAAAGTAAAACGCCCTGGCATGTGCTCAGGGCGTTTTGTTTAACGTTACGGAGGTGAGGGCATTACTATTTCAGGTAACGCTCCACCAGATGGTTTCTGAAATGCTCCGCATTCAAGCGCTCGCCGGTGGCTTCAATCAGCAGCTTGTCGGTGGAGAGCGAGGAGGCTTTTTTCCAGATGTGCTTATCCAGCCAGTTGAAAATCGGCTGTAGATTACGCTCGCGGATCAGGTTGTCGACGTTCATTTCTTTGCGCATCGCGGCCATAAACTGAGCTGCATACATGGCACCCAGAGTATAGGACGGGAAGTAACCAAAGCTGCCGTCGGTCCAATGGATATCCTGCATACACCCGTCGGTGTAGTTTCCTTTGGTCGACAGGCCGAGATACTCGGTCATTTTCTTATCCCACAGCTCCGGGATATCCGCCACTTCAATATGGCCTTCAATCAAGTCACGCTCAATCTCGTAGCGCAGGATCACGTGTGCCGGATAGGTGACCTCGTCTGCATCAACTCGAATAAAGCCCGGATTAACGCGGGTGTTGAGCAGCGTCAGATTCTGGCTCGACAGAGCCGGGTCATTGTTGCGCCCGAATGCTTCTGCAGCCAGCGGAGCCAAAATTTCCACGAACGGTTCACTACGGGCGAGCTGCATTTCAAAGAACAGGCTCTGGGATTCGTGAATGCCCATGGAGCGCGCTTCACCAATCGGCAGGCCATGCCATTTTGTCGGCAAGCCTTGTTCATAACGGGCATGGCCGGTTTCATGCACCACGCCCATCAATGCGGAAGTGAAGTCATCTTCATCATAGCGGGTGGTAATGCGCACATCGGTCGGCACCCCGCCACAGAATGGATGGACACTGACGTCCAGCCGGCCATGGTGGAAATCAAATCCGAGTTTGGACATCACATCCAGGCTCAGCGCTTTTTGCTGCTCAATCGGGAACGGGCCAACCGGTTGAATGGCCTTTTCCGTGCCTTGTTTTTCGCGCACCTGGCGGATCAGGTTTGGTAGCCAGCGCTTCACGTCACTGAACAGTTGATCAAGCTCAGCTGTCGTCATGCCGGGCTCATACAAATTCAACAGTGCATCATAACGGCTCAGTCCGGTTGCTTCCGCACGGATTTGCGCTTCACGACGGGCTAATTCAACCACTTTCTCCAGGTTGAGGCTAAATTCATGCCAGCTGTTGTTGGCTCGTTGGGTGCGCCAGGCGTGCTCACACTTCGAACCTGCCAGCGATTTTTCCTCAACGAGATCGGTGGGCAACAGGTTGTTGATCTGCCATGAACGCTTCATTTCTTTCAGGCTGACGGTTTCCTCTGCAGACAGCGATTCTCTTTCTGCCTGCGCAAACCAGTCGTCCAGGTGAGCGGCAGTTGCCAGCTCATGTTGCATGACAGCCAGTTCAGCCATGGCTTCCGAACGGGCTTCATTCCCACCTTCAGGCATCATGGCGGCCTGATCCCAGCCGCAAATTGCATTCAGGTGAGCGAGGCGAGAGAGCTTCTGATAATGTTGCTCTAGTTTTTTGTAGAAAGTCATTACCTATCCTTATGTTGACTACTACTTGGTAGATGAATCTCCTGCCAAGTTTTACGATCAAGCATAAAAGTTTTTGATTCGTTAAAAAATGGTAAACCGAAAAAAAATATGAATTTTTTGTAAAAATGAGGCCGGAGTATCGAGAGGTTGGAAATTAACCACTTGTAAATAAAGGATTTTTGTTTTTAATCGTTCATTTTTTCTCGTCTGAGTCATTGACGTGTTAATCAGCGAATTATGTTGGTAAAGCATAGAGTTTCAGCAGAAAACTGCGTAGATGTGGTGGTTAGGCGTTGCGTATCCACCCAATGAACGAGTATTGCTGGATCAAAGAGCGAGAAGTGGCTGAAAATACAGAGTAATTATGTTATTAGTTGCACATTGTTCTGAGTTTCAGGGGCGGTTTGTAAGTGTGTATGACATTTGGTAAGCCTTGGTAAAAGACGCAAATATCCCCCTGACACTTCGATATACTGGCCCGAACCGGAAAAGAGGATTGGCGACATTACCATGCAAAGGACAACTCGACTTCGCGCAGCCGTGATTGGCACCGTGCTACTCTCTGGCATTTTTTCAACCGCATCTCTGGCGGCGCCAACGATTATTCCCGATCCACCGCACCTGGGGGCAAAAGGCTATATCCTGATAGATTTCCACACCGGACAGGTGCTGGCGGAGAAGCAAGCTCATGAGCGGCTGAACCCAGCAAGCCTGACCAAACTGATGACCAGTTATGTTGC
Source organism: Photobacterium sp. MCCC 1A19761 (assembly GCF_037389125.1). Lineage (NCBI taxonomy): Bacteria > Pseudomonadati > Pseudomonadota > Gammaproteobacteria > Vibrionales > Vibrionaceae > Photobacterium > Photobacterium sp. MCCC 1A19761. The sequence goes on from NZ_JAZGTF010000025.1 coordinate 116,367, forward strand.
CGGCCAGGAGATGAAAAGCGGCAATATCACCAAGGATGACAAGGTTGTGATTAGTCGCAACGCTTGGGCAAAAAACTTCCCGGATTCCTCAAAAATGTTTATCGAGGTGAACACGGAAGTCGCCATGATGGATCTTTATCGTGGCCTGATCATCCAGTCCGGCAATGATGCCAGTGTGGCAATTGCTGAACACGCCGCCGGCTCTGAAGGCGCGTTTGTCAGCCTGATGAACTCCTGGGCGAAGAAGTTGGGGATGAAGAACAGTTCGTTCACGAACCCCCATGGACTTGACAGTGATGGGCTTTATTCGACACCGTACGATATTGCGCTGCTTGGTCAGGCGTTGATCCGTGATTTGCCCGATATTTACCGTCTTTACAGTGAACGTTCTTTTACCTACAACAATATCACCCAGCGGAACCGCAACGGCTTGCTGGGCGATCGCAGCATGAATGTTGATGGTATGAAAACCGGCTACACCAGCGGCGCGGGTTACAGCCTGGCAAGTTCGGCAACGGAAGGCAACATGCGTTTGATCGCGGTTGTGATGGGGGCGAAAAGTACCAAGGCCCGTGAAGCGGAAAGCAAGCAGCTGCTGAACTATGGTTTTCGATTCTTTGAAACCCTGTCACCGCATCAACAAGGTGAAGAAGTCCTCAAAGAGCGGATCTGGAAGGGAGAGAGCGCTTCGATTTCACTGGGGGCTGCGACGAACACTTACGTGACCTTGTCACGCAATGACAAAGATAAACTCACCGCTAGCATTGAGCTGAAGGATAAATTGATGGCGCCGGTACAAGAAGGCGATGTTGTCGGTCAAATTCTCTACCAGGTGGATGGCGAAACCGTGGCGCAAGCCCCGTTGGTGGCATTAGAGAGTGTTTCCGAGGGCGGTTTCTTTAGTCGGCTTTGGGATA
>NZ_JAZGTF010000026.1:0-18431 GCF_037389125.1 Photobacterium sp. MCCC 1A19761
TCAAATTCTCTACCAGGTGGATGGCGAAACCGTGGCGCAAGCCCCGTTGGTGGCATTAGAGAGTGTTTCCGAGGGCGGTTTCTTTAGTCGGCTTTGGGATACAATTCATTTGTTTTTCGTCGGCTTATTTAGCTAACACTAAGTTCCATGTTGAATCAATGAAGCGCTCCCTATTGGGAGCGTTTTTTGTTTCTACTAACAATACCCGTTCGCGAGTTGATAGAAAATTGCTCGGCGTTTGATATTTTTTGCTGCCTTTTTTCTCTATTAATGTCGGTAAAGCTTTGTAGGCTGCTGTAATTACAACGACATACAGAGAGTGAATTCCACTGAGGAGAGAAAAGAGTGAACGAATTACGTGAACCATCATGCAACCCACAAACCCCCGTCGCCGAACAGAAAATCGATCTGGCCCTGCTGCTGATCCTGCTCATGGCGATGGCCCTGCCGATGCTTGTACTTTATGCCAATGGTGCGCTGGCGCCGCTGATGCTGGCAGAAACCTATATCAACCCGACAATACTTGGCACGTTTACGCTGTCTGCTTTTGGTGTGGCCGCTATGCTCTCGCTCAATGCCGGACGTTGGGTGAAGCAATGGGGAATTCGCAGGGCAATGGTGTCTTTATTTGTTCTGACCGGCGTGTCGTTTACGGCACTCATTTGGGTGGAACACTGGCTGGGAATGGCTTTGGCCATTGCGGTCTGCGGTATTGCCCAGGCTCTTACCAACCCGGTCACGAATCAGGCGATTGCGGCGCTGGTTCCGGCCTCTCGGAAAGCGTTGATGGTCGGGGTAAAGCAGTCCGGCGTACAGCTATCAGCTCTGGCGGCCGGCTCTGTGCTGTCTTTGGCGGCCATTGAATGGGGCTGGCGGGCGGCGTTTGCATTGATGATTCCGCTTTGCTTTGGGATGGCCGGCTTAGCGGCCGGGAAAAACTGGCAAGAGAAAGTACCAGTACAGCGCGTTTCTGCTCGGGGTCAAGGAGACAAACGACTTGTGACATTGTTGATGGTGATGCAGGCGGGCGTCGGCATCACGCTGGCTGCATTTATTACTCAAATCCCGATGGTTGCAGCCCAGATTGGGATGAATACGCAACAAGCGGCATCCCTGATCACTTTATTTGGCGGGATGGGAATTGTGTCCCGCTTGATCCTGACTCCGCTGGCAAGCAGACTGCGTCACGAATCTGATTTGTTGCTGATCCTGTATCCTGTTGCCGGGTTGGCGCTGTTATGTGCGTTTAGTGCCACACATGAATTACCTTGGCTGATTCATGTCAGTGTGGTTGGCATTGGCAGCACTTTGGTCGCCAGCAATGCTGTCGCGATGGCGATGGTGATTAAATATCCGGCCTTTGGTGATATTGCCACGGCTTCGGGACGTGTTTCAGCGGCGTTCTTTGGCGGCTTGGCCTCCGGCTCCCTCTTGTTTCAGATGGCGACGCGTCTGACAGAAATCTTTCATGCAGGGCTCGGGCTGTTGTTGCTTTTTATGGGGATTTGTTTGGGGTCAGCGACATGTTTGCGGACTATGACAATGCGGGATTAATCGGGATACTTATCATAAAGATGCTGTGGGCAATCGTATTGCCGATCAGTAGTACCATTAACGGCATTAAAGTTTTCAAATGACTTGGTTTTCTAATCATGGTGATGTTTCATCTGTTGTGAACGATAGTCAATCGGCGTCAGGCCTTCCTGCTGCCTGAAAGCCTGCGTGAAGTGGCTCGCACTGCTGAAGCCACACAAATGGGCAACCTCTGTAATGCTGTGTGCGACATCGCTCAGGTAAGATTTCGCGAGTTCTAATCGATAGGCTCTGAGCCAGCTGAAAACCGTTTTGCCGTATGTCTTTTTGAAGTTTCTGTTGAGCCGGGTGTGGCTCATGCCGACGTCTCGGGCCAGGGCATCGAGTGTGGGCGGGTTGGCTATGGCAGTGATGAGGATCTGCCTGGCGCGCTCAACAGGATTCCTATAGGTGGGGGCTTTGCTTTGCGTCAGGTGTACGGATTGGGCGAGGGGAATCAGCCAGTGGGCTAATAGCTCCAGTGCTCTGCCTTCAGCTTTCATGCGATCAAACGGATTATGGAGCGGGTTATCGATCAATGGAGCAATCCAGCTGTGATTGTCTTGTCGGACCGCAACTTGAGCATGATCCTTGGTAAAAATGGCATCGAACAGACGATCCTGACTGGAATAGGCGCGTTTCAGGCGGTTTGTGGGTATTTTGAGTACGGCCATTTCATGACGGGTGTTGGCGCTGCTGTAGCGATAAAAAGTTCTGCCTTTGAGGTTAAATAACCAAATATCACCCGGTTTGATGGCGTTGAGTGAGTTTTCGCAAAACCCTAATCGGCTTTCACCCGTGAGGCCGAATACCAGAAGGGTTGTCTCGACCGGATAGTCAATTTCGGACAGTAATGGGGTTTCACTCTGGTATGTGCTTTTGGTAAAGCAAATATCTTCAGCAAGCCTGAAACACCGGAAATGATTGCTCCCCTTTGGGTCAGGGAGCTGAAGGTTATACCAACACATAGAGCCGGCATCACCGGCAGCATGCATTTGGGGGGTGATCTGTTGCACCGACATAAGCGCAGGCACAGTCGCAGATGCCCCGATGCTCGGCCGACTCAGCCCGAAGGTTTGATCCATTCGTAACACCATGCCCATTTAAATTAAGTGATATTCATTCTCACTTGAAAACTATATATAAACCTTGGTTCACATTCAATGCTGAAGCGTTAAAGTAGCAAAGCCTGAGATAGAGGACGTGAAAGAGGTCAGTTCATATGCAATCTGGATGGGCAGCGCGGTGATACCGGAGTCGTAAAATATTTCAACCTGCAAGAAAAGTCCGTATAATCCACGCCCTATCAAGAATCCAGTCAGGAAATCTACAGTCGACCCAATCGACAGTGTGAGAAGTCGCAATGAATCAGAAAGATACAAGAAAAGATACACTTGAATTCAACAAGCTCCAGAAACGCCTGCGGAGAAATGTTGGCAATGCCATCATTGACTACAACATGATCGAAGAAAATGATGTGGTGATGGCCTGTATCAGTGGCGGTAAAGATTCATTTGCGATGTTAGATATCTTATTGAATCTACAAAAAGCCGCACCGATTAAGTTTGATGTTGTAGCGGTGAACTTGGATCAAAAACAGCCTGGTTTTCCTGAGCATATTTTGCCTGATTATTTTGAAAGCCTGGATATTCCATACTACATCGTCGACAAAGATACTTACTCGGTTGTCAAAGAGAAGGTGCCGGAAGGAAAAACAACTTGCGGCCTGTGTTCACGCTTGCGTCGCGGCACGCTGTATTCTTTTGCTGAGAAGATTGGTGCGACCAAAATTGCGTTGGGTCACCACCTGGATGATATCGTCGAAACCCTGTTTTTGAACATGTTCCACGGCTCGCGGATGAAGGCAATGCCGCCGAAGCTGCGCTCTGATGATGGCCGGAACGTGGTGATTCGCCCGCTGACATACTGTCGTGAAAAAGATCTGATCAAGTATGCGGAGCATAAAGAGTTCCCGATCATTCCTTGTAACCTGTGTGGTTCTCAGGAAAACCTGCAACGCCAGGCAATCAAAGCGATGCTGGTTGAATGGGACAAGAAAACACCAGGCCGTGTTGAGAGCATTTTCAAGTCACTTCAGAATGTCAGCCCGAGTCAATTAGCCGACAAAGAGCTGTTTGACTTCGTTAATCTTCCGTTGGATCGAGACGGCGATCGGGAAGAGTATGCTTTCACTGAAGCGGTTGTGTCATCGACCAATATCGACGAGTCTATGTTCATTGATGTGACTAACATTTAATCCTGAAGGGTCAGGAAGGCGAGCCATCGTCTTCCTGACCGTCTTTCCATCCGACGCGTTAAACACCCGCTTTATTCCCTCATTGCCTTTCATTGGCCTTAGGCTCCTCTGCCAAATCCTGAACTTGATTCCCGACGATTGCAGCTATTCTTTTTAGTGGGATTCACTGGACCGAATAATGTGCAACAGGGTTGCTATTTGTGTGCATTTAGTATTGTATGACTTTTCAAGGAGTATTTTGGGCTCGCACTAGACGAGCATCTTGTGAAGGAAAACAAATGGACAGAAAAAAAGTTGGGATTTTGATTTTTGATGATGTGGAGGTGCTCGATTATTGCGGGCCTTTTGAAGTTTTTTCGACCACACGGCTGAGTGAGGATAATCGCCGGGAGTCGGAATCACCTTTTGATGTTGTTCTGATAGCAGAACAGCATGCGCCGGTTGTCACCACGGGCGGGATGCGGGTGCTGCCGGATCACGATTTTCATGATTGTCCGGCACTGGATGTGTTAGTCGTCCCGGGCGGATGGGGAACCCGGCCGCAAATGGAGAACCCGCAGCTTTTGACCTGGTTAAGAGAGAGGGTCCCGACGCTGGAGCTGCTGACATCCGTTTGTACCGGCGCACTGGTACTGGGCAAGGCCGGATTGCTGGAAGGGAAACAGGTCACGACCCACTGGCGCTCACTGGACTGGATGCAGGAGCTGTTTCCGCACACAACGGTGCTGAAAACACAACACGTGGTCGAAGACGGTGATTTGCTGACTTCAGCGGGCATCTCAGCCGGTATCGATATGGCGTTGAAAGTTGTGTCACGTTACTGTGGTGAGCCGGTTGCACGCGCCACTGCGAAGCATATGGAATATCCTTTCCCGGATCATAACGAACGTCGCATCGAGATTTAAAGGCTCTGCCATCGAGATCCGCTCACTTGTAAAACAGCCTCCGAATGGAGGCTGTTTGCTTTCCGGCGATCAACTTCAAGGCGTTTAATCTTGTTCCGGATGCGGGCTGAGCGGACTGACATAACCTTCCGGTTTCAGTGCCAGTAAATCACAGTTCAGGCGATCAATGGTATGTTCAGCGGTATTGCCAATGAAGACCGCAGACAACCCGGTTCGCCCGGTCGTCCCCAGGATCACCAGCTCGGCATCCAGCTCTTTGGCCACGCTGGGAATCACGTCTTCCGGTAAACCTTCCACCACATGGGTTTGCTCTTCCGGCAAGCCGTGTTTATGGCGCAAGGCTTTCATGGAAGTCAGGTGGTGGCCCCGGACGGCATCGGAGTATGACGCTGGGTCAAACTCCGGCAGCTCAATGGTAATATTGACCGGCGTTGCCGGGTAGGCATTGACCAGATGTACCTCTGCATCCAGGATATCCGCCATCGCCAATGCCTCTGCCACAATGGCATCGTTGAGCTTATCGTGGGTTTCGCTGTCCGCTGCCAAGTTCACACTGGCGATGATTTTTCCGTTTTCCGGCCAGCTATGCTCTTTCACCATCAACACCGGGCAGGGGCACTTGCGCAGAAGGTGCCAGTCGGTCGGGGTGAAAATGACCGAACCAATTTTGTCATGATCATGGGTCGCTTTGATTAGCAGATCATGATTTTTACTGAACACTTCCGCAATGATGGCTTCATATGGACGGTTATGCCATACCACGCTCAAATCGATATGAAATCCTTTCTCTTTAAAGGGCTGAATAATATCTTTCAACCACTCTTCACGCTGCATAACGACGCCCCGGCGCATGGCTTGGCGTTCATCAGACGATAGCATGGAAGTCATTTCGTACGAGAAATCGTAGATGGCAAGGAATAGAGTGATGGTGACGTCCGGCGAGCGTTTCGCAAGATCGACGGCGCGAGATAAGGCTGGTTGGTGATCCTGCTCCGGATCAGCCACAACAAGAATATTATTGTACTTGGTCATAATTGCCCCCTTACACAACAGTGTTGGCATCAAAACCAGTCTCAGATCCCCTTGAAAGGAATACTACCTAGTTGCCTGAATACCCTTGAAAGCAAATAGATAAATCAGAATGGCTTCATTAACTGTAACGTATCGCAGCAGTAATGGGGAGTTTAGAAAATAAAAAAAGTGATACGGCGCAAGCTCGTATCACTTTCTTATTGAACCGGAATTCAGTGGATCAGTTGTTGTTACTCACGCCGGCCAAGCGGGACAGTTCTTCGTGATCCAGAATCGTAATGTACTTGCCTTTGACGCTCAGCATGCCTGATTTCTGGAAGCGACCCAGCAGACGGCTAATGGTCTCGACGGTCAGGCCCAGGTAGTTACCGATATCGCCACGCGTCATAGTCAGGCGGAACTCACGGGGTGAGAAGCCACGCTGAGAGAAACGCAGGGAGAGATTATATAGGAAGGCTGCCAGACGTTCTTCGGCATTCTTTTTCGACAGCAACAGGATCATTTCCTGATCGCCTTTAATCTCGTTACTCATCAGACGCATAATCTGCTTGCGCAGCTTCGGCATGCGACCGGATAAGTCATCCAGGATTTCAAATGGGATCTCACAAACCATCGAGGTTTCCAGAGACTGGGCAAAGCTCGGATGCATCATTTCATTAATGGCATCAAAACCAACCAAATCCCCGGCCAGATGGAAGGCGGTGATTTGCTCATCCCCTTGCTCGGTGATGGTATAGCTCTTAATTGTCCCGGAGCGGATCGCGTAGAGCGATTTCAGCTCATCGCCAGCCTTAAAAAGCTCTTGTCCTTTTTGGATCGGCTTTTTACGCTCGATGATCTGATCCAATTGATCAAGCTCAGATTCGTTCAGCGTAAATGGAATACACAACTGACTGATACTACAGTCCTGGCAATGAATAGCACATCCACCGGACTGGACACGTTTGGTTGGAAGTTTGTCCGAAATCATAAGCCTGTCTAACCGTGTTGACGTAGGTCAATATTTTAACACAATATGAATTGATGTGACGAGAAATATAAAACCCTACAAAATTTGTTTGATTGCGATATAACCAGTATGGACCCCGTACAAGAGGAGCATCAAGGCACTGGCCCGCTTGAAATATAGATTCTTTAAAAACTGTTGGAGCTGCTGGGCCAGCGAGCCCACGGCAATCATGGTCGGTAAGGTCCCCATGCCGAAAGCCAGCATGACCGCAGCGCCGGAAGACGCACTCCCGGAAACAGCAGCCCAGCTTAAGGTTGAGTAGACCAATCCGCACGGCAGCCAGCCCCAGAGCAGGCCAAACGGTAACGCGGCGGCTGGGGACTTGAGCGGCAGCAGGGACTTAGCCTGAGGCGAAATCAGCCGCCACAGATATTGCCCGAGGCGCTCCAGATGGGTGATTGCCTGCCACCACTGGCCCAGATACAACGCCAGCAGGATCATCATAACCGCAGCCAGTAACCGCAGCGAGACTAGAGCAGTGGCATGACCGCTGAGGGCAGCCATGCCGGCAAACGCTCCCCCGATGATGGCACCGGCAATTGCATAGGAAATCAGCCGACCGGCGTTGTAGCAGAGCAGATACGGCCAGCGGCGTGTATCTTGTTGGCCGGGAATGCCGAGCGTGAGGGCGGCAGCGACCCCGCCACACATCCCCAGGCAATGCCCGGCCCCCATCAGGCCAATCACAAAGGCGGCGATAAAATCAGTTGAGATAGCTGCGTCCATGTTGGTTAATCGCGTTTTTTGGCTGGCTTGTCCGTGTTTTCGTTTTCACCCTCGTCAAACAGGATGTCGTAACCACGGCGTTCCAGATCTTCAAATTGCTCACTTCTGACGGCCCACAGAAAAATGCCGACAGCAATACAGACAAAAATGATCGCGATAGGTATCAACAGATAAAGACTAGCCATTTTCTTTCAACAACCTTAAAGAGTTAGAGACAACAATGATTGAGCTGGCTGACATGCCCACTACGGCAATGTAGGGGGCAACGTAACCGGCAACGGCCAGCGGCAGGATCACTAGGTTATATCCCAGTGCCCAAGCCAGATTTTCCCGGATAATCTTACGGGTTTTGAGCGCAAGCTGACGAGCAGGTAGAATTCGTGACAGTTTGTCGCCCAGCAATACCATATCAGCCGAGGATTTAGCAACATCCGTGCCGCCGCCCATGGCAACGGAGAGGTGGGCGCCAGCCAGAACCGGGGCGTCATTCACACCGTCGCCGATCATCAGGGCAACCTGATCTTGATTCAGGCTACGCAGGTAGGCGAGTTTTCCTTCAGGGCTCACACCGGCAACCAGCGTATCAATCCCGAGTTTGTCCGCGACGGCCTGGGCATTGGCTGAGTGGTCACCGGTCAGCATGGTCACTTTGATCCCCGCCGACTGGAATTGGGCGATGAGCTCCTTGCTGTCCTGGCGGATCGGATCGTCCAGCTTAAAGGCCGCGATCGGCTGCGCATTACAGGTCAGCCAGACTTGGTAGCGATTGTCACATTGCATCAGCAGGTGCTCCTTGTCCGGATGTCTGTCCAGCGTGAAAGCGGCCTGGCCGATACGCCATTCATCATTTCCGATCCAGCCCTTCAATCCTGAGCCAATGATATTCTCCACACGATCGAATTTCAGCGCTGCTGAACGATGTTCGCGGAACGCTCTCGCGATCGGGTGGTTGGCGAATCGCTCCAGTTCAGCGGCATAAGTCAGGGCATCTTGCTCTGAAACATTGCCCAGCAACTTGGTCTTAACCAGCCGGATGTTTCCTTCCGTCAGGGTGCCGGTTTTATCAATCACCAACTGATTTACTTTACACAGGGTTTCCAGCACGTGCCCGCGGCGTAAAAGGATACCCAACCGGCCTAAGCTTGACGTTGAGCAAGTCAGTGCGGTTGGCGTCGCCAGAGATAGCGCACAAGGGCAGGTTGCCACCAGAACAGAGAGAGTGATCCACAATGCATCTTCAGGGCGGTGCTGCATCCAGTACAACCAGGTACCCGCTGAAATGATCAAAATGGCAGCTACGAAATAACGAGCGACGACATCGGCGATCTCCGCCACTTTCGGCTTGGTGGATTGCGCTTCATCTTGCAACCGTACGATGTTAGAGATCAGCGAGTTCTGCCGATCCTGGGTCACTTTAAGAGTGATATTGCCATCACCGTTGATGGTCCCGGCAAAGACCTGATCCCCTGCGGCGCGAGGGACCGGCATTGGCTCACCAGTCAGCATCGACTCGTCGATGGCCGTTTCACCTTGCTGGATTTCCCCGTCAGCCGGCAGGTTCTCACCTGGCAGGACAAGAACGATATCGTCGACTTTCAAGGTCTTGGCGGCGACCTGTCGTCCGTCTTCCAGGGTCGCCATCGCCGGCACCAGTTTGAGGAGGTTGGCGCTGGCTGCAGCGGCCTGACGCCGGGCACGCATTTCGAGGAAGCGACCCAACAGCAGGAAGAAGGTAAACATCGAAATGGATTCAAAAAAGACTTCGCCTTTTTCCATCACGGTTGCATACAGGCTGGCGACAAAGGCAAACAGCAAGGCAATCGACACCGGAACATCCATGCCCAGTGTGCGAGCTTTGAGATTTCGCCAGGCATTGAGGTAAAACGGCAGGGCAGAGTAGAGCAATACCGGCGTGGCGAAGATCAGGCTGACCCAACGCAGGTAACTTTTGAACTCAGGATCTAAATCCCCGAAGATTTCAAAATATAGCGCTACGGCCAGCATCATGACCTGCATAGTGGCAATCCCGGCGATCCCCAACCGATAGAGATAGCCTTTCATGGTGCGGTGATATTGCTGCTCTTGTGCGTCGGCTTCAAATGGGGCGGCTTTGTAACCCAGCTGATGAATGATGCCGAGTAAATGACTGAGTTTGGTTTGGGCCGGATCCCAGACCAGCAGGGCGCGGTGCGTGGTGGTGTTGACACGAATTGAGATGACGCCGGGCTCTCGGTTGAGTTGCTTTTCAATGAGCCAGGCACAAGCGGCACAGGAAACACCATCGAGCGAGAGGGAAACTTCCTTACTGTTCTCAACGCTGCGGACAAATTCCTGTTGGACTTCTTCATGATCATAGAGCAACAGGGATTGCAATTGTTGCGGAACCAGGTCGGCCTTTTCGGCTGGCGCGGTGCGATATTCGTAATACGATGTCAGACCGCTGTCGACAATGGTTTGAGCCACGGCTTCACAGCCCGGACAACACATATCGCGCTGCTCACCCAGAATCTGAACTTGCTGATGGTAACCCGCCGGGACCGGGTCACCACAGTGGTAACAATCTTTGCTCATTCCTTATCCTGCCCGTACAGCGAAGTCGGGCCAGATGATGGCAGGGTAATGCGCCCTTGCAGCATCCAGTCACCATCAAATGGTTCCAGCTCAACAAACCAAGGGCCTTGCAGCGGCTCTGGTGCGCTGAAACGATAAGCACCTTTCAAATCGGGGCTGACCATTTGGGTAAAGTCTTTATTGGCTAGGGTTCTGTGGGTAAAAGTCACCCGCAGGTTCGGGTTGCTTTTCAGCTCACCTTTGTTGAAATTCACGACGATGTCTGACTCGGCGACACTCACCGACGCTTTCAGTTGCAGTGCATCGGCGACGCGCAAACGCGAAAGGTCAAGGTTAATAGCTTTTCCTTTCTTGTAATAATCTTCTGCGACGAGATCTACCTGGTTTTGAGAAAAGATATAGACAGCGGTCAGGCTGTAGATAATGGAAATGGCAGGGATAGAGAAAACGAACCAAGGCCAGAAATGCTTATACCATGGTTTACGCATAGTGATTACCTTTGACGCTTTGATGAAAAGAGCCCCTGAATGTAACAGGGGCTATGTATTAAGTCTCAGTTTTTATTACTAATTTATTAGATAATATGTAACTGATTTTAAACCATCCAATTACTTGCTGGTTTCGTTGCTCAGGCTCCAGACGTAGGCAGAGATCAGCTGAACTTTCTCTTCACCCAGCACGTCTTTCCAAGCCGGCATCACGCCTTGACGACCGTGGGTAATCGTCGCTTCAACTGCACGGCGAGAGCCGCCGTATAGCCAAGTCTGGTCCGTCAGGTCAGGTGCACCGAAAGCCGGGTTCCCTTTACCATCGGTACCGTGACACGCTGCACAGACAACGAAACGTTGTTGACCAGCTGCGGCATCTTTGGCGTTTACGCTACGACCAGACAAGCCCAGTACATAGGTGGTTACATCGCGGACACCGTCTTCGCCCAGGGTATCGATCCAAGCCGGCATGACACCGTGACGACCTTGCATGATTGTGGTTTTGATCGTTTCCGCTTCACCACCATACAGCCAGGCGTTGTCGGTCAGGTTCGGGTAACCTAGCTGACCACGCGCATCTGAACCGTGACATTGCGCACAGTTTTGGATGAACAGACGCTGACCCACTTTAATCGCGTCAGAATCGCCAGCGATTTCAGTGATAGGACGTAGTGCATGACCAGATGCATCATAGGCCAGGGTCTTGAACGTTTCACCGAAAGACGCTTGTGCGTCATCCAGTTCACGTGCGTACTGATCCAGGCGTTGATCTTTCTGTGCATTGGCAATGGCGAGTCTAGACTCTTCCACGCTACGCACAGTCTGGTTAGAACTTTGCCAGCCTAACAGGCCTTTAAAGTTACCCAGGCCAGGGTACAGCGCCAGGTATACCAGACCGAAGATAATGGTGCCCCAGAACATGTAGGACCACCACTTTGGCAGAGGGTTGTTGATTTCACGAATACCATCGTATTCGTGGCCCATATCTTCACCTTCCTCAACACCCATTTTGTCTTTGCTACACCAAACAAGAATGGTGGCAATACCGAAAATGGTGCCGAGCGTGATGATTGTAATCCATAGACTCCAGAATGTAGTCATGCTTCCTAGCTCCTGTCTTTCTCACGCGTTGCCAAATCTTGCTCTTCATCTGCAAACACAAGGTTAGCTGCTTCATCGAAGCGGGATTTTTGGCGTTTACTGTAAGCCCAAAGGACGATACCAATAAAGCTTGCGAACAGAATCACTGTCCAAATGCTATGAATGGTTCCAATATCCATTGTGGCCCCCTTACTTCATTGCGTGACCGAGAGACTGAAGGTAAGCAATCAGTGCATCCATTTCAGTCTTGCCTTTCACATCGTCACTAGCATTCGCGATTTGCTCATCAGTGTAAGGAACACCGAAGTTGTCGCGGAACAGCGCTAGTTTGTTAGAAGTTAACTTGCCGTCAAGCTCGTTTTCTTCCAGCCAAGGGAACCCTGGCATGTTTGACTCAGGAACTACAGCACGTGGATTACGAAGGTGAACACGGTGCCAGTCGTCAGAGTAACGGCCGCCAACACGCGCCAGATCCGGACCAGTCCGCTTAGAACCCCACAGGAATGGATGTTCCCAAACACTTTCACCGGCAACAGAGTAATGACCGTAACGTTCTGTTTCTGAACGGAACGGACGAACCATCTGGCTGTGACACACGTTACAACCTTCACGGATGTAGATATCACGGCCTTCCATTTCCAGCGCCGTGTAAGGGCGCAGGTTTTCTACCGGCTCAGTCGTTTGATCCTGATACAGGAGCGGCGTGATTTCTACCAGCGCACCAAAACTGATGGCGATGATGATCAGAATCGCTAGAAGGCCGACATTTTTTTCTACAATTTCATGACGATTATTAGCCATTGTCGAACTCCTTATGCTGGCTGCTCAGTTGCTTTCAGGCTTTCTTTTGGCGCGGCAATAGTCTTGTACGCGTTGTAGGCCATCAGAAGCATACCGAACAAGAACACAGCGCCACCCAGGAAGCGAACAAAGTAGAATGGGTAAGAAGCCTGCAGAGACTCAACGAAGCTGTAGGTCAATGTACCGTCGGTGTTTACCGCGCGCCACATCAGACCTTGCATCACACCGGAGATCCACATCGCAACGATGTACAGTACCGTACCGATGGTGGCCAGCCAGAAGTGAACGTTGATCAGTTTGACCGAGAACATGCGCTCTTGACCGAACAGTTTCGGGATCAGGTGGTATACCGAACCGATCGAAACCATGGCAACCCAGCCTAACGCACCAGAGTGTACGTGACCAATGGTCCAGTCTGTATAGTGGGATAGGGCGTTAACTGTCTTGATTGACATCATCGGGCCTTCGAAGGTCGACATGCCGTAGAAAGACAGAGATACAACCAGGAAGCGCAAGATTGGATCGTGACGCAGTTTGTGCCATGCACCGGATAGCGTCATGATACCGTTGATCATACCACCCCAAGATGGTGCGAACAGGATCAGTGACATCACCATACCTACCGACTGAGTCCAGTCTGGTAGTGAAGTATAGTGAAGGTGGTGAGGACCAGCCCAGATGTAGAGTGAAATCAGTGCCCAGAAGTGAACGATAGAAAGACGGTAAGAGTAAACCGGACGTCCAGCTTGCTTAGGTACAAAGTAGTACATCATTCCCAGGAAGCCCGCAGTCAGCAGGAAGCCTACTGCGTTGTGTCCGTACCACCATTGAACCATGGCATCCACTGCACCAGAGTAAATCGAGTACGATTTAGTCATAGATACAGGAATCGCCATGCTGTTCACGATGTGCAGGACTGCTACCGTCAGGATGAAGGCACCGAAGAACCAGTTCGCAACATAAATGTGCGAGGTTTTTCGTTTAATCATCGTCCCGAAGAAGACAATTGCGTAGGATACCCAAACCACAGCAATGGCGATATCAATCGGCCATTCCAGCTCTGCGTATTCCTTACTCGTGGTCATACCCAGCGGCAGCGTGATTGCTGCAGACAGGATAACGGCTTGCCAGCCCCAGAAGGTGAACGACGCTAATTTTCCACCGAATAGTCTTGCTTGACATGTACGCTGTACTACGTAGTAGGACGTAGCAAACAGGGCACTTGTACCGAACGCGAAAATCACCGCATTAGTATGCAGTGGTCGCAGACGGCTGTATGTCAACCAAGGTATGTCGAAGTTTAACGCCGGCCACACCAGTTGAGCGGCAATCAATACACCAACGCCCATTCCGACAATTCCCCAAAGTATGGTGGCTAAAGTGAATTGACGAACGACCGTATAGTTGTAGTTTTGTTCAAGCTGCTTTACTTGGCTCATGTTGCATGCTTCCAATTTTAATTGTTCAACTACACTCTCTTTCCTTGTGCGGACAACAAGTTGTCGCAATGCCACCCAAAACCCAATTCAGACGCCATGTTGCCTTTTTGAACATCATGGTATTTAAATTGCTATTTTGTTGTAAAAGTGGCATTTTCGGTGCACATAATACTTGAGATACAAAGTGATTGACAGGGTCAAGACCACACTCGCTTTACGGTTAAGCAACATTTATGTGAAAACTTTGAACTCTGTAACACGGGAAGCGCGATAAAAATGGCAGCCGAGAAATTGACACGAGCCAGACTGGCTCAAATTTTAGTCTTAATGACAATTTTAATCACAGCATTTGTATGGAGAACAGTAACCTACGAAAACACTAAGGTATTAGAAGATCATGCTGATCGGTGTCAAATTTCGGCAGAATCGTGTGTCTCGAAAAGTGAAGGTGACCCTCTGGGGCTCTCGCTTTCCCCCTTCCCGGTCAAGGCTAATTCCGAGGTTCTTCTGCATGTTCGTAACGCAAATGTAAAGCCTGTTGCGACGGTGGCTGGCGTAGATATGTTTATGGGGAAAATCCCGGTGGTTTTTGAACCGCAGGCATCAGGTTGGGTCGGGCGTTTTCAGGTGCCGGAATGTGTTCATAACACCATGAAATGGGCCGTAACAGTCGAGGTGGGAGAGCGAAAGGTTATTGCCGATTTTGTCGTCAAAAAATAATCAAGCCTGGCTCTTTCCTGGATTGAAAACTGTGATTTTTATCACTTTGACAAGCATTCTGAAGCCAAAGTGTTACTTATTTGATAATAATTATATCAATTTACTGATAAAACAGAGAATACTGACTATGATTGTGGCAGCACAACATAAATAAATAAGAAATGTATGGACATTGCTACCAGTTACTCTGCAATACCTCGCACAAATGAAGCGGTCAATGATGTCATTTGTAAGATAAAAGAGAAGATTGCCAATCCAAAACTGTTGCTGGTTTACCTGACCGAGCAATATGATGATGCCGTGATCCAACATGCGCTTGTCGCTGCTTTTCCGGATGCCCAGATTCTCGGGTGTACTTCCTGCCAAGGCGTGATGACCGATGAAGGTTACTTTGGCGGCAATGGCCTGGCGGTATGGGCAATGAGTGATTATTTCGGGGCATTTGGCAGCGCCATTGTCTCGACCCGGCAATCATCCTACGACATGGCACGTCAGGCACTGCTCCGGGCAATTACCAACAGCGGCAGGCCAGGGGAGCTGCCTGCGCTGATCATTCTGCATGCCTGTCCGGGGAATGAAGAAGAAGTGATCCGGGGCATTGAAGATGAACTCGGCATTTCTGTTCCGATTATTGGCGGAAGTGCCGCCGACGATCATGTTGTCGGGCATTGGAAGCTGTTTACCCACGAACAGCGCAGCCAGGAAGGTGTCGGGCTGTGCGTGATGTATCCCTCCTGCAATGTCAGCTATTCCTTTCACTCCGGTTACGCCAGCACCGGCCTTCATGCAGTCGCCACCAAAACAGAAGGTCGCGAACTGATTGAGCTTGATCACCGTCCGGCCATTGAAACCTACCAGGCCTGGATGGGAGAGACCCTTTCGGGCGAGAACAGCATTATCTCCGAAAGCAGCCTCAATCCTTTGGGGAGAATTGCCGGACAGGTGCACGACCTGCCTTACTTCAAGTTATCCCACCCGCTTCGGGTCACCCCCAGAGGGGGAATTGAGTTGTTCGCCGCCATCGATGAAGGTGATGTCCTCTATTTTATGAAAGGGACAGAAGAGCAGTTAATTACCCGGGCAGGCCGGGTCGTGGACGCGGCATTTGATATTCACAATGCCCATCGAAAAATTGACCCGATCGGCGGGATCACCATTTACTGCGCAGGCTGCATGCGACGTGTACAGCATCGGATGGATGAAGTTGCCCAATACGTGAATAAAGCCATGCATCAAGCGCCATTTATCAGTCCGTTTACATTCGGTGAGCAGGGCCAGTTCGTCGGTGGCGAAAATGCGCATGGAAACTTGATGATCTCAGCCGTTTTATTTCACAGGGATTAAGCATGTCGAATTATGATTCAGAAAAATTGCAGGAAACATTGCTTGACCTGATGCGCAGCCACGAGCGCGAACAACAGCTGAGAGAAGAAAACGCTGCAATTCTGGCCGGCATTTCCGCTATGGCCGGCGCGAACACAAAACGTCAGGTATTCAATAGCTTACTGACCGTATTGCGAAAATATATAGGTTTCGAACACGCCCTGGTTCTGACTAGAGAAGATGAAACGACTCCGCTACAAGAGCTGGTGACAACGTGTCCTTTTTTCGAGTCGTCCATCTGGCCGGTGGGGAACACATTTATTCGGGCTCTCAACGGGGAAAGTATCGCCTTATTTGAACCCAAGGATGTTGCTGAATTCCAGAACCTGCCGGCAATGATGTTGCATCATTGCCGCTCTGTGCTCCTGACCGGCGTCAAAGTCAGTTCCGGTGATGCGATTATGTTGTTCCTGCATTCTGAACGGGGGCAGTTTGATCCCCGCAGCCGCCGGGTTCTGGACCGGTTCCGGCCTTTACTTGAGCGGGCCATTATCGATATCGATTACAGAGAGCGACTGCAGTCTCTGGTTTCGGTCCGAACACAGGAATTGATCCACAGTCAGCAACGCTTTAAAGATTTCGCGAAAACCGTCGGCGACTGGTTCTGGGAAATCGATACAGACTACCAGTTCACCTATATATCAGCGCCACACCTCGCCAACCATATGATTGACAGTGGCAATATGCTGGAAGCCTTTGGCGATCGCTGCAGTGTCAGTAAGATCCTCAAAACAAAATTCGAACAACAGAAATCGTTTGAAGAGATCGAGTGGCAATTGCCGGAGAGAGAAGGGGGGAGTTGGATCAGTCTCAGCGGAACCCCTTATTTTGACAAGCAAGGCAACTTGCTCGGCTACCGGGGAACCGCGAAAGATATTACCCACAGAAAAAACTGGATCCGCCAACTTCAGGAAGCCCGTGAACAGGCGGAATCGGCCAATAAGGCTAAGTCACAGTTCTTAGCTATGATGAGTCATGAAATTCGAACGCCGCTTAACGCCGTACTCGGATTCATGGATACACTGGCAGACTCCGGTCTGGATAGCCAACAAGCTTATTTAGTCAATCAAATGGATCAGTCGGCCCAACTCTTGCTGACTATTATTAACGACATTCTGGACTTATCCCGCATTGAATCCGGAAGTTTTGAGTTGTTTAACATCAATATGGATATTGCGGATAGCGTTAACCTCGTTGCGAATCAGCTTCGTGAACAGGCGGTGAAAAAGAAAATCGATCTCCAGGTGCAGTTATCCCCGGATTTACCACGAACCATCGTCGGGGATAAGAACCGTATATCCCAAGTGATGTTTAACCTGATCGGTAACGCAATTAAATTCACCAAACATGGCCGGGTCTCCATTGAGGTGACGCGGCAACAGCAGAACATTGTTATTGCCGTGACGGATACGGGGATTGGTATTGCAGAGGAAGCGCAAAAAAATTTGTTCAATCCGTTTATCCAAGCAGACGGTAGTATCACCCGGCAATATGGCGGTACCGGATTGGGCCTGGCAATCAGCCAGCATCTGATTGAAAAAATGAACGGGAAAATTACCTTACACAGCCAACTGAACGAAGGCAGCTGTTTTACAGTTTATATCCCCATAATTCAGCAAGCTGAATGTACCGTGGCGGCGCAGCCGGTTGTTCAGCCGGAGCCGGGGAAATCACTCAACATTTTGTTGGCAGAAGATAGCCATACCAATCAATTAGTCGCCAGAATGATGCTGGAAAAGCGTGGCCATCATGTTGAAATCGCCAATCATGGTCGGGAAGCCGTAGAGAAACTCGAGCAACGTCATGAAGAATTTGATTTAGTCTTTATGGATATTTCAATGCCGGTCCTGGACGGCATCGAGGCGACAAAGCAGCTACGAAAGCAAAAGATCGATTTACCCATCATCGCGCTCACAGCCAATGCCATGCATTCCGATCAGGTTCAGTATCAGCAAGCCGGCATGGATGGGTTCCTGGCAAAACCAATCAACAAAGCTGAGCTGGATGCCATGCTCCGAAAATACCAGTCGGAGACTGAAACCATATAGCCAGTCGAGAACTGGCTTGTAATTAACACCTGATTTTGAAACACCAGGCAAACTGACCATTTGCAGCAGGGTTTAAAAATAGGTGTTAATTACCTATTTTATGGTAAATAGCGAATACTGTTAAATAGCTCAGTTTTGGCAAACGCACTTCAAAGCGGAGGGGCGAGAATACGTGGGATTGGATGTGGAAAGTCATCAGATTTCATTCTCCCGCACACCATATTTAACATAATATACATAATGCGCACTGAATCTGTAAGATCCAATTAGAAGTGTCAGGTTTGAGCCAGTTAGAAATGTCATGTTGAACTAACTTCAGAGCACTCTTTTCTAGCGAGTTATCTGGAGTCAATGAGATGTTGCTGACCATGACTGATGA
>NZ_JAZGTF010000027.1:0-97581 GCF_037389125.1 Photobacterium sp. MCCC 1A19761
TCGACCGTTTTCGCTCGCTTGCTGATGCTGCTGTAGTTCGGGCATGTTAGTGGTACTTTCATCAGAGAAAACACCGAGTTCATGAAACCTTGAACAGCACGAAGTGACAGGTTGAATAGTCGCTTTACCATGAGAGCCGTCATGATCGCAGTGTCTGAATATTGATTGCCGCGTCCACGGTTACCGTGATGTTCAGAGCATAACCAGCCGCTTATCGCTTCTTTGTCGATCCAGAATGTCAGCGAGCCGCGGTTAATCAGTGATTGGTTGTACTCTTTCCAGTTATCTGTTCGGTAAGTGCTTTTTCCCATGAGGGTGGCCTGTCAGTAAACGTCACAAGATCAGATCACTGACTGCAAGAAAAGTTCACGCCGATTTAGTCAACAAAGCCTCGAGTCATCGCTGTATTCATCCTTATGATGGCTATGTGTGTCGACACCATTTACATGCCACCGCATTTGCCAGACAACTTCGAGAAGCCGTCAGGACCAGTGATATTTCCAAAAGAGTTACAGCACATACATTTCGCCACTCTTTCGCAACACGGCTGCTGGAAAACGGAACAGATATTCGAACCGTTCAAGAACTTCTTGGCCATACTGATTTACGAACAACGGAAATTTACACACACGTTATTGGAAACCGTCGGGCGGGAACGAAAAGCCCTGTTGATTTCATCGTTTAAATACAAGACGACAAAAGCGAACCACTGGTTCGCCTTTTCGAGCGTTCATCAATCACGGTCTCTGGTGGCTCAATCGATCTCTTACGCGGAAACTCATATTCCAGTTGAATTTCACTGCACAGATGGCCAAGAGGATCAGGATAACGCCAACTCCTTGCAATACTGTGATGGTGTGGTCAAACGCCAGGTAATCCACAAACAAAGCAGTGACCGGATAAATGAAGGATAAGATAGCGATCAGCGACGTACTTAGCCTTTGAAACGCGTCATACATGATGACGTACATGAATCCGGTATTCACTAAGCCAAGAAACAACAGACAGCCCCAGGAGGATGCTTCGATCGGGAGCTGTTCAAAATTGACCCAGGGCAGCAGGAATAACCCACCTAAAAAGACCTGAATCACCGCAATCACACTGGCGGGTACATGGCTGACTTGTTTCGTCAGCAAGGTCGTAATGGTATACAAAAATGCCGCGCCTAACGCCAATAAGAGCCCCCAAACTGCGCCATCCGCCTTGCTTTCACCACGGATGACCGCCCAAATGTCATCGAGTGGGATCCCCACAACCAAGCCTAGGCCAATCATCGCAACAATCAAGCCAAGCATTGTATTGAAACCGGGCAGCTGCCGGGTTAACAGTGCACTCACGAGCACCAGCATCATGGGCTGCATATGGTAAGCAATCGTGGCGATGGAAAACGGGATATAGTCGAACGAGGCAAACAAAAGCACCCAATTGCCAACCAGTGTCACGCCACCGGCGATTATTACCCCCAGCACAGAAACCGTGATCATCTCCTTTCGAAATTGCTTGGTCGCGGCCACATACGCAGCGAGAAACAGGGAGCCGATCAAACAACGGAAAAAAACCACATTCCAGAACGACTGGCCGGACTCAATTACGAAATAGCCAATCGTCCCGGACAGCATCATGGCGGCAACCATCTCCAGGGTGCCTTTTTCTTTATCTGAGCTAAACATTTGCTATGTACCTTTAACAACTCATGGTGATAGCTTATAGATTACGCGTGAATACCCTATCAGCGAATACGATAAACAAGGCACATATCGGTTATCTCTTTAAAAAGGAAGTCCAATTGAGAAAAGTACTTAAAAATGAAAAGTGGACGCTTGACGCCATCGACAGTCAGATATTGACGCTGCTGGACACCAATGCCCGACTCCCCGTTGCAGAGATAGCCCGTGCAGTCAATATGTCCTCGCCGAGCATCAATGAACGACTCAAAAAGATGGAGGAACATGGCGTCATTGCCGGATATACAGTCGAACTTGATCCGGAAAGCTTCGGTTATCCACTGATGGCAATTGTTCGCATGCGCCAGCACCCGGGGAAAATCAAGCAACTGGAAGCGATGATCGAGCGCATCCCGGAGATCATCGAGTGCGATAAAGTCACGGGTGAAGACTGCTTCTTCGCCCGAATTTGCTTTGAAAGCATGTCGCAACTGGATGATGTGCTTGATAAAGTGTCGACATTAGCGGACACAAACACGTCCATTATCAAGTCAACTCTGGTGAAACGGCGCAACGTTCCCTACCAATTTGCCGCCAAGCGCTGACAGATGATCGGCTTCTCGTTCAACAATGAAACGAACAACCTGGTTTGGAAGTAATCTCCCAATAACTACTTCCATTACGCTCCAAATGGGTGAATAACACCCATTTGGGATGCGTCAGTTCATATTTTCAACTTTAAAATTGGACCAAGCCGAAAATCGTATCGCCGCATGCAGTCACGTCACCGGAAGTTAATACAAGTTGCATAACCTACCCACTCTTCTTCAACTTCATTATTTTTCAGAGGATATGGAATGAGTGCGTATAGTGAAGCCTCTCCTGCATTGGGTGTGAATCAAAAATGGCCGCAGTGGCTGGCCGTTATCAGCTTAATTTATGTGATTTTACTGGCCGTCGGGATGATCGGTTCCGGATTTAAAGCCGCCACCGGGAATCATGCCAAAGAGCTGTTCGAATTTGCCGCCAACCCCTTTATGGGATTAATCATCGGGACCATTTGTACGGCGTTGATCCAATCGTCCAGTACCGTCACCTCGATCATTGTCGGGATGGTTTCCGGAGGGTTACCCGTCGCGACCGCTATCCCGATGGTGATGGGCGCCAATATCGGCACCACCATCACCAATACCCTGGTGAGCCTGGGGCACGTCCGGGACAAGAACGAGTTTAAACGCGCTTTCTCCGCTGCCACAGTACATGACTTCTTCAACGTTATCAGTGTATTGATCTTCCTGCCACTGGAGATCATGTTCGGCTTTCTGGAGAAAGCTTCAGCGGTGATTGCGAATTTCTTCCTCGGCGGCAACGCCATGAGCATGAGCGGTTTGAACTTCATCAAGCCCATCACCAAGCCGGTGATCAGTGCAATCAGCGACCTGCTGTCGACGCTTGGCCTGAGCCAGACCATGGCCGGCGCCGTGACGATCATTCTTGGCATTGGTCTGATTTTCTTTGCCATTACCTTAATCGGCAAACTGCTGAAAACCCTGATGGTCGGCAAAGCGAAACAAGTGCTTCACGCCGCCATTGGCCGCGGCCCACTCAGTGGGATCGGCTCCGGCACCTTGGTGACGGTTCTGGTTCAATCTTCCTCGACCACCACCAGCCTGATGGTGCCGCTCGTCGGTTCCGGCGTGTTTAAAGTCCGGGATATTTACCCGTTTACCCTGGGCGCAAATATCGGAACCTGTATTACCGCGCTCCTGGCTGCCACGGCAATCTCCGGCGGAAATGCGGTGTTTGCACTGCAAATCGCAATCGTCCACCTGGTCTACAACATTCTTGGCGTTGTGGTGATTTACGGCATTCCCTTCCTGCGTGAAATTCCGTTGATCCTTTCTGAAAAACTTGCCGGCGCCGCTGCGGAAAGAAAACTCTATGCGGTTGGCTACGTTCTGGGTGTGTTCTTTATTACCCCGGGACTTTTAATCATGGTCAGTCGATAAGGAGCACGTCATGGATCATCAAAAACTTGCTGAGATCGATAGCCGTATTCACGAACTGCGAAATCTATTGGTTCAACTGGAAGAGGCTTCAGAAGCACTCCGTCAACAGGGGCAGCACGAAGCCGTCGATCATCTGGAAGACTACATGGATGCCACGGATGTTGATGTCACCAATATCGCTTTATTCAAAGAAGAAGCACTGAATGAGCTCAAAGCGTTGCTACAGCGGCTGAAAAATCTCATCCCACACGGCTAAGTCACTCCCGCACGTTCAAAGCACCTACAAGCGAGTATTTTCATCAAATACTCGCTTTTTTGTCCGACCGGACATTTGCTGTGTGCTCACAACGACCCTTCGCTCAGTTTGGTTGACCGCAACAATTTAACGGTTTCTGCAACTCTCTCTGCTCGACTTCCGACCCTGGCGTCATTCAGTAAACAGATAACGCCACAGAAAAAATACGTGACGTGAATCACCAAACATATCGCAACAACTGAACCTGGTTATTAATTTATGTGAAAATCATCGCCGTTAAACCGCAATTACATTGAATAATACTTTGGTTAACTTTGAGGGACACAATGAGAGAAGTTGATTTCAGGCCGATTGATCGGCTGCTTATAAAAACCAATGTGACGGATAAATTCTGGATTCTGTTCTGCTTGTTTGCCGTGGTGCTGATTGGCTTTTCAGGAAAACACTACTTCTCGACATTGGATCACCTCAGCACAACCAGCCGGGTCAGCGCACAAGCCCAGGTCGATACCGCGGTGACGACCCTGCTGGCGCTCAAAGCCGATGAAGCTCAGGTACAGCAAGTCCTACAATCCCAAGGCATTCAACTTCGTTCTTCCATCGCTTCTTCCTCCGATCAACAAGTCACTGCATCTTCCACCATTCATGGCCAATATGCCGTTCTTACGGTGCCGGCAGTCGACGCAGCCGCCAAAAGCGCCGCACTCACCCAATTTTCACTATCTTTTCTGCCTTTGTTGCCACTGGCACTCCTTTTTTACTGGGTATCGACGCACTTGATGGGCGCGCTTTGGGTGATCCATCAAACCACCCGCCGCCTTGCTGACGGCGATTTAACCTCACGGCTGGGTTTCCACATTGGCCGGGATGAATTCGGCGTGATCGGTCACGAGCTGGACCGTACCATGGATACCATCAGTGACATGGTCAATACCGTGAAATCCGGCTCGGCGACGCTGTATGAAACGGCCACTGCATTTTCGCAAGACGCCAAAGTATCTGAGGCCAGCGTGAACAAGCAATACGCTTCCGTGGACTCTGTCGCAACGGCGATGGAAGAAATGTCTGCAACCGCCACTGAGATTGCAAACTACGGTGTGCAGGCATCAGATCAATCGGACCAAGACACCACCCGCATCATGCAAAGCAATGATCGCGTCCAGGAAGCGATTGCGATGATGACCACCCTGTCGCAGCATACGCGCAGTGCCGCAGACAGTGTGATCAGCCTGAATGAGAAAGCGACTGCGATCAATGATGTGATCACCACGATCAATGCAATCTCGGAACAAACCAACTTGCTGGCCCTTAACGCTGCCATTGAAGCGGCCCGAGCCGGGGAACAAGGGCGCGGTTTTGCCGTGGTCGCGGATGAAGTCCGTACTCTCGCCAGCCGGACACAAAATGCCACCATTGAAATTCAGGGCATGATCGATCAGCTTCAGTCCGAGACTCAGGAAATCTCGCTGAAAACAAATCAAACCCTGGCGCAAGCGGAGCAAAGCAGCCTGCTGATTGGTGAAATTGGCACGGATGTCAGCGAAATTGCTGACTCAGCCAAATCCCTGATGGACATGAGTGCTCAGATTGCGACGGCGGCTGAAGAGCAGACGGCGGTAGTCAATGAAATTGCATCGGAATTGAACGACATTCGGGAGCAATCCAGCCAACTGCTGAACGCATCGCAAGAGTCTGTCGGGAATATTCAGCAGCTCACCGACACATCACAATCCCTCAATGAAGTGCTGAAAAAATACCGCACTTCAAACTAATCTGAATCCGGCTCTTTGTTGCGCAGGCTCTTTGTTACGAAGAGCGTTTCGCACAGCAAAGAGCCTCATTGCTATTCTCGTCTTAAATCCCAGCCATTAACCCCGAGGTAATGACTTGCCGGTGCTGTTTGAGATAGTCGATGTCGGCCAGATAACTCAAATGATGTCCCTGGGCGATGTTTGCCTTGAACTGCGCATTACCCGCATCCGCTTCGCTCTGCATGAACGCTACCAGGGCCGCGAGTCGCTTCATCATCATCTCAACCAACAGTTGTCGCTGCGCAGCGCTCGCCCCGTAGGCATCACAAAATGCCTTGGCCCGGTCAATCTGTGCTGACAGGGTTCCCAGCGCATCCGTCGGATCGGTTTTGAAAGGTGCCCAACAATAAACGGCATACGCCATATCCCACACTCTGGGACCGGGATGCGCCGTATCGAAATCAAAGACGCCGCTCACCACTTCCCCCTTCAGGGCAACATTATAAGGCGCGAAATCGCCGTGGCAGATCACTTCCTGCGGCGCTTGTGCAGGCAGCATCCATAGATGTTGATGGTCTGAGTTCGATGATAAAAAGCTGGCAGAGGCGTCATGTAACTGCCGCAGCAAACTGGCCGCAGAAGTTAACGCATGGTGGCTGGCAATAGCCCTCGAAAGCGGATAGTTATACGTCTCGCCTTCGATGTAGCTCAACATCTCCTGTTCACCGTCAACGCCAATAAACCTTGGGCAATTCATCACACCGTGAGCATGTAAATGATCCAGCAGTCGGTGAATGGTTGCCGACCACGGATTCAATGGCCGGATGACCCGATCTTTGTCGTGATAAATCGCTCTTTCCGGGCTCCCAATCTGTTTTCCCATGAAGCAGTTTTCCCTTCCGTTCCCTTACGCCCCCTAACAAGCAGGAGCCCTATTGACCTGACTCGACCATCGCCATAATTTTTGTCGCTTTTTCGAAGTGGTCCAACTGGTGGGTTTGGATCCACCATGTTGCCGCTTCCATCAGCAGCTCAGGATCATCGTTTTTGTTGGCAAAAAACGCATAAAACGACACTCCAACATGCTCGCCTTTCTGGCTGATTTTCTTACTGCAAACTTGAATGACTTTCTCTCGTAACGACTGGCGCATCAGCTTCCTTTATGTCTTTATCCAATGTCTTTATCCGGTTTCGGGGTTTGTTCACTGTTATAGCCGTGAACCTTTCATATCGAAGCACCATCAAAGCCATTTTTCCATCAGCAACAGCGTTTGACCCGCAACGTTATCGGTGGCAAATGGCTGATAACCAAGTTTTTGGTAAATGTATTTCCCCCTGTCATTGGCGTCAAACACATCAAGCCAAACTCGCCGGCGCGCCAGTTGCACCCGGCAATATTGCTCAATGGCGAGAATGGCAGCCTGACCGGTTCCGGCGCCTTTGCTCCCCACCACAATTCGCCGAAACTCCACGCTGTCATCGCCATCCAATGCCAAGATGATAAAACCAGCCACTGCTTGCGCCTGCATGATGGCGAGGTAAATCACATCTGGCTGACGCATGACCGCATGATGCTTTTCCGCTGAATACGACAGAATGAACTGCCGTGTATCCGCATCACTTTCAAACCCCACGAAGACATCAACATCGCCAGTCGTCGCTTTTCTCAATTCAATCACTGTGACTCCAATTACCTTTCGTTTAAGCCGGCTCCAACCACGGACTCTTCAGACAAATGCGCTCGGCATCAAAATCGATTTCAGCGTCGACGCCAAGCGGAGTGACGAGCATCGGATGGGTATGACAGCTATCAAAGCCGTACAATATAGGCAGCGCCTGGCCATTTAGTACTTCAATCAGGACATCCAGAGGTGTACGCCCCGTGCCTTTATCATCAAACAATTCATGCTTGCCCAGTACAATCGCCGAGACTCTGTCGAATACGCCACAAGTTTTTAGGTGGCAAAATGCGCGTTCGACGGTTTCGATCCCTTTCAGTGAATCTTCCAAGAATAAGATATCGCCGTCGACGATTTCCGGCATATAGGGACTCCCCCAAATACCTGCCATCGTATTAAGGTTGCCACCGATCAAACGACCTGAAACGACGCCGTGCCCCCGGTAGAGCCAGCCATTGTCTTGGCTGGGTTTCGGCTCAGTCTGTGTTTCCCAGTCTATTTTCGTGTCGGTCCATCGCTGCGGCATCGCATAATGAAAAGGAAGTAAGCTCTGTTGGCACAATATCGTTTCAAAAGACTGGTAGGTCTCCTCAACCAAAGGAGGCAACTCTCCAAAAGAAGCAACCAGCGCAGGGCCGTAAAATGTGATTAACCCGGTCCTAGCATATATCCCCAACAACAGCGCGGTGACATCTGAATAGCCGATGATGATCTTGGGATCCCGGATCAAGGCATCATAATCAAGATACGGCAGAAGCGCATTGCTGTTACTGCCGCCGATTGTGGACATCACACACCGAACCTCAGGGTTTCGTATCAATGCATTGAATTCTTCCGCCCGCTGTTGGATCGAGCCAGAACGGTAGTGATCATGTTTTCCGGTCAATAAACCAGGCTGTAGTTCAAAGCCTTTGCTGCGCAGAAACAATTCCGCCCGCTTGAACCGAGTCGGCGCAAATACAGTTGCCGGGGATGATGGCGAAAAGAATCCTATCTTATCTCCCGGTTTTAACGGCTTGGGTAAAATAACTGACATTGTTCTTCCTTGGTAACAACTGACGTGGATGAATGCCCACCGGGAACCCAGACATGCTGGCTGAATAATCAACAGCGCTTGGCGACGATCCGCATTTCCACCAGCGAATTTTGAGGGATAAATTCTGATACCCCAATCGCAGACCAGGCTGGGTAAGGGGCCTGAATATACTGATCTTTAACTCTGGAAAACGTCTCGATGTGCTGGCGTAGGTCGATATGGAAAGTCGTCATTTCTAAAATGTCGTCATACGTCAAGTCAGCCGCGGCTAAGTAAACACCCAGCTTATAGAATGCATCATGAAACTGCTCTTCCGGATCCGTGCTGATCGGCTTGTCTTTTCTTGCCGCTGTCACGCCAGACAAATACACAGTTCCATCACTTTCAATCACCGGTGAAAAATGCCAGTCATCGTAATAATGCTGAAAATCTTGAGGGACAATCGATTTTTTCATGTGCTTCCTTGTGATTAACGTGACTTAACCAGCCGGCCCGATAGGAAAACAAGTAAATGCATTGATTTTTAACCGGCATGCATCATTGCATTGGATGAAGCATCCAGACATTCGGTTCGTTGTAAACAGCCCGATCGTTGTCTGTATCAACCATAACCGGCATCAAGGCGCCTGGTACCACGTATTTCCCCGAGACCGGAAATACCATTTTTGTCCATGCCGACCAGTCACTCAGCGAACTGGCGACTTCCAGGGTACTTTCAGCGATATGAATGATTTCTGCGCCCAGCTTTTCATGAACCCGAAGCCAGGGATCAAACAAATAACCCTCACTGTTGCGCCAAGTTGAATAATCCGTGATCGCTTGCAACGGATACTGCGCTTTCTTCGTCGGCCGAACCGGAACCACCAGGGAGGTTAATCCCAGCGATAGCGCGAGGGTCTTCATCTCGACAAGCACTTTCGCACTCAGCCCCTGGCCTTGTGCCTCAGCATCAACCAAAGCACCAATTGGAATCAAGGTGTTCGCCTGCAAGCCGTGACGCTTCGTGTGAAGACCGTTCAGCAACACGGCCTCGATCGATTCCGGCAAGTTTTCAGGTGTGCCATCCCAGATGACAGGAACCGTAAAACCAGCCGCAATCACCTTGTCACCTTGGACCAACACGAGGACCGTATCGCTCAGTTCGTCATAAAAACGAGACCAGCTCTTCGCATCGCCATTTTGGAGAAACAGCGGCCATGAACGGTCATCCAGTGACGCAACCTGGTCAATTAAATCAGCTCTGTCTTTCAGGCTGTAAACTTCATACTGCATTGTTATTTTTCTCGATAGTGTAAACTGTTATGGAACGTGAAATGCCCCCAACGGGGCTCTGCCGTACAATCGGCAAACCATAGAAATTGCTATGCTAGATTCGTGCTGATGCTGTGGTTGTCTTCGCGTGATTGCCTTCGACACCCAAGACGACGATTTGATTATGGGTAAACGCTGATTTCGATTAGGTTCTGGTCGGGATCCGTGAAATACACCGATTCAATGGCTCCCATGGCGCCGGACTTGGTCACAGGGCCTTCCACAATATCAATGCCCTCTTTCGACAGATGCGCGACGACGTCTTCGATCGGCCACGATGAAATCAGACATAAGTCACCGGAACCAACACCGGCTTTATTTCTTCTCTCTTGCCCTAACAGCTGCAAGTTGATTTTTTGATTCCCGAACTTCATTGCTTTTCGCCCGTTGGCGAACGTCACTGTGTCCATTAACAGCACGCGCTGATAAAACTGAACAGACGCATCAATATCAGCAACGGTTAAAACAAGATGGTCGATATGACTAATCATGATGCTCTCCTTGGCGATTGCCTTTGCTACAAGCATGTTTGATCGTGGCAGACTTCAACCCTGCCACGATCAACAGTGCAGGAAGTGATTCAATGCACCGCCTCTTTCATACACCTTCAAGCGTTTATTCACTTCTGAACTCAGATTTGAGCAGGCCGAAACACTTGAGATCATGAAACTGATCCTTCCAATAGCCGGATTCCCTGCGGATCCCTTCTTCGACAAAGCCCAGCTTCAGCAACACGTGCTCCGATGCCGTATTCCCAATCACCGTATCGGCTTGAATCCGGTTCAAAGGTCCGCAAGGTAACATCCCGTCGAAGGAAGCTTGAATGATCGCATGCACCGCTTCTGCCATGAGCCCCTGCCCCCAATAATCAGGTCGCAGGTCGTAGCCAACAACAGCATGTCTCATTGCGGCATTCCATGAATTAAACCCGCATGTTCCGATAAGTTGGTTGGTTTCTTTCAATCGAATCGCCCAGCGAATCCCCTGCTTATTTTGAAAACGTGACTGAAAGAGATCGATTAACTGGACCGCTTGTTCGGCCTGATGAAAAGCTGCCACATCATAATACTGGACCACTAAATCATTCGAGAAAATCTCAAACAATGCATCTTTGTCTTCTGGATAAAGAGACGTGAGGGTCAGTCGTGAGGTGCTAAGTTCGGGAAACATCAATTGATTGCTCTCCTTAACGTCGATGTTTGAAAAATCCGCATTCCAAATTGCGGTTTGGCTTTCATGAAAACACACAAAGAAAAAACGGCCTCGCTGGAAGAAGCCTATTTCCAGCGTGAGGGCGATACGCGATGTAACGATGACAACAATCCCTGAGACTGTAAAAAGCCCCGGCTCAGGAAAAATCGTTCAAACACGTCATTGACGGGATCGTGCTCGACCACCAGCCATTCAAGGGCGGGATTATTGAGCGATGCCTTCACATCATGCAACTCAGGGCTCTTGGTACAGATTGATCCCTAATGCTTGTTGCTTTCGCTTGCTCAGACCAAGTGCCACGATACGGTATGACTCGGAAAGGTAATATCTGAGCGCTTCATCTAACTCACCCGAGGTTTCGGTTTGCTGAATCCATTTCATCCCCCGCGTTGCGAAATACGGGGCCGGGATATACCCGTCATGGTTACTCAGGAAAACAAAATTCAAGTCTGAGGTTTTAAAGGTATAAACGGGCTGTTCCTGTTTTCCCCGACTGCCAATCGCAAACACTTTGCCACCGACTTTCCAAACCTGAGAGTTTCCCCATTGCACGACATGGGTGGTTGCCGGAAAAGAACCACAAAAGTGATTAAATTCATCGACATTCATATTCAATCCCTTTCTTTTTGCGTAACAACAGGCAGCTGACGTAAAAGCGGACAACTACGTAAAAGCAGATAATTTAAACATGGCCAGCTTACGCAAATGCAGGCCATTTCGGCAAAGACAGGTGGCTGGAACAAAAACACGCTACCGCCAAAGATAGTCAAATCCCGCTGCCTGGCCCGCTCTTTATGTGTACAAAAGCATATCATGCCAACGCGTGCATCTGATAAGAAAATTTATAAAATTTGATGTATAACAAGCCATTAGCGGGATCTCCTCCGTCAATGCATACTTTTAATCGCCGCTTTGCTCACGCTGACAAACCTTTTGCTGAACATGGTGAGGCGCTTGCTCGTAGTGGCTCAACACCATGCTAAAACACCCCTCGCCGCCTGTCATGGCACGCAAACGCTGTGCATACCCTTGCAGCTCATTAAGGGGTGCCCGCACTTGCAGGGCCGTAAAATTATTGGGCTCGACATTGGTGCCCAAAATCACCCCGCGATTTCCGGCCAGCTCGCCGGTCACGTCCCCGACAGACAGGGTCGGCACCAACAGGGATAGCTCAACAATCGGTTCGAGGATAATCGGGCTGGCCTGATTCACCGCATCAAGGAATGCTTTTTTCCCGGCGATCACAAAAGCAATTTCCTTCGAGTCGACCGGGTGATGTTTCCCGTCGTAGACCGTTACTTCGACATCACGGATGGGGTTGCCTGAGATCGCACCTTCTTCGACGGCCTGCCGGATCCCTTTCTCGACTGCGGGGATCAATGAGGTCGGAATCGCCCCACCCACCACCTTGTTGATAAACTGGAAACCTTCCCCACGCGCCAGCGGCCGAACTTTCAACTGAACCTCACCAAACTGACCGGCTCCGCCACTTTGTTTTTTATGGCGATAATGCCCCTCTGCCGCTTGGGTGATCGTCTCAAAATACTCAATACCCGGCTCAGCGGTTTCGACTTGCAGCTTATAGACCGAAGCCATTTTCTCCAGGGCGATTTTAAGATGGAATTCCCCTTGCCCACTGAGAACCGTTTCATTGGTTCGGCTCCGGTGCTCCAGACGTAGCGTCGGATCTTCTGCGGCGATCTTCTGCAACGTTTCGGATAGCTTCTGTTCATCTCCCCGCTTGGTGGGCCGTATCGCCAAACTGTACATCGGCTCCGGGAATTCCAGAGGATGCATGGTGATCCCATCTTCATCATGGGAATCGTGAACCACGGTGCCAAAATAGAGTTCATCAATTTTGGCCAGGACACAGAAATCTCCGGCAGTGGCTTTTGATATTTCAATCCGCTTGTTCCCCTGTTGCTGATAGAGGTGAGCGACCTTAAAAGATTTATGGCTGTCGTTGATATACAGCTGACTTCCCGCGTTGATTTTTCCTTGAAACACACGAAGATAAGCCATCTTCCCTAAATAAGGATCAACACTGATCTTAAAGACATGGGCGACGCTGTGATCGCTCTGGGTCAGATTCACCGGCACCGGGCGGCCATTTTTTTCCAGCAGTGGTGGATTCCCCTCCTCGGGTGTCGGCATGATCTCCATCAGGGTGCGCAGCAGCAAATCAACACCGGCCCCGCTTTCTGCGGAAACAAAACACACCGGAATGACGTGCCCCATTCTTAATGCCGCTTCGAACGGCTCGTGCAGTTGCTCGGGTGACAATTCCGACCCCTGCTCCAGATAAAGCGCCATCAGCGCTTCATCCACTTCAATCACCTGATCGACCAACTGCTCATGTGCAGCTTCAACCGAGCTCATCAGCGTCGCCTGTTCATACGCCGGCTCAAAATAACAATCGACCACACCGGTACCATCTTGGGTCGGCAGATTGATCGGCAGGCATGCCGCGCCAAAATGCGAGACCAGTTCAGCCACCAGCGCCGGAATCTTATCCGGATTGAGATCCTGCTTATTGATAATCACCATCTGGCACTTTTGTTGATCCCGTGCGAAAGAAAACAAACGATCGGATACCTGATTGAGCGGCGTATTGGCATCCAGCACCAGCGCCGTCGATTCAATCGCCGGGAAAATACTGAACGTACGCCCCAGCAACTCCAGTACGCCGGGAGTATCAATGATGTTCATACGATGTGACTGCCAGGTCAGCGTCACCGGTGTGGTTTCGATACTATGCTGGTACTGGATCGACTGGGGATCGCAATCCGTCACCGTGTCACCGGTTTTCACGCTGCCGAGGTGGGTGATGGTCTGGGAATCAGATAACAGCCGCTCAATCAGGCTGGTTTTTCCCACCCCACTTTGACCGACAAATGCAATATTTCGGATTTCATGAACAGCCATACAAGCCCCTTAACGATTGAAATGTCAGACTCAAATCCCGGTCAACGGATGACGATTCCTGGCGGTATGCCCGCAAGATCGTCTGTCAGGTCAAGCTTCGTATCGGGACGGTCATCATGAGTCCTTGTTTACGGCGAATAGTTATAGCTTATCGTCTGCGCTGCTTCTGTTGAGATAAATCATGCCAATTCTCGAATAAAACACGCGCTTGAAGGAAAGAGGCTTTGTCATTCCATACAAAAAAGGCCCCAAACCGGGGCCTTGTTTTCTGCAGTAACCGTTCTTTGGCAACGGATACGTTAACCATCCATTTTTCGCATCTGGTTCAGGTACTTGATCCAGCTTTTAGACGTCGCAGTCGGCTGGATGTTATTCGCCTGTTTGGCATGAATAATGGCCTGGTCAAAATCTTTCAGCTTGTAATACGCCCGGACCCGTGCCAGCTCAACATCCGCCTGACTGGCTTTTTGCTTCACACGATTGAGTTCAGCCAATGCCCGATCAAACTGACCTTCCTGCAACAGCAGCTGCGCCAGCGCCCAGCGATGACGATTGTCGAGTCGCGCTGCGACTTCCCAGGATGAAATGGCCTTGTCCCACTCTTTTGCCTGCTGCCAGTACATGGCTTGCATGGACATCAATTCCGGATCGTCCTGAGCCCCCTCCAGTTGCGCATAAATTTTGGCTGCCCGCTCAGGGATCCCCTGCTGGGCGTAGAGCTGCGCCAACGTGGTCAGGTTTTGCTGGGTCAATGCCACCCCCTGGCGCTTTGCCAGAGCCAGTGTTTCCAGCGCGTGTTTCGAACGGCCGAGCCGCAATTGAATACCCGCCATCTGTTGCCACCAGGACAAATGATCCGGTTGCAGGGCGATCAGGCTCTGCAAGGTCGGCAAGGCACTTTTCCATTGCTCCAGTTGCAGCTGAGCGCCCAGTTTCATGGACAGGATCGGCACTTCCGGCTGCGGCGCATATCCCTGATAAGCCTTCACGGCTTTCAGCACCTGCTGCCATTCGCTCAACTGATAATGGGACTGGGCGATGCGCAGCCAGAGTTGCGCCGGCTCTTGCTGCTCCGGGATATTCTTGGCGAGCTGATAATAATGCGGCAACGCACGTTTGTACTGCGCATCAGTCAGCAGAATATCGGCCAGCATTCTTTGGGTAGTCCAGGCCTGTTGGTCTTGAAGTAAACCGGTGTCCACCGCATAGGCCAGATGCTTGATCGCAGGCTTGATACTGCCCTGCTGCCAATAGAACACCCCCAGCATCCGCTTCACGAATGCCTTGTCATACGCTTTTGCGGGATCGAGACCGGCAAGTAACTCGATGGCTTCACCGAGTTTGTCTTCTTGCTGCAGGTTATGGGCACGCTGAACCTTATTGGCCGTAAATTGCGTCAGCTCCGCGTGAGTCGTGGCAGTTGTGCATGCCAGAGCAAGTAATAATACGAGACGTTTCATCATTGATTTAACTTAAACTCCAGTCTGATCGTTTGACCCACCTGCGCAATCGCAGCCCCATCCACCACTTTCGGCTGGTATTTCCACCGTCGAAGTGCTTGCACCGCTTCCCGCTCGAAGATCCGACGCGGGTTCGCATCCAGAATCTGAATATCGGTCGGACGGCCTTGCGGGTCGATCGTAAATGACAATACGACATACCCTTCCAGTCCCCGTTTCTGTGCCCGAGGCGGATAATTCGGCTCAACCCGGTACAGCGGCATCGCTTGCTGGTTGGTACCGAAATCCGAGAATTGCGGCGCTTCAACCTGCACCCCGGTCACTGCGGTATCCAGCGACAGGTTCGGCATCGTCGGCGCAATACTGGCCGTCACGGCCTGCTGCGAGGCCGCAGGGGTTGCCTGCGGTGGCGGCTCCGGCATATCCGGCTGCGGCGGGACTGCCCGCTGCCGACGGCGAATTTCCGTGTCCTGCTCAACCATCACCATGTCGAAAGCAAGCAGCGGCTTATCTTCCGGCAGCGACTTGTCACCATTATCGACCATCCAGGCCATCAGGGTGAACAACCCCAAAGCCATTGCCAGCGCAGCAGGCAGAGCCATGAGTAATCGCAACATCAGCCTTTCTCCGCTGCCAGGGCAATGTTTTTCACACCGGCCCCTTTGGCCGCATCCATCACTTTCACGACCGTGCCGTTGTAAGCATGTTCATCGGCCTGGATCACCAGCGACGCATCCGGCTGGTCGAGCAGCAAGTGCTCCAACGTCGCCTGAACCCGCTCGGCATCCACCACGCGCTTATCGATGTAGATGTCGTTGGCAGAAGTGATCGCCACAAAAATCCCGGCATCTTTTTGGCTAACCACATGGCTGGCCTGTGGCCGGTTCACTTCAACCCCGGATTCACGGACAAACGAGCTGGTCACAATAAAGAAGATCAGCATGATAAATACGATGTCCAGCATGGAGGTCAAGTCCACCTGGGCTTCTTCCCGAGCAGAAGACGGACGGTTCAGTCTCATCGCTGACTCCTTAATATTTTTTCTAACTTCAGTTCACGCCAGTGGCAAACCTTTGCCAGACGCGCGTGAACAAACATTCCGGCCAGTGCCGCAACCATCCCGGCCATTGTCGGTAAGGTTGCCAGAGAGATCCCGGAGGCCATGAGTTTCGGCTGGCTGCTGCCTTGCGTCGCCATCACATCAAACACCGATATCATCCCGGTGACCGTGCCCAGCAGTCCAAGCATCGGACAAATGGCAACCAACACCTTAATGAAATTCAGGTTCTGGCTCAGTGCTTGCCGCGCTTCATTTAACCAACCTTCCCGCTGGGCCAGGGCATACCAGGACGACTGATCCGTCCTGGCTTCCCATTGTTGTAACCAGGCTTTCTGCTGTTTCGGGTACGTGACGAGCAGGTATAACACCCGCTCCATCACCAGCAGCCATTTCACCAGAACCACAGCCGCCAGCCACCACAACACCTGACCACCCTGGTCCATGAAATGCTGCAAGGTGTACCACCAGCCTTCAGCACCTATGGTTTGCAATATGGGGAGTTCAAATAGTGATGTTTCCATCAGGCGGCACTTCCTGCTTGTTCTGCTTGCGCGGCAACCAGACTAATCCCCTGTTTTTCGAGGATATTACGGATTGTTTCAGCCTGGGTGCTCAGCACATTATGAGCCAGCAGCAACGGCATGGCAGCAATCAGACCAAGCACGGTCGTCACCAGCGCCATTGAGATCCCGCCGGCCATCACGGTCGGATCGCCGTTACCGAACTGCGTGATCACCTGGAAGGTTTCGATCATCCCGGTCACGGTGCCCAGCAGACCCAGCATCGGGGCCAGCGCCGCCAGCAACTTCAGCATCGACAGACCTTTCTCCAGGCCCTGCTGCTCATCCACAATGGTTTCCAGCAACCGAAGTTCCAGCGCTTCAACAGAGCGTTTCTGCTCTTTGTTATAGACACGCAATACACGGCCCAGCGGGTTATTCCCCGGCTGTGTCGGGTTTTTCAACTGAGACTGAATTTGCTGGCGGATCACCAGTAACTTCATTCCGCGGAACAGGGCAATCAGGGCACCAATCCCCAGCAGACCCAGGATAATTTTACCGACCACGCCGCCATGTTCGATCCGATCTTTCAGCTCCGGTGTATTGGCCAGTTGTTCCAGCATGATGCCACGAGACGGGTCGACCACAGCCATTTGCAGGCCGGAATCCAACAGCGGTGACATGGCGCCGAATACCGGTCCTTGCTCCGGTTGTCTCAAGTACGGCGTTGCCACCCGGCGCTCGCCATCCCACGCGATATAGCCCTTCTCACCAATCATCCCGATGCTACCCAGTCGGTAGGCCTGAACATCAGACTGATAGCCTTCACCGTTAATAAACGGCACCGTCACTTCACGCATTTCGGCACTGGCTGAAATTTGATCGCTCATGCCCTGCCACAATGCCGTCAACTGAGACAGCGATGGCAATGCCTTGGCTTCCACCACTTCCGCGACAACATCTTTGAACGCATGGCGATCAGCACTGGTGACCGAAAATGCCATTTCAGAATCCAGCTCTTTTGCCGTCTGACGAACAACCCCAAACAACTCACCCAGACTGCCGGTTTCCAGACGCAATTGCTCTTCAAGCTGGGCCAGTTTGTTCTCATTCTCACTGAACGTTTCGCTCAGGCGCTCCGTTTCCTGCTCAAGCTGTACTTTCTGGGCTTTGAGGGCTTTCAGCTGGGCCCGGATTTGTTGCTCTGTTTGACGGAAACCGGCTTCACGCTCTGCATTGTGGACTTTCTGAACCTGCTGCGCTTGACGGGTCTTATCCACCAGCTCCGTATTGGCCATGGCGGTGGCTGGCAACGTGAACAGGCAAAGTGCGGCTACTATCGCTTTAATCTTCATTTATTTGCCCTCCACATGCACAGACACCGGCAACGTCACCAGACTCGGCGCGGCCTGTTTGGTCGCAATGGCAAATGCCTTATCCACATTCGCAGCCATCTCGTTATCGAGTGTCTGCCAGCTGGTTTTACTGTCATTCCACGCCCAGTAGCGCGTGCCGTCTAAGCTACGGGCAACCAGGGAAATTCGGCCCAGGTACAGTTGCTCCGCTTCGATAGACTCTTCGGCAGAGAGTGCCAGCGGCCCCTGGAAGACACCCAGTTTGGTGCCGTAGTCCATTTCAATTTGGTACGCTTCGAGAATACGACGGTATTTCTCTGCATCACTGACATCCGCCTGCGCCATCATGAATTCCAGTTTGGCGACACGCGCCAAACGTTGCTGCTGACGGATAGGCTTGTCCGTCGCCACCAATTGCTTCAGCCCGTCGATCATCTTGTACATCAGCGGCACCACACCCTGGCGGGTATCTTTAATGCCGGCGATCTGATCGTTCAGGCTCTGCGCTTCCGCATTCTGGCTGGCGACTAGCCGGGCCAGGTGATCGCGATACACCGTCAGGTTCTTCACTTCTTCCTGAAGCATTTCGACTTCTGCTTTCATCGCAAGTGCCGTTTCGGCACTTTTATCGATTTTCTTCTGGCTGTAAGCAGAAGCGGCATTGGTTTTACTTTCAATGGCCCGGGCCGTATCAAGGCTGTCGGCTTGAGCGCCCGCACTCATGCTGACCATGATCAGCGCGAGACTGGATTTCTTTAAGTTCATCTGGCAATTCATCTTTTACGGGAATGCACACAAATTTAAAATTCACTCCGTGAATTTTATTGAAAATACAAGCTTCTACATCCTGCTTGTCCGATTTAACGGTCCACATCTTAATTGAAAATAAATCTCATTTAAACATCTGGGTTCATAAAAACAGGTCTTTTTTTCTGTTCAATATGTTGTCGCTGGCCTCAGGTTCTTGTCACCACAGTACTTTTGCCGATGAACCGCAGCCCTGAGCATGAGTTACCGTGTAATTTTCAACGGGTAGAGGTATAATGCCGCGGTTTTTTTGATTGATACGGTATAAGAAGTGACAGATGTAAATCTCGACGAAGTACGTCGCCAACTGACAGAGTTAAATTTCAAAGCAGATAAGATTCGGATTGTGACCGTCTCCGCCATGGATGAAGCCACCCTGGAGACCTGCACCACCACTGTAAATGAATGCTTCTATAACAGCTATATGAATGTTATCTACGGCAAAGGCGATCGTTATGTGTTGGGCTACCGCTGCGAAGATCCCATTGTCGACCATGCGATTATCCGCAAAGGGGAGCAGTACTTCGATCCGACCTTACAGGCCAATGGCGACTTTGTATCTTATCAATATGCCATCCTGACCGAATTTACCGTGTTTGACATGATGAAGCACGCCAAAACCAACAAGGACTTCCCACCGGATGTCGACTATCTGCTGAGCAAAGCCGGCAAGTTCAAAAATGTTATTGACGTCGACAAGCTCAAAAAATAACGCCGAGCCTGCTGCCGACCACCCAGCCAGTCTGTACATTGCATACAGGCTGACTGGCCTGGTATTCAGCCACCATAAGAACGCGACTTCTCCCCGGGCATCTCACCATTGACCGGCCCTGATTAGACATACATTGTCTTTGAATCATACAACCTGAGCCGCATACGTGGCGAAGGAGCCGCTCTTTCCCCAAGTACGACTCACAGCAAATCACGTCAACGTTGCTCCCAGCGCGCTTCCAGGTAAAACACATCCCCTCAACGTTTTCGTGTACAACCTCATAAATCTGAGTCTAAAAAGCACCAAAACGCATTTACTCCGTGATACTCAATACAATCTATGGCATATATAGCAGCAATATTGTCATGGAACAGCGGTAAAATAAGCTGCTAACTCAAATACATAGTATTTCCAACAGTGCAGGGATCGGAAACCTATGAGAATCATCGTGTTCATTTTCATCAGCCAGTTATTGCTTGGTTGTTCCAGCGGCGTTTACGTTTCACTACCTGAAAAGTATAAGTCCACAGAGCAGCCCGTCGGGTTTCTCGCCGGCAGTTTGAGTGCGACGACCATCTGGCCCGCATCCGGGGAAGGCCTGATCACCACCCTCTATATCCGCCAAATTGGGGATCCTGAGTACCTGACCGTCGCCAGTAACCATGAAGATGCCGACTTCAACACTGACACCCTGAAAGGGCAACTGTTTTATCTTGCCTTGCCCGCCGGACAATATCAGCTGTTTTCAATCGGCTTCAAAGGCAGTAACGGGAATAAGTCAATTTACTCCAAATCGCCGGAAGAGCTGAATCTGACCTTTACCATCACCCCCGGTGCAGTTACCTATATTGGCCAGTTCATCACCTCCAGCCTGGTCGCCAAAAGCCAGTTGTGGAATCTCGAATATCCCAGCGGCTATGGCTATATTACCTACAGTGACGCGCAGCAACGGGACAAGCCTTTACTGCAGGAAAGACACCCTGAAGTCGACCACTTAACCTTCACGCCCGTGATGCTGGCCGAAACCGATAGGCGCCTGACATCCAGCCGTCCCTGAACTTCTACACGGCCCAGGCGCAGCATAGATCGTTGACGCACCTCTGAGTCACCTGAATTAAAAACGAAGCGAGAGCCCTTAGCTCTCGCTTCGTTTTTTCAGACCGCAGTTTTCAGATGCTTTTTCACTTTCTTCAGTGCCATCTGCCTTTTAAGCGGTGAGAGATAATCGATAAACAATTTCCCCTTTAAATGATCAATTTCATGCTGCATGACCACAGCCAGGAAATCATCCCGCTCAATAGTGATCGGCTCACCGTGGCGATCCAATGCCGAGACCGTCACTTTGGTGAAGCGGGGAACATCAGCATAATAACCGGGAACCGACAGACAGCCTTCCTGCCCCATGGTTTCCCCTTCCCCGTGAATTACCTTCGGATTCACCAAAACCAAAGGCGCGTCCCGTTGTTCAGAGATATCGATCACCACAATGGCTTCCGTACGTCCGACCTGGGTGGCCGCCAGGCCAATCCCATTGGGCGTGCTGTACATCGTTTCCAGCATGTCATCAATCAACGTCTGTACCGCGCTGACATCACTCACGTCAGCGGCCTGTTCACGAAGCCTGCTGTCAGGCGCAGCCAAAATTTCTAGTACTGCCATGTATCCTCAGTCCCACATCCAAAAATACTATTCTGGCACACTCTCCCCCATTCATGCCACCAATCGCATAACATTCAAAGCAATATAACGCGTCATCCGTACAAACATTTCTACATTCAAATCAAACAGTTCGCTGTTATAATCA
The DNA here is from genome assembly GCF_037389125.1 of Photobacterium sp. MCCC 1A19761. Taxonomy (NCBI): domain Bacteria; kingdom Pseudomonadati; phylum Pseudomonadota; class Gammaproteobacteria; order Vibrionales; family Vibrionaceae; genus Photobacterium; species Photobacterium sp. MCCC 1A19761. Next base: position 21,542 of record NZ_JAZGTF010000027.1, read on the forward strand.
CTCAACGACCTGATCAAACACACGCTGGTACCTCATGGATTTTGATGCTCTGCTGACGCTTTCTGAAAACGGCAAAATTTTTGCCAATCCGCGCCGAATCGCCCTGCTAAAAGCCATTCAGCAAACCGGTTCAATCAGCCAGGGCGCCAAGCTTGCCGGCATCAGCTACAAAGCCGCTTATGACGCCATCAAAGATATGAATACAAGGTCCGCAACGCCGGTGATAGCCAGCGAAAAAGGCGGTAAAGGGGGCGGTGGTGCTGAGGTAACCGACTTTGGACACCGGTTAGTGCAAATGTATGACCTGCTCGATACCATCCAAAACATGGGCCTGAAAGCCTTAAACGATCCGGATGCGCCGCTCCACAGCCTGCTGGGGGTGATGACCAAGTTTTCGCTTCAAACCAGCGCCCGAAACCAGCTCTTTGGCACCATCAGCCATATTGAGCGCCACAGCCTGCATGATAAAGTCTGGCTGGCTTTGAAAGGCGGCCAGCACATTTGTGCGACCATTACGCAAGGCAGCACCCGTCGGCTGGAATTGACCACCGGGAAAGATGTCATCGCGCTCGTTAAAGGACCAGCCGTTCACATCCGCCCTCAAGCGCTCAACGGTACTCCCCCGGAAGATCCGGCCTGGGATAATAGGGTGCAAGGCGAAGTTGCCAGTATTCGGGAAGATCAGAATTCAGCAGAGGTGCTTGTCAAACTGGATGAATATGATGAGATTTGTGCGTTGATTGACTATCAGCGGAAAAACGCTCCGCCCCTCGCTCCGGGCCAGCCGGTGACGGCGTACTTTGCCTCAACTCAGGTGATTATTGCGACCCTGTGCTAATGCAGTGAAATGCAATCATCGAGAAAAATATCGTATTCTGGCTTGGGTAACAGGCAATCTTCAAACGACTGGTAGTCCAGATACACAGCCCCCACCAGCAAGATCAGTGCGAAGGTCAGCCCGATCAGGGAGAGCCTTGCCATCCAGGCTTTTCGTTGTTTCAGTCCAATCATCAGGCACACCACCAGTGCAGGCGCAGTGGCCCACAGTACGGGGAGCATGTTCAGGTCAGGAAATACCATAGCCGGGAATCATTCTTCAGACAAATAAAGCCAAAGGCATGATGATAAGGTTTTTTTTGCTTCCAACCAAACCTCTCCGCCAGAATTTACATTAAATGACACTTCTCTGACGATCGTCATCTTTCGGCCATACGGCTCTGGTATGTGATCCCTCCCTCCTTTTGTGCAAGATTTCCGTTTGAGTTCTGATTCACGTCACATTTTGTATGAGATAACGATGATCATCGAAACGTTTCGATCTATATTTCAGCCATCGAAACGTTTGCGTAAACGTTTCGATGCTCATAAAAACAACAACTGTCGTCACGCGAGACCAATTCCACGGATTTGCATGACACGACTGATGAAGGTGCCACGATGAAAAAAAGCGCTCTGATTAATGCCGATTTGTCCCATCTGATTGCAACACTCGGCCACACGGATGAAGTGACCATCTGCGACGCCGGGCTGCCAATTCCCGGAGAAACCCAGCGCATTGATTTGGCACTGATCCCGGGTGTTCCAAGTTTCATGAACACCATCCAGGCGGTTCTGAGCGAAATGCAAATTGAAGGCGTCGTCATGGCCGAGGAATTTGCCGAAGTCAGCCCGGCACACCACCAGGCGCTGCTGACGCTGATCGACGAAGAAGCGCGGAAAACTGATACAAACATCGCCGTCACCTACATCCCCCACGAAGCATTCAAGGCACAGACCCGCCGCAGTAAAGCGGTGATCCGCACCGGTGAATGCACCCCGTACGCCAACGTGATCTTTCAGTCCGGCGTGGTGTTCTAACCCGAATTTTCGCTTAGCTGCAAGGAAATGACATGAAACAGCCAATTCTCGCGCTTCAAGGCATTGAAAAAGCATTCCCGGGCGTCAAAGCACTCGACCACGCCTGCCTCAATGTCTATCCGGGGAAAGTCATGGCCCTGATGGGCGAAAACGGGGCCGGTAAGTCGACCCTGATGAAAACGCTGACCGGTATCTACGCCATGGACGCCGGTGAGATTCACTACCAGGGCCAGCCGGTCCGCTTTAACGGTCCGCGCCACTCTCAGGAGGCCGGGATCAGCATTATCCACCAGGAGCTGAACCTGATCCCGGAGCTGACCATTGCCGAAAATATCTTTCTCGGCCGCGAGCCGACCAATGCCTTCGGCGGGATTCAGTGGGGCAGGATGTATCGCGATGCCGACGCCCTGCTCAAGCGCCTGAATGTGAAGCACAGCGCCCGAACGGCATTGGGCGACCTGAGCCTGGGCGAACAGCAAATGGTTGAGATTGCCAAGGCACTCTCCTTTGAATCCCAGGTCATCATTATGGATGAGCCGACCGACGCCCTGACTGATACCGAAACGGAATCCCTGTTCAAGGTGATCAACGAGTTACGTGATCAAGGCTGTGGCATCGTCTATATCTCCCACCGTCTGAAAGAGATTTTCGAAATCTGCGACGACATTACAGTGCTGCGCGACGGCAAGTTCATCGGAGAACGTGCGGTTGCAGAAACAGATGAAGACACCCTGATCGAGATGATGGTGGGCCGCCGACTCGATGATCAGTACCCACGCATTGCGGTTCAGCACGGTACCACCTGCCTCGAGGTGAAAAACCTCCACGGCGAAGGGCTGAACAATGTCAGCTTCACGCTGGATCGCGGTGAAATTCTCGGCATTTCCGGCCTGATGGGTGCGGGCCGTACCGAACTGATGAAAGTCATTTACGGTGCCCTGCCACGGCAATCCGGCGATGTGCTATTGAATGGCAAGCCCATCAACCCAACCACGCCGCAAGAAGGCCTGGCCAGCGGGATTGCCTACATCTCGGAAGATCGCAAAGGCGACGGTCTGGTACTGGGCTTATCGGTTAAAGAAAACATGTCGATTTGCGCCCTCGACCAATTGTCGACCGGGATCCAGCTGAATCACACTGAAGAAGTGACAGCCGTCGACGACTTTATTCGCCTGTTCAACATTAAAACGCCGAGCCGGGATCAAATCATCGGCAACCTGTCGGGCGGGAATCAGCAGAAAGTGGCCATCGCCAAGGGATTGATGACCAAGCCCAAAGTGCTGATCCTCGACGAGCCGACCCGCGGCGTGGACGTCGGCGCGAAAAAAGAGATTTATCAGCTGATCAACCAATTTAAAGCCGAAGGAATGAGCATCATTCTGGTGTCTTCAGAAATGCCGGAAGTTCTCGGCATGAGTGACCGGATCCTGGTGATGCACGAAGGCCGGATCAGCGGCGAATTCAAGGCTGCAGAGGCCGATCAAGAAAAACTACTTGCCTGTGCGGTGGGCAAACAGACCAATGAGGTAGCAGCATGAGCACCAACGCGATGACCAAATCCCCGACCAACGAGAATAAAAAACGATTCAGCAAAGCCTGGCTCATTGAACAAAAATCACTGATTGCGCTGCTGTTTCTGATTGTCGTGGTGTCATTCCTGAACCCGAATTTCTTTACGGTTGACAATATTCTTAACATTCTGCGCCAGACCTCGGTCAATGCCATTATTGCCGTCGGCATGACTCTGGTGATCCTGACCGCCGGGATTGACCTCAGTGTCGGCTCAGTTCTGGCCCTGTGCGGGGCATTGGCCGCGACACTGATTGGCATGGAAGTGCCGGTGATGGTTGCGGTACCAACCGCCCTGTTGGCCGGTGCGGCACTCGGCGCCATCAGCGGTGTCATCATTGCCAAAGGTAAAGTGCAGGCCTTTATTGCCACGCTGGTCACCATGACCCTGCTGCGCGGTGTCACCATGGTGTTCACCGAGGGTCGCCCGGTTTCAACCGGTTTTACCGATGTGGCTGACAGCTTTGCCTGGTTCGGAACCGGCTACGCGCTGGGCGTTCCGGTGCCTATCTGGCTGATGGTGATTGTCTTTGCCGCCATCTGGTATCTGCTGAACCACACTCGCTTTGGCCGTTACATCTATGCTCTGGGCGGTAACGAGTCGGCCACGCGTCTGTCCGGCATCAACGTGGATCGCGTCAAGATTGGTGTGTACGCCATCTGTGGCCTGCTGGCTGCGCTAGCCGGAATTATCGTGACCTCTCGCCTTTCCTCGGCGCAACCGACCGCTGGAATGGGCTACGAGCTCGATGCAATTGCCGCGGTTGTCCTTGGTGGCACCAGCCTGGCCGGCGGTAAAGGCCGGATTATGGGCACCCTGATTGGCGCCCTGATCATCGGCTTCCTGAATAATGCCCTGAACCTGTTGGACGTCTCTTCCTATTACCAAATGATTGCCAAAGCAAGCGTGATTCTGCTGGCGGTCATGGTCGATAACAAAAACAAGTAAACCTCTGACGCGGGCTTCCCCCGACCCGCAATTACCCGACATCTGTAGAAGGAAATCACAATGAAAAAGTTAGCAACCCTGATCTCTGCTGCCATGCTGTCTGCCTCTGTCAGCTCGACTGCGGCAGCCCAGGACACCCTGGCGATGGTCGTCTCGACCCTGAATAACCCGTTCTTCGTCGCCATGAAAGAAGGCGCGGAAGCCAAAGCGCAGGCGCTGGGTTACAACCTGATTGTGCTGGACTCGCAAAATGACCCGAGCAAAGAGCTGTCGAATATTGAAGATCTGACCGTTCGCGGCGTCAAAGCCATCTTGATCAATCCGACGGATTCGGATGCTGTTTCGAATGCCATCCGCATGGCCAACCGCTCAGGGATCCCGGTACTGACGCTGGACCGCGGCGCCAGCCGGGGCAAAGTCATCAGCCACATCGCTTCGGACAACATTGCCGGGGGTGAAATGGCCGGCCAGTTCATCATGGAAAAAGTCGGTGAGAAAGCCCGCGTGATCCAACTGGAAGGCATTGCCGGTACCTCTGCCGCTCGTGAGCGCGGCCAGGGCTTCATGAATGCCGTGAAAGCCAACGAACTGAAACTGCTGGCCAGCCAGCCGGCGGATTTCGACCGCACCAAGGGCCTGAACGTGATGGAAAACATGCTGGCAGCCAACCCGGATGTCCAGGCCGTTTTCGCCCAGAACGACGAAATGGCGCTGGGTGCCCTGCGCGCGGTACAGGCATCGGGTAAAGACGTCCTGATTGTCGGCTTCGACGGCACCGATGACGGTATTGCGGCGGTGAAACGCGGCAAACTGGGCGCCACCATTGCGCAGCAACCAGACCTGATTGGTGCGCTGGGCGTCGAAACTGCCGATAAGGTATTGAAAGGTGAGCAAGTTGAGGCCAACATTCCGGTACCACTGAAAGTGATCACTCAGTAAAATCCACAGGCAGGTCTCCCGGTTACCGCCGGGAGACCTGCCCGATTCCTGTCAGTTTGCATCGTTTAGCCCCACTCACCCGGCTAACCCATACAATTTGGCCCGATTGAAACGGCAAGTATAAAATTATAAAGGTTTCACTATGAATAAATTAGTTGTCCTCGGTAGTGTGAATGCCGACCACGTCCTGCAAGTTGCTTCATTCCCACGACCAGGCGAAACATTACATGGTCACACCTATCAGGTGATCCCGGGAGGAAAAGGCGCGAACCAGGCCGTGGCTGCGGCGCGTCTGGGGGCGGATATTGCCTTCATCGCCTGTGTCGGTGATGACAGCTTCGGCCGCGACATGCGTGAAACCTTTGCCCGAGAAGGCATGAATACCGAGGCTGTGATGATCGAAGCCGGTACGCCGACCGGTATTGCGATGATCCAGGTTACAGCAACGGGTGAGAACAGCATCTGTATTTCGGCAGAAGCCAATGCACGCTTGACCCCTGAGCGCCTTACCCCGCACCGGCACCTGATTGAACACGCCGATACCCTGCTGATGCAGCTGGAAACACCGATCGAGACCATCGAGTCTGCGGCCCGCATTGCGAAGCAATCCGGGACACGCGTGGTCCTGAACCCGGCGCCGGCCCGTGCGCTGTCGGATGAACTGTTGCAACTGGTGGATCTGATCACCCCTAACGAAACCGAAGCTGAGCTGCTGACCGGCATTAAAGTCACCGATATTGCCTCCGCCCAACAAGCAGCAGATGCGCTGCACGCCAAAGGGATCTCGCAAGTGATGATCACCCTCGGCAGCCAGGGGGTCTGGGTCAGCGAGCAAGGCCAGGGTTATCAGGTTCCGGGGTTCCGCGTCGAAGCCTGCGATACCACAGCTGCCGGGGATACCTTTAACGGTGCCCTGCTCACAGCGATGCAGGAAAACATGCCACTAGAGAAAGCCATTCGCTTTGCCCACGCCGCCGCTGCCATTTCGGTCACCCGCGTGGGTGCGCAAACCTCGATTCCACACCGACGTGAAGTCGAACGTTTTCTGATGGGACATTAATTGAACCGCCTGCCCCGATGCCGAGCTATGGCCGGAGGCAGGCAGCTCTCGATTCAAGAGAGTGTTCAGGGAGTAATTATGGCGACAATCAAAGATGTGGCAAAACAGGCCGGTGTCTCGACCTCAACCGTCAGCCACGTACTGAATAAAACTCGCTTTGTCAGTGAAGACATCTCTGCCCGGGTGATGGCAGCAGTTGAGGAACTCAACTACGCCCCTTCCGCGCTGGCACGCAGTCTGAAAGTCAATCATACCCGCACCTTCGGGATGCTGGTCACTACCTCAACCAACCCCTTTTACGGCGAGGTCGTCAAGGGCGTCGAGCGCCGCTGCTATCAGCACGGTTATAACCTGATCCTCTGCAATACCGAAGGGGATATCGAACGAATGCATGCCAACCTCGATATCCTGCTACAAAAGCGAGTCGACGGCCTGCTGCTGATGTGCAGCGAAGTTGAGGAGAAATCATTTGATCTGTTCGGTCGCCACCAACCGGTGCCGACGGTGGTTATGGATTGGGGCCCAACTGACTTTCCAAGCGATAAAATCCAGGATAACTCGCATCAGGGCGGCTACCTGGCGACCCGACATCTAATTGAGCAGGGCCATACCCAAATTGGTTGCCTGACCGGGCCATTGGATAAGCTCACCGCCCAGCAACGCCTGTCGGGCTTTACCCAGGCGATGGAAGAAGCCGGGTTGCCGATCAATCCGGGCTGGATCATTGCCGGCAGTTTCGAATGCGAGGGTGGCGAAGCCGCATTCAACACCTTGTATCAGCGTGGGCCGCTGCCGACAGCGCTGTTTGTCTGTAACGACATGATGGCGATGGGCGTGATCAACACCGCCTACAAAAAAGGGATCCGGGTTCCGGACGATCTGTCGATCGTCGGCTATGACGATATCAAACTGGCAAAATACATCACGCCGTCCCTGACCACCATCCATCAGCCCAAGCACCGTTTGGGCCAGCAAGCCGTCGATACCCTGCTGGATAAAATCCAGAACAAGCGGACGAGCAACCAGGTGATTCAACTGGAGCCGACCCTAGTGGTGCGTGACAGTGTGAAAGCGATTTCCCCATAACCTACAGCCCATAACCCAGCCTAAGCCGTCGCCCTCCCGCAGCGGCTCAGCTTGCGCGGGGTTCACTTTCATTCTGCCACCCCTGCGACCATACTTATTGCCATTCATCCAATGCCGATTTACGAGGTGACAATGAACAACGCGTTTTCCCTCCCTGCCCGATGGTTCACCGGAGTGCTGATGGCTGCACTGCCTTTGTCCGTGCTGGCCGCACCCCCCAGCTTTGATTGCAACCAGGCGTCAGGCTCTATCGAAGAGATGATCTGCCAGGATGATGCACTGGCCGCCCTGGATCGCCAAATGGCCGAGGTGTTCCCAGCCGCGATGGCCAATTATCCGCAAGCTGAACAAGCCACCGCCAAAGCGATGCAGCGGGGCTGGATCAAAGGGCGCAATGATTGCTGGAAAGCCGATGACAAAAAAGCCTGTGTTGAATCCGAGTACAAGTCCCGGATTGTCGAACTGCAAATTACCGGCGGTCTGCTGGAAGCACCCACACCGGTTGCGTTCAAATGCAATGAAACAGACCAACCTTTCACCGCCGTCTTCTACGGGCAAACAGATCCACACAGCGCTGTCTTAACCTGGGGAGACGAACAGGTCATTGCTCTGATTGCCCCTGCCGCCAGTGGCAGCAAATTCACCGGCCGTAATGTCGAATATTGGGAGCATCAGGGAGAAGCCAAAGTAACCTGGATGGACAAGACGCTGACCTGCCAACCACTCAAGTAAATTGAAATCCAGCTAATTCTATCGAATCGGCGAAGCATTGGCACCGCACCGGCGACGAAACCGGCCACAGCCATAAAGTTCTTTCGCAACCCAAAAAACCTTGCGCAGCCAAGCGTTCCAATCACAAAAGCCACCGGAAAATGTCGGTGGCTTTTGTCCTTGGAGATGTCGCGATAAAAGCAGTCTTCCTGCCTTTAAATCACCAGCCCGCCATCAATTTTGAGGGTCTGACCGGTAATGAAGGCCGAACGATCACTGGCAAGGAACAGTGCGCCCTCCGCGATGTCCTGGGGTTTCCCCATCCGCTTCAACGCCGTTTTTCCTTTCATATAATCGAGCACTTTCTCCGGCAAATCCGCGGTCATCGGTGTTTCAATAAACCCGGGTGCGATACAGTTTGCCCGCACGGCCGCCCCTTTGCGGGCGAACTCTTTTGACCAGCCTTTGGTCATCGCAATCACGCCGCCTTTCGTCGCGGCGTAATTACTCTGGCCGATATTGCCGTCAGTACCGACGATGGAAGACATCGTAATAATGGAGCCTTCGCCGTTCTCCATCATCAGCGGCGCGACAGCCTGCGTCATGTTAAACACCCCTTTGAGGTTCACATCCGCCACCAAATCCCACTCTTCTTCGGTCATTTTTTCGATTAGGTTATCCCGGGTGATCCCCGCATTGTTCACCAGCACATCAATGCGGCCGAATTCAGCTTTAACCTGCTCAACAAAGTTGGCAATGCTCGTACGGTCACAGACATTCAGCTCAATGGCCCGGACATTCACAAATTGCGACTCCAGTTCCGCCATCACCGCCGCGTTCATGTCACAGGCAAACACCATAGTTGCATCCTGGTTTGCAAATGTTTCGACAATGCAACGCCCTATCCCCTGTGCGCCACCCGTTACAACACAAATTTTATCTTTCAGCATCATTTCCCCTCATCCTTAATACCTGCACCAGGTATGACTTCAGAAAGTGAACAGCGTGGGAAACACTCTTCGTCACTAACTCAGTTATTTCCCCCTATCTTAGATGAAAGATGCAAAATTATTACCAACATTGTTGCAAATCACCTTTTCGTATTAGGGACGAAGGATGAGCAAGATTCTGATGTCACAGTGATTTCATTGGTTTCTCAAACGCTCGTTTGCTATAACTGGGAGGTGACTAAATATTCACCAGGATTGAACATGCTGGACAAGGTTGTCTTTTTTATCCATGTCGTACGATCAGGCTCGATCAGTGAAGCTGCCAAGCAGAACGGGATCTCGGCATCGGCGGCCAGCCGTTGGCTCAATGAACTGGAAGAGAGCATGGGTGTCAGCCTGCTCAAGCGGACGACCCGAAAAATCAGTCCGACCCAGGCCGGCCAACGGCTCTATGATCGATTTACCCAGATCCATAGCGAAATTGATGACATCTTCAATGAAGTTCAGAACATGAGCAGTGAAGATCGCGGTACTATCCGCGTGGCCAGCACGCCCTTGTTCGCCAAGCATTACCTCAGCCCCATCATCGGTGAATACCTGACCGAGCACCCTTCGATTAACTTTGTGGTGCTGGAGACCGCCTTTGAGGTCGACCATGTCCATGAGGTGGATTTTGCCATTCGGGCCAATGCCACCTATCGCGGGTTTCAGGACAAAGACAGCCTGCTGGTGAAGCGATCCCTGCTGCGCGAGCCATTGATGGCCTGTTGCTCTCCGGCTTATATCGAACAGTTTGGGGAGCCGAAAATCCCGGACGACCTCAAACAACACCTCTGTTTGTACGCCAGTACCCTGGTCGGAGGTAACCGCTGGATTTTTGAACTGGAGGGTGAGTGTACTTCGGTAGAAATTTCGCAGACCGTAGAAGCCGATGACAGCGAGATCCTGAAAAACATCGCCCTGGCCAGCGGTGGGGTCGCCTACCTGCCGGTCAGTCTGATCAGTAAAGACATCGCACGGGGTCACCTGGTGCCGGTGTTGAAAAATTACGTCAGTAGTGAGTTCGAACTCAACTTATACTTTAAACCGCGCAAATATATGCCGGCCCGCTGCGCCAACTTCAAAGACTATCTCATCAAGCGGGTTCCGGAGATTGAATCGATTCGAAAAAAAGGAATTTACGATGGCCACGCTTCCGCCAGCACTTCGAACTTGGCTTGAACAGTTCAATACCCTGTTGCGCCAATCCGAGCAAGCCGGTATTTCCCCGACCCCGGCGCTCGCCCGCCAGGGACTGGCAGGGATCACCGCACAGTTTGTTACCCACGCCCCCGACATCGCCAGGGTCATTGACGGCACCATCCATCAGAGCCCTATTCCGTGCCGGATCTATCACCCGGCCCCGGAAGCCGAATTGCCCGTCGTGCTGTTTTATCACGGCGGCGGGCATATGTGCGGGGACATCGCGGTGTACGATCCAATCTGCCGAAAACTGGCCCATCACAGCCAGGCAATTGTCGTAAGTATTGATTACCGCCTTGCCCCCGAGCACCCTTATCCGGCCGGGGTTGACGATGCCTTCCTCAGTCTTCGTCAGCTGTTCCCCACCCTGGATCAGTATCAGATCTGCTATCGCCGCAGCCTGACGCTGGCCGGTGATTCAGCCGGTGGCGCACTGGCGGCAACCGTGGTGCAGTCACTCAACTCGCAAACGTCGCGGCAGGATCAGGGGTCGTCCTCGGCAGATCAGCCCCCCAGCGTCGACAAGCTGGTCCTGATTTATCCGAGCCTGGACTACACCCTGACAGCCGATTCACTGCGAGAGAACCACGCAGGCTATGTGCTGGAGACAAACAAAATTGAATGGTACTTCCGGCAGTATCTCCAGCACCGGGAATGCCGGGAGTCAGTCTCCCCGCTATATGGCGATATCCCCCTCAACCATCCGGAAACGTTGATCATCACCGCCGGTTTTTGTCCCATTAAGGACGACGGCCTGCACTACCATTTCCGGTTACAGCGTGCCGGCACACCCAGCCGACACTTGCATCTGGAGACCATGGTCCACGCCTACCTAAATCTGGAAACACTGGTGCCGGAAGCCTGCCTGCAAACATATCAGGCGATTGGCGATTTTATTCGACAGCCGGGTTCATCATAGCAGCCGCCGGATCAACAGCGCGGATGTCGAACACAAGGGCCGCGAGCGCTTCACGACAGCGCTCGGCCAAATTCTCAATGGTTTGGCGCTGATAGATCCGATCGCCATATTCCCAGGTCATGGTCATTTCACCCTGTTCATAGCTCACGGTACACGAGAGTTTATGAATGGCCTCACGCGACTCGCCGACCATTGCTTCATAGCGCGTCAGTCGCAGCAACGGATGGCTGAGATGTTCCTCACCCAACGACATCGACTCGGGAATAAAGTTGATATCAATTTCCGGTGCCGGCAATGCCGAGAAATCTTCAGATGCTGCGACCGGCTCCGGCCGGAACTTGAGATCACTGAAGCCCCGGCTGTGTTGCTTGCACGCCTGAATATCATCGCGAACGGCCTGGACCAAGGCCAGTCCCCGCTTACCGTCTGCCGGGCTGACAATCACCGGTACGTAATCATTCAACCAGCCCACCGTACCGGACAAATCCAGCGCACTCTGCTCGCGACCGACCAGCACTTCTTCAAAGCACACTGCGCCGCCGTCACACCATGCCGACAAAGTCTGCGCCAGCGCTGTCATCACCAAATCGTAGGCAGAAACACCGGTATCATTTGCCACGCTTTTCAGGGACTGGCTCAATTCGGTCCCCATGCGCAGCGAGAGTTCGCGCCGGGAGCCGATGCTGTTGCACAGATGATCAAAAGGCTGGTCCGTCGGCAGCGGAGACACCGGCTGCTGCAATTGTTGTGTCCAGAAGCGGGCATTGATCCGGGCTTCGCCGCTCTGTAACCAAGACTGACACTCTTGCTGCCATTCTCGGAAACTCACCCCGGTCCGTGTCAGATGTGGCACTTGCCCCTGTTGCGACTGGGTCAGCGCCGTCAGGAAATCCCGGAAGAAAATCCCCAGGGAGTAACGATCCATCACCAGGTGGTGGATCGCGATATACAGTCGGTCCGGTTGCGACGCCCCAAAGTCACAGTAGAAGCACCGGATCAGCGCCTGATCAAAGGCAATACTCTGCCTGAACTGCGCCAATTGCTGCTCAACATCTGCATCAGACATGGCAGAGCAATCCACAACCGACACGCAATGAAATGCATCCACCGGGCAGATCTGCTCAAGCCAGTCGCCGGATTGCGGTACTAAACCGGATTGCTGTACTAGGCCGGATTGCTGTGCTTGGCCAAAATGCTGTGCCAGGTTGATCCGCAGCCCTTCGTGCAACCCAACAACGGCGTCCATGGCTTGCTGTACGGTAAGTGCGTGGTTCTGCAGATCCTGGAACTCAAACATAACGCATGGGCCCCAGCGCTCCAGCTCGCGGGTACGCTGGAAATACCAGAATCGGTTCCCCGGCGGGTGATAAGCAACGGGAGCCTGAGGGTGATGGTCACCGTGACGAAATTCAAAACAGGCCCTGTCAATCACCGCCAGCAGGGCATCTTCAAACTGACGAACAAATGCCTGATGCCGCGCGGGAGTCAGGTCTGAATCAATCTGAAACATGAGTCGGCCATGCCGTACAGCGCCATTCAGCTCCAGCCCTGTTGCGACCTGATTTTCTGCCGCGCGGGTCCGGCCACACCGCTCGGTAAGAATCGACCACAGCGATGTGCCGCCTTCCTCAACAGAGGGATTCAGCTGGCCAAAATAATTGAAGCAAACCTTCGGCAAGGACATATCGCCCAGCAGTCCCGCCAAGGCCCCGAAACCGATCCCCTTGTTCGGGACCGCTTGCAAGATCTGCTTCGTCCGACGAATGGTCGTTGCCAGATTGGCATCCGCCTCCAGACGGACCGGATACAGGCTGGTGAACCAACCCACCGTTTTACTGACATCCAACGACGCAATATCCAGCTCCCGGCCATGGGATTCCAGTGTCACATGATGGACCGGTTCGTGAAACACCCGGCTCAGCGCAACCCCCAAGGCACTGAGCAAGAGATCATTGATTTCAGTATCAAAACCTTGATTGGCTTCCCTAATTAACAAGTCCGTCTGCGCTTCTGACAACAAGAGTTGCCCGGTTTGCCGCTCCCGGGAAGGCTGCGTCTTAGTCAAGATGTCGTAGCCTGGTCCCACGCCCACGATATGATCGGCCATGACCGCTCGCCAATAATCAATTTCCTGTACATGACGCGACGCATACTGGCCAACCGCCTGCTGCCACTGACGATAACTGCTGGTTTTCCGGCCAAGCTGACCGCCGTTGAGCACGAAGCGCAGATCGTCGGCCAGGATCCGCCAGGACACGACATCGATAATCAGGTGATGAAACGCGAACCACAGCCGCGTGCGTGCCGCATCGTTCAGACGCACCACACGCCATAACGGTCCCGCCTCAAGATCAAAACCGCTTTGCCACTGGCTGAGCCGGGCTTCCAGCTCCGCCTCATCCATCCCCCCTACTTCCAGCGTTTCAAGCGTAACCGAAATCGCATCTGAGGGGACGTAATACTGGCTCACGGAACCGTCCGGCGCGATCCGGAAGCGACAACGCAGCATGTCATGCTGGGCAACCAGAACTGACAAAGCTGCATCGAGCTGACGCTGCGTGATCGCCGGTGGAATTTCCACCATGAATGCCTGATTCCAATGTGCCGGGACCGCCAGCTTCATCGCGAAAAACTGCTGCTGAATCGGCAACAGACCGAATTCTCCGGTCAGTAATCCCTGCTCGGCATCAATCTCCTGATCGTGGCGGTTATCCAGTCGATGGGCCAGCTGAGCCACTGTCGGTGCCGCAAAAATATCTTTCACCTGCGCGCTGACCCCGGCCCGCCGCATTCTGGAGACCAGTTCAATGGCGACAATCGAGTCCCCGCCAATGCGGAAAAAGTTATCCTGGATCCCAACCTGAGCCAGTCCCAGAGCCTGCTGCCAGGCATCACACAACACGGCCTCCAAAGCCGAGCGTGGCCCGACGTAGCCCTGGGTTTCCGTCAACACCGGCTCCGGCAGACGGGCGCGGTCCAGCTTCCCGTGATGGGTCAGCGGCAGGCTGTCCAACTCGGTATAGCTTGCCGGGACCATATACTCCGGCAGACGATCTGCGAGCTCGGCCTGAAGATGATCAAGCGGGATCGTTTTCCCGGACTCGGCAATCAGATAAGCGGCGAGAAATTTGTGTCCCTGACGTTCGCGATCAATCACGACCGCTTGCTTGATCGACCCATGTGCCAGCAATGCCGCTTCGATCTCCCCCAACTCAATCCGATAACCCCGGATCTTCACCTGAAAATCGTTGCGGCCCAGATACTCCAGCTCACCATCAGGCAACCGCCGCACCAGATCACCGCTGCGATAGAGTCGATCCCATCCCTGCGCTTGTTCCATCGCTGACGGACAGGGATGCGGCACAAAGCGCTCTGCGGTCAGCTCCGGTCGGTTGAGATAGCCCCGGGCCAGTCCCGCACCGCCGACAAACAGCTCTCCGGCAGTCCCGGTCGGCACCGGCTGTAGATGACGATCCAACACGTAACCGCGCATATCCGCCAACGGTCGGCCAATATAGGAGCCGCTGTTGGCCATACTCTGATGCAGACGCTTAAAGGTGACATGCACCGTGGTTTCGGTGATCCCGTACATATTGATCAATTGCGGTTGCTGATCTCCATGCCGCGCCCACCAAGGGCCGAGCTGAGCCAGATTGAGTTTGTCGCCACCGAAAATCACGTAACGCAATTGTGGCCAGCACTGATCTTTCTCCAGCAGCTCTGCTGCCAGGGAGTAAAATGCCGCCGGTGTCTGATTCAGCACGCTGACCCGGTGGCGGCGACACAAGGTAGAAAACAGCGCCATATCGCGAACTTCATCTGCGGACGGGATCACCAGTGCCCCGCCATGCAATAGTGCGCCCCACAGCTCCCACACGCTGAAGTCAAAACTGTACGCGTGATACATGACCCAAACATCATCGGCATCAAAGGCAAAGGCTGTCTGTGAAGCATCAAACAACCGCAGTACATTCTGATGGGTTTGCAGCACCCCTTTCGGCGTTCCGGTAGTTCCTGAGGTGTATATGACATAAGCGAGATCGACTGCCAGCCCCGACTGCGGCAAATTGATGTCGCATTGCGCATTCAACGCAGTTCGATCATCCGCCATGATCGTTTCCGGCGGCGTTGCCAGTGCTGAAACCAATTGTGTCAATTGTTCCGTCAGCGCCAGCTCCGTCACTATCAATGGGGCCTGCGTATCTTCAATAATAAAACGGCAACGTTCAGGCGGCGCCTGCGGATCGATCGGGACATAGGCACCACCGGCTTTCAGGACTGCAAGGATACTGACCACCATGTCGATCCCCCGGCGGTGATACAAGCCGATCAGGGTATCCGGCGGTCGTGGCTGACCAAACCGTGCCTGGTAGCGGACCTGGATCGCTCTGGCCAGCTGGTTGGCCCGCTGATTGAGCTCTCCGTAAGTCAGGCTCGCATTCTGAAAATGCACGGCCGGATGAGCCGCAAAATATCGGGCCTGATGTTCAAACTTCGCGGCCAGTGTTTGAGACTGAGGGAACACGGTTTCACTTGTCTGTCCCCACTCAGCATCCAGATCCGCCTGGATCGTCACCGGGAGCTCAGCCAGGGTCAGTGGCACCTGATTCTCCCCCCTGTATGCACACTGCCGTGCATCATCGACAAGCACCAGTGTCAAAATGGACGTCAAACGTGCCGCGAGTGCCTGGATCTCCGAGCGGGAGAAATACGCCCGGGCATAGCTCAGGCGCAGGGTGAACGCTGCGTTGGTTTCATAGTCGAGCAGACGGATCTGCAACGGTTGCGGGTCAAACCGGCTGCTGCGCGGGACAATTTCATACGCAGGACCTGCGCCGTACGGATAGTCTGCCGGCGCAAGTTCAGAGAATTTTTCATAGAGGACATGAATATCTGAGAGCTGTCCCCGCGGCGTCTCCGTCAAACGGGCAAAGTGACTGACCGGAAAACGGCTATGGCGGAAGCTCTGACCCAACTGCTGGCTAATCGCCGCGACAAACTCAGCAAACGGCATATCTGGTGACACCGTCACACCGACCGGAATGACATTCGACAACATGCCAATCACTTGTTGTGCCTGCTTCCCGCTGCGACCGTGAACCGCGGTCGCCAACATCAGTTGCGACTGATCCAGGACCGCAGCAAAATAACGGCTACTGACAGCCGTTATCACTGCCAGAATACTCACCCGGTGCTTGGCGCAATAGTCTTCCAACTGCGAACAAAGTGGCCCAGAAAGCGAAACGCTGTACTCATCGCTGCCACCCTGGTCATAGTAGCGCGGCAGCCGGGTCGGCGTCTGGTCAGCCATAAACTGTTGCCAATAAGTCTGGTCGCTCTGGTAACGACGTGAAGACAAATAATCACGGGCTTGTTGCGCCTGCGGCAGAAATTGAGGGTGTCCCTTCAGCCAGGAACAATCCGCCTGATACCCCAGTGACGTATAGACCTGGTGCCATCGTTCATATAAGCGGTAAACCCCTAACCCATCCATAAACAGATGGTGAAAACGAAAGACCAACCAGAAGATTTCATCCGCCAGTTGAAGCAAGCTCACCTGATGCGCATGGCCGAGCTCAAGGGAAAAGGGCTGGTCAAATTGTTGCTCAATCCAAAGCTGCGCGGCTTGTTCCGGGTCTGCCTGAACACTGAAATCGAGAAACAGCATCTCACTCGCTTCAGCCGTCGGGGGAAGCACCGACTGCCTCGGCGATCCGGGTTCACTGGCGACCAACTGCATTCTCAGAACGTCCAGCTCACGGAATAAAATCGTCCAGGCACGACGCATACGATCAATATCCACCGCTTGAGTGATCAACTGATAGCTGCCGACATTGTAAATTGGGCTCAGCGGATAGAGCTGCTGTTCGTAATAAACACTTTCCTGAGCCGGGTGAAGTGCTCCCCCGTGCTCGCCCTGATCACAAACCTCTGAACGTATCTCTTTTCCCTTGGTCACAACGCTGGCCTTCCGTCTTTATCCGGTTTCAATCAACAGGCTTAATTCATTACCCGTTCCCCCGGCTGCTTGATGAAATATCTTCACCAGCGACCGGGTTAAAATGAAACCGTGAATTAAAATGAAAACAGTGAATTAAAGTGAATGGACTATTTCCGGCACTATTGATGAATATCACAAGTGCCGGATCATCTTTACTCAGGTTTAAAAACCTTGCAGGTCCAGGCCTGGCCACTGCCATTTTGAACCAGGGTTTGGTCAATAAGGGTTAACCCCTGCTGGACTTTACGCCAGGTTAATCGGTCGACCCACAACTGGCGATAGAGGGAAATAATAATGATACCGTCCGGTTTTAAATACTGACGTAGTCGGGAAATTAGTTGATCCGGGTTATTGATGCAGTTCAGGCTTTCACAAAACACAATACAGTCATATTGACGATCAGGCTGGTAGGCATGGGCATCCGCTTGTTTAAAGAAGGTTTTCTCGTTTTGCAGACTGGCATTGGCATTATGAATCGCGGTGTCCGAAAAATCGATCCCCTGATAATAATGGTAATCGGAGCGACTCATTTCCCGGTTTAACACCCCTTCCCCGCATCCGATATCCAGAATATCTGCCCCGGGTTTGAAGAAACGAATATAACCACGAATCACATTGTAATGTGCCAATTCGCCGATTTGATGCAAATGTTGCCACTGGTTATTTTGATATTGCTCTTCCCAGACGCCTTGTTCAGGTTGAAAAGCTTTCATCCCAAACAGGGTCAGAACCAAATCTTTCGCACGCATATATTGTTCCATATTCAATTAATTCTGCGAGCGATTATGCCTTAATGATTATCGATGAAATTGACAGTTTTAAACATTTGCGAGGCATTCCCAAGACATGCTGTAAGACAAGATGAAATGAAAAATTTGATATGAATTTATGGCATAAAAAAACCGGTCAATAAGCTGACCGGTTTTTAAAAGAGTTACGCGATGACGCGAACTGTCGAAACTTAAGCCTCGGAACGTGGCTTGCTGCTGCGCTCAGTGCGGCGACGGTCACCACTGTTGCCGTTGCTATTCCCATGGTTACGCTCACCACGGTAGCTACCACGGTGATCACCACCACGGTTACGGTCAAAGCGACGCTCCCCTTCACGACGTGCGCGACCGCCTTCACGACCACCGTTGCCCTCACGGTTGCCACGGTAACCGCCACGATTACCGTCTCGGTTTCCATCACGGCTACCACGACGGTGCTCACGCAGCACATCATCTTCAACAACTACAGCTTGCGTTTCTTTCTGGCGAATACGCAGTTTCTTCAGCTGTGACACAACTTCGCTGGTCATCTTCTTCGGCAGTTGAACATACGTGTGCTCTGGAGCCAGTTTGATTGCACCGATGCTGTCTTTGTTCAGACCCAGTTCGTTCGCAATCGCACCAACGATATCTTTCACCTGAACACCTTGCTCACGGCCAACCTGCAGCTGATAGGTATCCCAATCAGCAGTGTTGTACGTACGACGCTCACGGCGCTCACCACGATCACCGCGGTCACCACGGTCACCATCATCACGACGACGATCGCGACGCTGCTTCTCACGCTCGATGGCTGCAACCATTGGGTCCGGGCCTTTGTAGAACAACGGACGGTTACCCTGCTGACGTTTCAGCAGCATCGCAGCAAGAGTTGCGGCATCAACTTCGATGCTTTCCTGCAGCTTCTCAACCAGCTCTACGAAAGATTCCAGGCTAGCTTCTTCTTTCTGTGCTTCCAGCTCCTGACCCAGACGGCTCAGACGCGCTTCAGCAACCACATCACGCATCGGCAGTTGGATCTCTTCCATGCTTGACTTGGTCACACGCTCAATGGTGCGCAGCATGCGGATCTGGTTGGTGCGAACCAGCAGGATCGCTTTACCGTTGCGACCGGCACGGCCAGTACGACCGATACGGTGGATGTATGACTCAACATCAAACGGAATGTCGTAGTTGAATACGTGCGTAATACGCGGCACATCCAGACCACGGGCAACAACGTCCGTTGCAACCAGGATATCAATCACACCGCGCTTGATGTGCTCAACCGTGCGCTCACGCAAAGACTGAGGGATATCACCGTGCAGAGCCGCCGCTTTAAAGCCGCGAGCAGACAGCCAGTCCGCCAGACGCTCGGTATCCTGACGGGTACGAACGAACACGATAGACGCATCGGTATCTTCAGTTTCCAGCAGGCGCATCATGGCTTCGTCTTTCTCGACGCCCTTCACGACCCAGAATTGCTGCTCAACTTTAGAAACCGTACGGTTTTCGCCTGCAACATCGATACGTGCAGGATCACGCAGGAAACGATCGACAATTTCTTTCACGATTGGTGGCATAGTGGCAGAGAACAGCACACGTTGTGCAGTTTCTGGCGCTTGCTCCATGATCCAGGTAACGTCGTCGACGAAGCCCATTTTCAGCATTTCATCGGCTTCATCCAGAACGAACGTATGCACTTCGTCCAGGTGCAGACGGTCACGGGAGATCAGGTCTTTCACACGGCCCGGTGTACCCACAACAATGTGTGCGCCTGACTTCAGTGCGCGCATTTGATCAACGATCGATGCACCACCGTAAATTTCCAGAACTTTCAAGCCCTTGATGTTTTGACCAAGGACTTTAATTTCAGCAGCAACCTGAATGGCCAGCTCACGCGTCGGTGCCATCACAATCGCTTGTGGTTTGCGCTGGTCCAGATCCAGCTTGTTCAGCAGCGGCAGAGAGAAAGCCGCAGTTTTACCGGTACCTGTCTGTGCTTTACCCAGCGCATCAGTACCCGTTAATAGAAGAGGAATAGACGCCGCCTGAATAGGAGTCGGCGCAACGAAGCCCATAGTCTCAAGTGCGGATAGTAGTGTGTCGGCCAGGTTTAACTGGCGAAATTCTGTAACAGATTCTTGCATTGGGATCCCAATATGTGATCTAAAAAAAAACGGGCCCCTTTTGCTTCTATACGGTTCTACAACAGCAACCACAAGCATGGGCCTCGGCTTTGAGGCGCGTATTGTGCGCGTTTACTCGATAAAATGCCAGAAAAAATTGAGCGTTGTCACAAATTAACTTTCAAACACCTATTTATTAATCAATTGTGTTCACATTGAATCAAATCCCGCTCACTTCCTTGAGATTAGCAAGCATCGCCGGATCCTGCCGCCTCCTTTTATAGCCTTTCATTCGGCAGACAGGGAGAGAATTCACCGCCTCTGTCAGGGATTGCCCTTGGTTTTAAAACACGAAGGCCTTATAGTGTGTCGGTTCACAATCTGAGACCGGGTATAATGTTTCAAGACAATCCACTATTAGCACAGCTAAAAAAGCAAATTCAGGAAACCTTGCCAAAAAAAGAAGGCACGATTAAAGCCACAGACCGCGGCTTCGGTTTTCTGGAGATCGACAACAGCAAAGACAGCTTTTTCATTCCACCAAACTACATGAAGAACGTCATGCACGGTGACCGTGTGATTGCCGTGATTCGGACTGAAAAAGAGCGTGAAGTTGCAGAGCCGCAAGAGCTGGTCGAGCAATTTATGACTCGCTTTATTGGCCGCATCAAACTGATCCGCGACCGTCTGCATGTTGTACCGGATCACCCGCAGCTCAAAGATGCGATTAAAGCCCGTGCCATCAAAGGCCTGAACCCTGAGCTATTAAAGGAAGGCGATTGGGTTGTTGCGAACATGACGCGTCACCCGCTGGTCGGCGACAACAAAACTTTCTTCTGTGACGTCAAAGAAAAGATCACCGACAGCAATGATAAGATTGCCCCATGGTGGGTTACTCTGGCCCGCCATGACCTGCCCAACGCCGAGCCGGCGCCGCAAGACTGCTGGAATATGCTGGAAGAAGGCCTGGAGCGTCGCGATCTGACCGATCTGCCATTCATTACCATTGATGGTGAATCGACCAAAGATATGGACGATGCACTCTATACGGTTGCCAAAGAAGACGGCAGCTTCGAGCTTACCGTTGCAATCGCCGATCCGACGTCTTACATCACTGTCGGCGACAGTATGGATAAAGAAGCCCGTCAACGTGGTTTCACCATCTACCTGCCGGGCCGTAACATCCCGATGCTGCCACGTGAACTGAGCGACGAGCTGTGTTCACTAATGGAAGGCGAAAAACGCCCGGCATTGTGCTGCCAGGTGACCGTCGATAAAGATGGCGTGATCCAGGACAATATCGAATTCTTCGCGGCCTGGATCCAGTCGCAGGGCCGCCTGTCTTATGACAACGTCTCTGATCTGCTGGAACACGGCAGTGCTGAAGGCTGGATGCCAAGCGACGTGATCCGTCAGCAAATCGACGCTCTACATGGTTTTGCCAATGCCCGCAGCGAATGGCGTGCCAACAACGCCGTCGTATTCCCGGACCGCCCGGACTACCGTTTTGAGCTGAGCGCAGACAACGATGTGGTTGCGATCCACACCGACCCGCGCCGGACAGCCAATCGCATGATCGAAGAAGCCATGATCACAGCGAACATCTGCGCCGGTCGTGTCCTGCAAGAGAAGTTCGGGTTTGGTGTTTATAACTTCCACAACGGCTTTAATCCGGAAAAACTGGATGCCGCCATGGACTTCCTGACCGAAGCCGAAGCGCCGTTCGAGAAAGAACAACTGCTGACGCTGGACGGCTTCAGCTCCCTGCGTCGCTGGTTGAACACGCTGGACACCACTTACCTGGACAACCGTCTGCGTAAGTTCCAGGCATACAGCGAAGTCGGCAACAAGCCGGCACCGCATTACGCCATGGGCCTGGATGTTTACGCCACCTGGACATCGCCAATCCGTAAGTACGGCGACATGATCAACCACCGCCTGCTGAAATCCGTCATCAGCGGCCTTGAGCCGAGTCAGGTGCCGGATGATGAAGTCGGAGAAGAAATTGCCAACCACCGTCGTCACCACCGCATGGCTGAACGCGACGTGGCTGACTGGCTGTATGTTCGTCTGCTGAAAGACGCCGTCAAAGACGAGACTGTCTTTACCGCAGAAGTATTCGACATCAACCGTGCCGGGATGCGTGTGCGCCTGATTGAAAACGGCGCTGCCGCGTTCATTCCGGGTCCGCTGATCATGGATAACAAGAAGCGAATCGAATGCAACGGTGATCTGGGCGTGATCAGCATTGATAACGTCCGTGAATTCCAGCTGGGTGACATGTTTGAAGTGAAACTGGCTGAAGTTCGTGCTGCGACGCGCCAGCTGGTCGCAAAACCCGTGAAAATCTTCCCGCCGCTGATTGAAGAGCAACAGGCTGAAGCATCATCGACTGAAGCTCCATCGACTGAAGCATCGTCGGCTGAAGCGCCGAAGGCTGAACAGCCGGCAGAAGAGAAAGCCTAATCGCTTGATTCATTGTTTATTTTTTATCAAGGGCCGGTCTATACCGGCCCTTTTTTATACCTTCCCGCCAGTTCCGCTTTCTTTCTGGCACAATATTGTTACCCTTACCCCATTCCTCTTGTTTAGCAGTACATTGAGTTACCCATGTCGACCATCGATAAATCAGACGTTACACATCAAGTTCAACAGTGGCTGGAAGATGTGGTCATCGGCCTGAACCTGTGCCCGTTCGCAGCCAAGCCCAACCGCAACAAACAGATTAAGATTCACGTCAGCGATGCCGACACGGAAGCCGACCTGCTGGAAGATATCTATCAGGAAATCAGAACGCTGGATGACACGCCAGCCGAAACACTGGACACGACCTTGGTTGTGACGCCAGGTTTATTCGCCGCATTTGATGACTACAATCAGTTTCTTGATCTCGTAGATGCCCTGCTCCATCAGCTCGGCAAGGAAGGCACCTATCAGGTGGCCAGTTTCCATCCGAATTACTGTTTCTATGGCACGGATCCGGATGACGCGGAAAACCTCACCAACCGTTCACCGTTTCCGATTTTTCACCTGATCCGCGAAGCCAGCGTTGAGAAAGTCCTGAAGCATTACCCGGATCCGGAAGGCATTCCCGAGCGGAATATTGACTGTGTGGAAAACTTGTCCGAAGCACAAGTGAGAAAATTATTTCCTTTTCTTTTCAAATCTTTGTAAAGATACATAAGGATCTGACGATAGTAAGATAAAGGCGCTGTATCCGGTGCCCGCAACCAGAAATCTGTAGTCATGCCGACCATCTCATTTGCCCAGTTCAGAAATGCCGGAGTGCGCTTCGGCACACCGCTTGTTCTCGCGGCTTTAATGCTTGTATCATTAGAGTCGGTGCTGGCAGTGTTCGCGCAATACCAGGAACTGTTGCTGGTATTGCCGTATGTACTGCTCGGGTTGGTGATTCTACTCAGCCAGCCCTTCAATCAGGGCAAAACTGCCCTGACGGCACTGATGATGGTCATCGCGTTTTACGTCATTCAGACCTATCTGCAATCCCCGCAGAGCAATCCGCAAACCCGGCTGATTTACCTGCTTCTGGCCACCTTGCTGCCGCTCAATCTGCTCCAGGTCCATATTCTGCCAGAGCGGCGGCTGTTCTCCCGCTTCGGCACCGGCTACTTGCTTTTTCTCGGCGTCCAATTGGGATGGGGAGCCCTGGTCGTCAACCATTTTGCCGAACATCCCCTGCCCGAGCTCTGGGACAATCATTTCTTTACCCTGAAGTCTCTGTCACCTTTACCCATTTTATTGCTGTTGCTCTACCTCGGCAGTAGTCTCGCCTGCGGCTCTGCGGTGCTGAAGCGTAATCAGAGCCATGATCAGGCCATTTTCACTTGCCTGCTGTTCGCCGGGATCACATTTGCCACATTCCAGCAGGCATATATCTCCGCCGTGGCATTTTCCGTGACCGGACTGCTCCTGCTGCTCAATCTGATCAGTTGCAGCCACGAGCTGGCCTACATCGACCCGCTCACCGGGATCCCCGGCCGACGCGCACTGGAAACGGAGCTGAAACACTTAGGTCGCAACTACACCCTGGCTATGGTCGATGTTGACCATTTCAAAGCCTTCAATGACACCTATGGCCACAAAATCGGTGACGACGTCCTTCGACTGGTTGCCCGGAAAATGCAGAAAATCAAGGGCGGCGCAGAAGTCTACCGCTACGGTGGTGAGGAATTTACGGTGCTGTTCAAAGGGAAAGAAAAAGCGCAGTGCCTGCCCTATCTGGAAAACCTGCGAGAAACCATCGCTGACTACGAAATGGCGCTCCGCCAATACGACAGCCGAGACGACAAAGACCAGCAAGGTGCCGCCAAGCGGGGCAAGAAAGCCACCAAAGACACGGTTCAGGTGACGGTGAGTATCGGGGTGGCTGACAGCTTCCCGGATACCCATCCAACCGCGGTGATGAAAGCTGCCGATGAGGCCTTATACCAGGCCAAACAAGCCGGACGCAACCAGATCGCCAGCTGAAAGCATAAAAAAACCCGATGACAACATCGGGTTTCGGTTACCAATTCAACTTACCTTTCCTTTGCAGCAAACGTAAGTCCAGCTATGCAGCAACGCCAATATCAATTGAGTACAGTGGCTTCCCGACTGATCGGCGGCCAAACCATCATCAGGACTGTACCCGGGAGCTGCTCACCATAAGTGAAGTGAGCATTATTATTATCAATTCGCTATTTGGCAGAACAAATGCCTTCTGCGCATTATACCAACAACCCAATGCACGGTCACAAGAAAAATAATCGGTCAATCGCCATTATTTAATATGAATAACAATTACACCGGTCTGGAACTCAGTCCTCAATTATTCATAACTTAGCAAAACCGGACCTGAATGCGAGCCCGTTATTCCGTTCGATATTCATCGATGGGCGACTTTTTCATCAGAGATAACAGCTATTTCCTGAGCAAGCATGGTCGGAATCAGGAGCGACCCTGGCAAAATTTTCTCCCCACAACCGGCGCATGCTAACCCTGAAACATGACCAGAAAATGATCCCTGGCTGAGGCATCACCAAAATAAAAAGGCTTACCCTTGAGGTAAGCCTTTGCAAATGATTTTAGCGATGCCGGAGGCAAAAATCAGCCTTTCACACCGCCTGATGTCAAACCGCCCACCAGGAAGCGCTGGGCCATCAGGAACACCGTGGTGATTGGAATCGCAGACAACACGGCCGCCGCTGCGAAATCGCCCCACAGATAGTTCTGCGGATACAGATACTGCTGCATCCCGACCGCCAGGGTGTAGTTATCGACATCCGTCAGCAGCAAAGAGGCAACCGGAACTTCTGTCACCACCCCGATAAACGACAGGATAAACACCACGGCCAGGATTGGCACTGACAATGGCAGCAGTACCAGGCGGAATGCCTGCCACGGCGTGGCGCCATCAAGGGCTGCGGCTTCTTCCAGGGAGCCGTCGATCGTTTCGAAGTAACCTTTGATCGTCCAGACGTGCAGTGCGATCCCGCCGAGATAGGAGAAGATCAAACCACCGTGCGTATTGAGCCCCAGGAACGGTACATACTGGCCCAGACGGTCAAACAGTGCGTACAACGCCACCAGCGCCAGAACCGCCGGGAACATCTGGAAAATCATCATCCCTTTCAGAATGGTGCTCTTACCTTTAAAACGCAGACGGGCGAAGGCATAAGCACTGGTGGTTGACAGGGCAACGATGATAATCGACGTGACCCCGGCAACTTTCACGGTATTCCACAGCCACAGCAGGACCGGGAACGGTGGCGGTGTGACGCTGCCGTCATCGTTGGTGACCGAGAAGCCCAGCGCCAGACGCCAGTGATCCAGCGTCGGGTTACTTGGGATCAGCTCACCGCTGGCGAAGTTCCCCTCACGCAGCGAGATAGCGATAATCATCAGCAGCGGGAACAGGATCATCGACAGGAACAGGCACAGTCCGATATGGGTCGCCCATACCCGGTACTTCAAAGATTTTGATTGAACCATTGGCATGACGTTTCTCCTTAATCCTGCTCTAGAGTCGATTTGGTGAATTTCAGGTTCAGCAGCGCCATCACACTGACCATCAGGAAGATAATCGTGGCGATTGCACCCGCCAGACCGAAGTCCTGACCACCGCCCCCTTCAAAGGCGATACGGTAGGTGTAGCTCACCAGCAAGTCGGTATAACCGGCCGGCTCAGACGTGCCCACCATGTTCGGGCCACCGGAAGTCAACAGCATGATCATGACAAAGTTGTTGAAGTTAAATGCGAAGCTGGCAATCAGCAGCGGGGTCATCGGCTTGATCAGCATCGGCAGGGTGATCTTGAAGAAGTTCTGTACCGGACCGGCACCATCAATGGCGGATGCTTCGTAAAGATCGTCCGGGATCGATTTCAGCAGACCCATACACAGGATCATCATATAAGGGAAGCCCAGCCAGGTATTCACCAGCACCACCATGACCCGGGCCATCACTGGATCGGAGAACCAGGACGGTTTGATGCCGAACAGCGCATCAAGCATCATGTTGATTTCACCGAAGCTCTGGTTAAACAGCCCTTTGAAGATCAGAATCGAAATAAACGACGGTACGGCATACGGCAGGATCAGCAGCACACGATAGATGCCACTCCCTTGCAGCGGTTCCCACTGAACCACGCAGGCCAGCACCATCCCAACCGCCAGGGTCAAGGCAACGGCCAGGAAGGCAAAGACAACCGTCCAGATGAAGATACCGACAAACGGCTCTTTAATCCCGTCATCCGTCAGCACGCGTTCGAAGTTAGCACCACCAACACCGACGACAAATCCAGGAGAGATCGGCTTGTCGACAAAGTTCCCGTCGGCATCAACCGGCTGGTAATAACCAATGGCCATGTTTGGTTGATACAGCTGTTGGGTCTGGTTATTGAGCAGGGTCAGACCATCTGACTGCAGGGTAAACAGTGGTTTTTCTGCCGCAAACTTGCGTAGGCCGCTCATGGTGATTTCATGGCCGTCCGGCATCAGCAGTTCAACCTGAGACAAGCTGTCACGGTTGTTCACAATGGTTTTAATCGCTTCTTTTTCACCCTGAACTGCCGCGACTTCACGCAGGTTCATGGTACTTGGCGCAGCTATGTCAAACACATCCGAGGCCAGCAAGGCACTGCCGTCCTTGATGACAATCTGATGCCCATGTTCAACTTTGTATAGATCAAAGCGATAGCTTTCACCCGACTGGAAAGTCCGCTGTTGCAGAACAGCCTGCGTCCGGTCCAGGGAGAGCTGGTTCGATGCGCTGTAGTTGGTAAACGCCAACCCAACGGTATAAACAAGCGGGAAAATAATGAAGATCAGCATCCCGGCGATGCCCGGGAAAATATAGCGATGGGCGTACGTTTTATTACTGCCGAAGATATAAAGAGCCAGTGCGGTAAGAACAACTGTAAGCAGTGCAAATGGGATTTCCCCCTGCGCATACATCAGGATCGTGGCATAACCGTTAACCGCGCCGATCGTGCCGAGCAGTGACCATTTCAGCCACTTTCGATAATTAAATTTCGAGCTTTCTTCTTGGGAATCTAAAAGCCCTGCACCTTGAACTGACTGCATCTCAGCTCCTCGCTAGCAAAAATGACAAAAGGAAGATGGGGAGGAACGCCCTCCCCGGAAAAAGATTACTTCAGCATGTGACGGGCAGCGTCGTTCAGTGCCGCATCTGTATCCTGACGGCCGTCAACTACGTTTTTAATCGCGTTGCCCTGGGCATACCAGAATGCCGTCATCTGAGGCACGTTCGGCATGATTTCGCCGTTCATGGCGTTATCCATGGTCGCAGCGATGCGTGAGTCGTTGTCCAGTTTGCTCTGGAACGATTTCAGTGCCACGGCACCCAGAGGTTTGTCATCGTTCACCATGCCCAGACCTTCATCGGTCAGCAGGTAGTTTTCGATAAACTCAACCGCCAGATCTTTGTTTGGTGATGCAGAGCTGATCCCCGCAGTCAGGATGCCGACGAATGGCTTAGACGGGCTGCCGTTCAGTTTCGGCAGAACCGTAACACCGTAGTTGATGCCGGACTTCTCAACGTTGCCCCATGACCAAGGACCGTTAATCGTCATCGCCACGTTACCTTTGTTGAACTCCGCTTCAGAGATGCTGTAGTCCATGTCTGGTGAAATCACTTTCTTGTCAATCAGCGCTTTGATGAAGTTCATACCGTGCTTGGCACCGGCGTTATTCACACCGACATCTTTCACGTCGTAACCGTTAGCGGTGAATTTGAACGCGTAACCACCGTCTGCAGACAGAACCGGCCAGGTGAAGTACGGTTCTTTCAGGTTCCACATGATGGCTTTCTTACCATCTTTCTGCAGTTTCTTATCCAGCGCTTCCATGTCTTCCCAGTTCTTCGGCGGGTTCGGAACCAGGTCTTTGTTGTAAATCAGAGAAAGTGCCTCAACCGCAATCGGGTAGCCGATGTACTTACCGTCGTATTTCACGGCATCCCAGGTGAAGTCGATGATTTTGTCTTTCACTTCCTGAGACGGCTTAATTTCTGCCAGCAGGCCGGATTTGGCATAACCACCGAAGCGGTCATGTGCCCAGAACACGATATCCGGGCCGTCACCGGCAGCAGCAACTTGCGGGAATTTTTCAGACAGGCCGTCCGGGAACGCAACCGTCACCGCAATCCCTGTGTCTGCTTCAAATTTCTTACCCACTTCGGCCAGGCCGTTGTAGCCTTTGTCACCGTTGATCCAAATGGTTAGTTGACCTTCTTCAATCGCGGCGTGTGCATTTACAGAGCCAAGTGCGGCTAGGGTACAAAAAGCGACAGTGCTGAGGACTTTCTTCATTATTAACATCCTTCGTGATTGTTATTTGTCTGCTGCAGAGTCATCTCTGTCAGCGCAATTTGCAGTCTGTATCATCCACCAGTAATCAGCACTCAACATCATCCTGAGTCCTACGCCCCCTAACCCTCAGATTTGAAAGCGTGATCTCTGTCGTTTCGATGAGTGATGCAGATCTAAAAACGACACTTGATTGTGATGCAACGCACATGGTACTGCGTTCAAATTGCAACATCAGCTGAGTTAACAGCAAAGTGTGATCCAAGCACTCCTCCCCCCCTCATCCCCCTGCGAATTTCTTCGCAAGGAGGATGTTTCCCCTGTTGAGCTGGGTAAAAATAGCACCATACCCAATGGGGTAGATGAAGATGTTTTAACTGTTTGCACGATGCAATTTACTTTCACAGTTTGTTCTTTTTTATTGGAAACGACAGTACCGCACTACTTCTTGGGGAAGTAAGTAGTCCGGCTTTAGTCAGGGTAGCGATTCATTCCACTGCCTGAGTGAATATCCGCTACCCGCTCTTTTTCTTCTCTACTGCCGAAAAATTCTTTACCGGCAAGGTACAGCATGAATATCATTCCCACGCAAGGTACCTTGCAGGCAACAACGAACTTAGAGGAATAGGCTTGATGGCAAGTGTCACGTTACGAAATGTATGTAAAGCATATGGAGATAACCTGATATCCAAAAATGTTGATCTCGATATTGCTGAAGGCGAATTCGTGGTTTTTGTAGGGCCGTCAGGTTGTGGTAAATCAACGCTGCTTCGCTGTATTGCCGGCCTGGAAGATATCACCTCCGGGGACCTGTACATCGGCGAAGAGCGGATGAATGACGTCCCGCCATCCCTGCGCGGTGTCGGCATGGTGTTCCAGTCTTACGCGCTGTACCCACACCTCAACCTGTTCGACAATATGTCATTCGGGATGAAGTTGGCCAAAGCCGACAAAGCAGAAATTAAGAAGCGTGTTGACCACGCTGCGGATATTCTGCAACTGGGCCACTTGCTTGAGCGTAAACCGAAAGCCCTTTCCGGTGGCCAGCGCCAACGTGTTGCCATTGGCCGTACCCTGGTTTCCCAGCCGAATGTATTCCTGCTTGATGAACCGCTCTCTAACCTTGATGCGGCGCTTCGGGTGCAGATGCGGATCGAAATTGCCAAACTGCACAAGCAACTGGGCTGCACCATGATTTATGTCACCCACGACCAAATCGAAGCCATGACCATGGCCCAGAAAATCGTGGTCCTGGATGGCGGTTATGTCTCCCAGGTCGGTAAACCCCTGGAGCTGTACCACTACCCGCAAAACCGTTTTGTCGCCGGTTTCATCGGCTCGCCGAAAATGAACTTCGTGAGTGTGTCGATTGAACAGGTCGAAGACGAGCGCGTGATGGTGCAACTGCCGAACGGTGCAAGCTTCTGGATCCCGGTTGACGGCACCACAGTCAACAAAGGCGATCGCATGTCTCTGGGGATCCGACCAGAGCACCTGGTGCCTTGTGACGAAGGCGATGCCTGCGTTGAGGGCAAAGTTCAGGTGGTCGAAAAACTGGGTTATGAAACCCAAACCTACCTGAACCTGGAACATATGGACGCTGATTTCATCTACCGCCGCCCGGATACGCTGCCGGTCGAAGTCGGAGATAGCTACAAAGTCGGTATCCCAGCGCACCGCTGCCACCTGTTCCACAGCGACGGCCGTGCCTGCCGCCGCCTGTACCAGGAGCCGGGCGTTTAATATCTGATTCCCTCCTTTTCCCTTACTTTCATTTGTTGCGCTGCTCAAACGAGCAGCGCTTTTTTATGCCCTCACTGCCGGTCACAGCTAAACTTAAAGATGCCGGTCGGACAGACCGCTGTCTTTGAAACCCGGTTGAGAGAAACGAATCGTTGATGGAGGATCATTTGATGAGCAGCCACGACCGAATTGAAGATCTCGAGCAACGCATTTACATGGCGTATCAGGAAGGTGACTATCAGGAGGCCAAAGCACTTGAAGCGAAAGTCAAAAAGTTAAAGGGGGATACACACCTGTACGACGACAACGAGCCTTATTCGATTGAAGACAAAGTGTTTTTAGACGAGTAGCCGCAAACCACGGCTTCCACACTGGCACCGCCAGTAATGCTGCCCGACCACCAAGCAACCGGGAAAGCAACCGACGACCCAATACAAAGCGCAGCCCGAAGGCTGCGCTTTTGCATGGCGATTTTACATGGCGATGACCTGCGCCATCATCGAATCAAACCCTGATGAGATCGCGCGAAAGGATACCTGTACTTTGGCCGAGAAGATGTCCTTGGCCTAATATCGGTACCTTAGTCCGTCGCCTGGGCTAGGTCGCTGCGCTCTACCAGACGTTGCAGAACATGCGGTGACTGCAACACTGGGAAGGTTCGCCCGGTCTCCGGCTCGGCAAAGCAAAGCTGCCCCATCTCCGCCTGATAGCTTGGCTGGAGACATGCCAGCGTAACCTCCATCCCGTTCACTGCCGCTTTGGCGGTGACCGGATCAAAACTCACCGTCAATCGTTGCATGTCAGCAGGCAGTACCAACCGGTATTTGGCATAGTCAGCACCGGTCAGGATCAGCGCCAGTTGCTCGACACCGGCAGCGGCACCGACAGCCGAGACATTCAGCTGCAACTGATACACCTGCTGCGCCCCACGGCGCTCAAATCGAACCTCTAGCGATGCCGGGTCATCTTGCGCTTGCGTTTGGCCGAAACTTAACACCGCATCAAACGTCTGCCAGGCCGACGGTATGCAAGGTGCCAGCGTCAACTGGCGCGCCATCAGATCGGGTCGGAATCCCAGATAATCCTGATACCCGTTGCGGGTAAACTCAGAGACTGACCAGGCCTGCGCGTAGGTGCCGGACGTCGTCAACGCGCCTTGCTCAGTTAAGAATGCATCCAGGTTTTCGCTCATGGCACCGCGATGGCCTAAGGTCAGGATTTGCTGCGACAGGTTTTGGGTCAGCTGGTAGGCAAAATCAGCATAGCCGTACGCAATCAGACTGCTGACGGTAAAGCCTGCATTCCACCCCCAGATCGTGCCGTTATGGTACGCCGCATCTTTGTGATACTCCGCCCGGTTAGCATGATACGGGTGGAAGTGTGGATCCTTTTGCGACAACGAGGTGATCCCCCACGGGAACAGCAGCTCGCTGACCGCATTTTTGACCACTTTAGCCCCGATGGTTTTCTCCAGCAGGTCGCCCTCAAACGGCACGGTCAGCACCATCAGCTGGTTCGGCCGGACCTGCAGGTCACGACTGTTATCTGCGTGCAGGCGATCGGCCAGCATCTCCTGGTCGGTATCCCAGAACAGCGCCTGGAAACTGGCCTGGACCCGATCCGCCAGTTGTTGATAATGAAGCTCGCCATCGCGGTCGTCATTCAGCCGCGCCAACTCAACTGCCACCTTGAGGCTGGTATACCACAGCGCCTGAATATCGTTCGCCCGGTTACCACGGGCCGACCACGGCAGCTTGCCTTCCAGCTTGGCATCCATCCAGGTATCCGGATCCCGGTGGGTCATCAGGCCATGGGCGTCGAGGTAGTTTTTCTCAATGCCAGCAATATAGGTCTGAACGACCGGATAGATCGTCCGTGCATAGTCCGCATCGCCACTGTAGCGCAGGTAATCCCAGACCTCCCGGACCATCCAGGGCGTGCCGTCCGTGGTGTTGTAAATCATGTTGGTCAGGCTGGTAACCCGGTTCGGGATGCGGCCAAAGTTGATATCGGCCGGATCGGTTTGCTGCATGGTTGAGAAGTTGTCGATAATCGCCCGGGCATCCTCACAATCGCCGTTCACCAGACAGGTGCCCGACAGCGCGATAAACGAATCCCGCCCCCAGCAATCCTTAAACCAAGGCAAACCCGCCCAGATCCCCTTCCCGTATTCATTGGACACAAAGACTTTTGCCGAGGCTTTGGCCCACATCAGCGCCCGGTTATAGTCCGGGTCCGACGTCCACAGGTACGATCGGGTCAGCATGTCGTACACCTGCTGCTGATGACCGGTAAAGCCATCTTCCGCCACCAGGGTTTGCGCGGCGGCAATCGCTTCCTCTTCGCTAGGGGCAAACGTCAGATAGACGGTCATCTGCGTTTCAGGCGCCAGGGATTCCAGCATCGGTTTGACATGGCTGCCGCTCAGGTGCACCACCTCATTGAGCGCCGGGACCTCAGCAAACGTAACTTCACGGCAACGGAACGGCCGGTTGGCCGTGATTGCGATAAATGACGGCGTCGCTTCCTGCCGCAATTCCGGCACCAGCGCATACACCACCCCGCCCTCAAAGGCTTTGACCGTTGAGGCATTGATCGCCAGGTTCAACTGCGGCGCGATAGCCAGTGTCGCCGGCTGAGCCGCGCGAACCGTCAGGGCTGCAGCCCGTTGCTGGGACAGCAACATCAGGGTGTCGCTGGCTCCCGAGTCGAAATGGTGAGTGACGCCATACGGTAGGATATCCGCCTGACTGGCCGTTGTTTTATCCAAAAGTTGATCGCCAACGAAGGCAGCGAAAGTGCCCAGATACCAGCCTTGCTGATGGCGGTACTTTCCCGCAGCCACAAAGCCATGGGTCGCCCCTTCATAATAGCCGTCAACATTATCGCCGAAGACAAACGGCGCGGCAGCCGTCTCGCAAATTGCCAGCTGACGGAACAGTTCAGTCGGCGCCAGTACCGACGCTGCTTTGCCTTGCAGGGCAGCCTGCCCGGCCGTGATCTGAAATTCACCGGAATACAGTGCCCGCTCCGGCGCGGCATCACGATTTTCGCCGCCGAGGCGAATCAGCAGCGACGGCGCATGGCCATCGGCCACGGTCAACGTCAGGGTATAGAGCCCGGTCGCCGGGGCCAGAAACGTCAGATCATTCCCGATCCCCTTGGCCGGAACCAGAGCCTGAGCCTGATCGACGCTGCACGGCACGGCCTTGTATTTGTCGGCTGAAAACGTCAGGTGCTCGCTTCCTGCCTGGTCGGAAATTTTGAAACTATGCTGATCGGCCGGCAGACAAATCACGGCCTGATACTGGCCGTCGCCCATGTAATGCATCGGCGTATCATTGCCCCAGCCATTGAAGGTTCCTTTTGCATACAGCGTCTCGCTGTATGGCATCGCTGTTAACCCGTTCACGTCTTCATTATCCTTCTTGCCAGCAAGCCGGAATCGCAAGTCCGCAATCTACCGGCCTGAAATACGCACAATGCGCAGCAAGCTGCGCATTGTATCCACTCAGGTGAAATCCCTGCTACTTGATTTGCTTGGCCGCTGTATCCAGCGCATCTTTCACACTCTGGCGGCCATTCAGTGCGTTTTCAATCGCCGCGCCTTCAGCAAACCAGTAAGCGGTCATTTCCGGAATATTCGGCATGATCTCGCCATTTTGTGCGTTGGTCATGGTTGCGGCAATCCGGCTGTCTTTTGCCAGCTCGTTCTGGAAGGACTTCAGCGTCACCGCACCCAGTGGCTTGTCATCGTTGACCTTTTTCAGACCATCATCAGTCAGCAGGTAATTTTCCAGAAACTCCACTGACAGATCCTGGTTCGGACTGGCCGCGTTGATCCCGGCAC
This sequence comes from Photobacterium sp. MCCC 1A19761, assembly GCF_037389125.1. NCBI lineage: Bacteria > Pseudomonadati > Pseudomonadota > Gammaproteobacteria > Vibrionales > Vibrionaceae > Photobacterium > Photobacterium sp. MCCC 1A19761. The sequence goes on from NZ_JAZGTF010000027.1 coordinate 56,123, forward strand.
TCAGCACCCCGACAAACGGGTTAGAAGCACCGCCGTTCAGGGTCGGGAAGACCGCCACACCATAGTTGATCTTCGATTTTTCCAGGTTGCCCCACGACCAGGGACCATTGATGGTCATGGCCACATTGCCTTTGTTAAATTCGGCTTCGGAAACCGCATAGTCCATGTCCGGAGACACCACACCTTTCTTGGCCAAGTCCACCAGGAAGCTCAGGCCCGCCACGCCGGCGTCGCTGTTGATCCCAACTTGCTTGCCGTCAAAACCGGTTTCGGTTTTCTTAAACGCATAGCCGCCGTTGGCAGAGATCATCGGCCAGGTGAAATATGCATTCTTCACATCCCACATGATGGCGGTCTTGCCCTTGGCTTTCATCGCCTTGTCGATAGCATATAATTCTTCCCAAGTTTTCGGCGGCTCAGGCAATAGGTCTTTGTTGTAAATCAGTGACGGGGATTCAATCGCTACCGGGTAACCCACCAGCTTGCCTTCATAGGTCACTGCATCCCAGCTGAAATCAACCAGCTTCTGTTTAAAGGACGCTGACGGGTTCACTTCCGCCAGCAAGCCGGCTTTGGCATAGCCACCGAAACGGTCATGGGCCCAGAAGATGATATCCGGACCGCCACCGGTCGCAGCCACTTGCTGGAACTTGGCTTCCAGCGACTCCGGATACTGGACGTTTACCTTGATGCCGGTATCTTCTTCGAACTGACGCCCCACCTCAGCTAGGCCTTCGTAACCTTTATCGCCATTAATCCAGATCAGCAGTTCGCCTTCCTGCATCGCAGAGGCGGCAAACGGGAATGCCAAAGCAGTGGTCAAAGAGCAGAGAGTCAGCGTTTTCAGAACACGTTTCATAGTCGATTTCCGTTATTGAGAGTCAGTTAGTTATTGTTTTTGAACCCCTATATTGTCCTCCTCCGCCCCCAGGATGAGCATCCTCCTCCGCCCTACGCCCCCCGGCAGTTTCGGGCAACACTGTGAACCGATACACAGTTTGTAGGACAAACAAAAACGGCGAAGGATTTCCCTTCGCCGTTTTCATTCTCCCGACCGAGGATCAGGACTGATTCAGATCCAATTTCTTCGCCAGCGGATCGATCGCCCCCCCTTGGACAAACACCGAGATCAGCACAATAAAGAACACCATGTGCATCATAGTTTGTGCGCCGGGCACGCCGGCTGCAGCCGGGATCAAGGCAAACACAATCGGGGTCGCTCCTTTCAGGCCAATCGCCGAAATAAAGAGACGCTTCTGCAAACTGGCCTTGCGAAACGGGACATAGCTAAGAAAGATTGCCAACGGCCGAGCGATGAACATCAGTAGCAACGCCGGAATAATCGCCACCAGCATGTCGCCTACCAGTGCTGCCGGAAAAAACTGCAAGCCGAGGATCACGAACATCAACGCCTGTGCCAGCCAGGAGAGGCTGTTGAAGAAATGGCGGCTGACAACTTTGCCCCGCTTTAACTCGTTGCCAATCATGACCCCTGCAATATACGAAGCAATCAGAATGTTCCCGCCCAGCAGATCGCTGCCGTAGGCCGACATTACAAAACAGGCCAGGATGAAAATGGGGATCAAACCGAACTCTTCGAGTTTGATCCGGTTCAACAACCGGATACACATCAAGCCACCCAGATAACCGATCAGGCCACCGACCAGAATTTGCTGCGCCAGCTCCAGACCAATGTCAGTGGCCGTTTTCGTGGCCCCGGTGCTGAGGATCATTTCCGTCAGAATCGCCACCAGCAGCAAGGCAACCGGGTCATTCGTGGCCGATTCAAACTCCAGTACGGTGTCGGTATTTTCTTTCAGCTTGAGTTTTTTCGACTCCAGAATCGAGAACACGGCAGCGGCATCCGTTGATGACACGACCGCAGCAAATAACAGACAGGTCAGCAAATCAAAATCGACGATAAAATAAAGCATGCCGCCAAAAATCACCGTGGTGAACAACACACCCAAGGTCGATAGAATTCCGCCTTCTTTGTATGCGACGGCGATACTCTTTTTTGACGTATTTAACCCACCGACAAAAACAATGACATTGAGTGCCATCGTCCCGATCAATGACGTCAGTGTCAGATTGTCATAAACGAAATTAAATTCACCATTGCCAAACAGCAGCCCGATGCCAATAAAAATCAACAACGAAGGGACGCCAAGGTTTTTCGACGGCTGGTGCAATAAAATCCCCAGCGCAATCAGCGCCGCCATTCCAAACATCACCAACTCTGTCGTCAATTGTAGGCCCAACTCCGTATTCAATACGCCGCTCCTATCTGCAAACGTGCTAAAAGTAAATTTTACCCACTTTATCCTATTTTTAATTCAGACTTATGATAAAACACATAATTTGATAAAAAATATCGCTTTTCCGCATGGTTAACTACTTGATAACCTTTCATAAACCCAAAAAACCTGGCGATAAACCCTTTCACTTCAATAGAAAACAAACCATACCCATCAAAACCGATCATTTCAGACGCTTCAAGCGAGGAATGACCAAATCATAGTAAAACTGACATATTGATTACAGACATCATACGCCCTGTTCCGCTTATTCACTCAGTATAGAGAACTGCCGATGACTCATCGCCAGAAGAATGCGACTAGACTTAATGCCAACAGACAGGCTTTTGTGTCAGACCGCGCAAAAGAAATGGGTTCATTTGAGAAGCGGTCACACTTGTCGAGGAGATGAATGATGAAACTAAAAGCACTCTTCATTGCTGTCAGCTTACTGTTTGCAAATCTCGCGATGGCATCGGGTCATTGCACCTGGTATATCCAGGATCGCGGCTGGTGTACACCTTACTTCCCCGCCGATGATCATCAACCTTACAAAAAATAAGCATGAAAAAGCCGCTGCATTCAGGTCAGCGGCTCTCATCATCAACCTCAGGTTTGAAGGTGCGTTCCGTCTCAGCGACGTTCCAGCAGATAGATTTTCGCACCCAGTGCCGGCATCCGAACCACAATCTCCCCCCGGGTCTGCGCAATTTGAAGCGGTATGCGCTCATCACCGTAGAGCTGTTCGACCAGCGTATACTCTCCATCCGGCAGCTGCCAGCTATCAACCAGTGACGGTGATAGCTGAATTGGCACAGAGCCCAAATCCGTATCGGCGAAGTTTGCCACCATCAACAGCTGCTGCGCGCCGTCATAACGACTGAAGCAGAACAGAGACTCCGGATAGGCAGCATTCGACGCACGGTTGTCGCAGTGAATTTCCCGGTACTCGCCCAGCATGGCGGAGCTCTCCAGGCTGAAATTCAGCAGACGACAGTAAAAATCACGGAGTTCTTTTTCGGCATCGCTCAACTGCCCGCCGTCAAAGCGGCCTTCGTTCATCCAACGCTGATGGCTAGGTACCCCGAAATAATCAAAGATCGTGGTGCGGGACTTCAGACCAAACCCGGCATCTTCGGTTGCCGCTTCCCCCACTTCCTGGCCAAAGTACACCATGGTCGGCGAGCTACTCAGCGTTGCCGACACCAGCATCGCCGGTTTGCCTTTGCGGGCATCCCCGGCAAACGCTTCGTGGGCCAGACGCTGCTCATCGTGATTATCGAGGAAATGCAGCATGTGGTGTTCGATATCCAGCATCTGCTCCTGAACTACCGCGATGGCATCCGTCGAGCCATGGCCCTGGAGGACCGCCTTCAGGGTGTCGTACAGATCGACTTTGTCATACAGGTAATCCATTTTGCCGAGATGAATATAATCGCGATACAAATCCGGCTGATACACCTCAGCCAACAAGAAGGCATCCGGATTGACCTGCTTAATGGCCGAGTTCAGATAGCTCCAGAATTCAACCGGCACCATCTCGGCCATGTCATAGCGAAAACCATCGACTCCCATCGCCAACCAGTAGAGCGCGATATCCCGAAACTTCTGCCAGGAATCCGGCACCGACTGCACCTGCCAGAATGCGGCATGGGCTTGCGCACTTTGCCCGGCAAATCCCGGTGGCAGCTCAGCAAAGTCTTTGCTGCCATCTGGCCGCACGCCATAGTTCACCTTGACCGTTTCATACCAATCGTCAAAAGCCGGTTTGGCCAGGCGGGAACCATTCCCGGTCCATTTGGCCGGATATTCCTGGTATGGCTGTGCCATTGCCGGATGTGCCTCACCGCCCAGCGGCTGATGGCCGTCGGCGGCATCCGGCACCGCAAACCCTTCTTTCGGGATGTAGTAAAAATTATTGTCGCGATGATACGCCAGGCTCGTGTCATCATTGGCACCAAAGTCTTCCACCCCTTCCGGGTTGGTGAGTCCCTGGTAGCGACGCGCGACGTGATTGGGCACGATATCGATCACCACTTTCAACCCATGGCGGTGCGTGCGTGCGATCAACGCCTGGAATTCAGCTAGGCGGTTGGCCGGATTATCTGCCAAATCCGGGTTGACGTTGTAGTAGTCTTTCACGGCATACGGCGAGCCGGCACGGCCTTTGACCACACTCGGGTGATCGGGCTGGATCCCGAACGCGCTGTAATCGCCGACCAGCGCATGATGCGGCACACCGGTGTACCACAAATGTGTAACGCCTAACTCCCGTATGGCTTGCAGCGCCGTGTCGGTAAAGTCACTGAATTTTCCGACACCGTTCTCTTCGAGCGTTCCCCAGGGTTTATTGGTGCGGTTTTTATTCCCGAACAACCGGGTAAACACTTGGTAGACCACATATTTATGCTTTGTACTGGCAGCGTTGAGATGACTCATTTTCGTATGACTCAGGCAGGCTAAAAGATTGAAGAAGATATTGGAACCGGCAGCGCCAAGCCCTGCCTGTTCCAATCAAAAGGAATGTCGCTGTTCGCGCGCTACTTTTGCATCAGTTCAATGAAGGTCGCTTCTGCGGTGGTCGATCCGGCGCGTTTCGCTTCTTCCATCAGTCTCAGGGCTTTTTGAATATCATTACGCGCTACAGCCGCCTTGATCTGAGTGTTATAGAAGGTTTCACTTTCCGCCAGCATGGCTGGGCCTGATGTGACCGGCGCCGCAACAGGCTTCGCAGCAGGCGCAGCTGTTGGTATCGGCGCAGGCACAGCTGTTGATATCGGTGCAGTTGCTGGTACTGCTACTGGCTGAGGCAATGGTTGCACCTCTCCAACACGGTATGCCCGCATGTTCAGCGCCTTCAGATCCAGTGTTAAAGAGCCGAACCGTTGATGCTCAATCACCGGGTCGGTGACCATCGGCCGTGCCAGACCGAGTTCTTCGGCGCGAAGACGCTCCGGGTGCGGAATAGTAATGGCCTCTTCTCGGTACTCAAGCGGCGAGTACACCACCAGGTACGGCGTCGTTGCCTGATCCATCGTGAATCGGTGCTGATAGCTGCTCAGGCTGAACATCTTCGACGGGGCGACGGTAAATTCATCCAGGGCAATGGTTTTAACCGGCTGGAAATTCGGGTCCAGTAGCAAGACCTTCGGCGCGAACACCCCTTCCGATTTCATCCAGCTATTGAGCGTGACCTGCATCCGTTCCACATTGGCCGGTAGAGCAAAGGCGGAAAAATAGCTTTTACCCTCCTCAAACTGGCCCACCTGTGAATACGCATCCACCACGAAATCAATCTCATCCCCTTGCATCGGCACCCAGGCAAACTCCCGGAAGGACTCACAACACGGGGCTTGTGAAATGGACACGGGCTTGGCTGTACCGGGCATCGTTTTATCGGTCTTGGCTGTTGGGGAAGCCGCACAACCCAGTAAACTCGCGACCAGCATCGCAGCCAGCGTGGTTTTTATCATCTTCATTTTTGTTCTCCTGCCCGAAACGACACTTGGGTATCTATGTATGCATTCTCTGGTGATGGCTTTCAGAACGCCAGCAAAAAGGCATAGATACATACTCAAAAAGGCAGCCCGAGGGCTGCCTTGATCCTGAACCGGTTTAGAACCAGATTTCAGTATGAACGCCCACAACTACATCGTTGTCGCCGCTCTTGATGCCGATGATATCCGCACTTGCCTGATCATCCGCTTTCACATAGCTCACGTATGGTTTGATTTGCGGACGGCCGAAGTAATCTGCGTTCACGGTGAAGGCAGAAGCCAGTTCCAGGTTGTAGATATCACTTTCTACCGCATCACCCGTACGCTTCCAGTAACCATCTTTCCCTTCTTCATGGCCGTAAGATGCCGTCATTTCCAGGCGCAGGTTATCGTTCACTTTGTACGATGGACGAACCGCAATCAGGTAACGTTTCAAATCTTCTGCACCAAACAACTGGTCCAGAGCACCGATGTAAGTCAGCTCAGAACCCATTTGCAGCTTGTCAGTAATGTTCAGCACACCGTATGAAGTGATGAACAGAGACTGCGCGTCGTCGTTACCGCCGCTCCAGCCACCGAAGTTCACACCACGATTTTGGGCAATGCCTTCACCGTAAGCAATCGCCGTTTGTGTCCAGCCATCCAGGCCGTAGTAGTCGCGGTTATAGGTAATCGCCGCGCCAATACCGCTGTCAGAATCAGACTCTTGGTTTGCCTGAGACATCAGTTTCAGGTCGAAGTCAAAACGACCGCCCAGTGCTTCCACACCGTAGTAGTAGAAGTCCAGAGACGTCAGCGTGCTACGCTCGTCATTTGGCTCAGCTTTACCTGCATCCGGGTCAGCCGAGACCACTGCGATACCCGCAGTATTCCCGCCCAGCTTGGTCTGGATACCTGCACCCACACCAGAAGACTGTTTCCAGAACTCACCAGATAGCAGACCCGCAGCACGGTTCAGGTAACGCTGACCCGCCCAAATCGAGGTGTCGTCGCCCAGGTACGGCAAACCACCGATTTCAACAAAGGTTTCTTTCACTTCAAACTGGGCTTTGGTGTTTTCTTTCTGGCTGCCAGAAGAAGTGTAGGCGTAGGAGTTACCATTACCGAATTCGGAACGAACCACGAAGTCAGACCAAACACCATTTTGATGTTCCGTGTGTTTCTTCACAACGAATTCGACTTGGTTAGTACTTTTACCGTGCGTGCCTGCCGATTTATAATCCGGCTTGCCATATTCGGTATCAATGGTTTCACCCTCGACCATACGATAATTCATCGAGCCGTAACCATGTACTTCCCAACCATCAGAAATAACATCCGTTGCTGATTCCGCTGCAACTTGCCCGGAAGCAAGTGCTGTCAATAATGCCGCTGCTACAGGTACTAACTTGTGTTTCATAGGAATGTCCCTTCTAATTTTTGTATTCGACTGCGGCGAAGCAGTCTTTTCGGGACTCATATTCAGCGTTCAGTCAGGAAGGCGCATCCTCCCACGCCCCGGCGTAGCCAGGAGGAGGAGCAGGGCGTAGGCGCGTAGGCGTAGACATGATTCGTGAGGCGCATCACGAAGATTAGGCGTAAGCCTGTAATAAAAATACAGAATGAAAAAGAAAATTCAGAGCTGTGTCACTTAATCTTAATCAGAATGAAAAAAACAGTTATCGGGTGAACATTTAATTTTTTTCAAAAAAATTCATCCCTTGACTGTGGCTATTTTCCCGATTTAATAACGGGTATAAACCGTAAGAAATATAAAAAGAGAAGTCGTAGATGTTCGCTAAATTAGCTCAGCCTTATCCTTTAGGGGCTACATTATGTGATCACGGTTGTAATTTTTCAATTCACTGCCCGGAAAGTAACAACATTCAATTAATTCTTTTCGATGATCAGAATCATAAAACCGTCATTGAATTAGACCATCAGAAAATGGGCATTCGCTATACCTTTGTCCCGGGGATCAAAGCCGGACAGGTGTATGGCTATCAAGTCCAGGATAAAAAAGGCCCACGCCTGATCCTGGACCCGTACGCTCAGGCGCTCAACCAAGTGCCCCACTACACCGAACCTTTCTCTGCAGAAACTAGCTGGACCTTCGCCAAAGCTGTGGTCACCGATCATCACTTTGACTGGCAAAATACGCCGCGCCCGCAAGTGCCGTATGAAGAAACCATTTTGTTTGAAACCCATATCAGAGGGTTTACCAAGCAACACCCCGAGATCGATGCCCGCTACCGCGGCACCTACCTTGGTTTGTGCCAGCCGGAAATGATCGCGTTTTTCAAAGCCCAGGGAGTCACCAGCCTGCAATTGCTGCCGGTCACCTCCTGTATGTCCGAACCCCACCTGCTGAAGATGAACAAGGTGAATTTCTGGGGCTATAACACCCTGTGCTTTATGGCACCGGAGCCCCGCTATGCCGTGCACGATGCCGTCACCGAGATGAAAACCATGGTGAGAACGCTGCATCAGCACGGCATCGAAGTCATCATGGATATTGTGTTCAACCATACGGCCGAGGGGGGCGAAGGTGGGCCGCAGTTTCACTTCAAGTGTCTGGACAAAAGCCATTACCTGCTGAACAGCGGTAAGGATTACATCAATTTTACCGGTTGCGGCAATACCTTGGATCTCAGCTACCAACCGAGCCTGAACATCGTGCTCGATACCCTGCGCCACTGGGTCACTCACTACCAGATTGATGGTTTCCGGTTCGATCTGGCTGCGACTCTGGGTAGAAAGCGAGAGCAGTTCGACATTCACAGTGCCTTTTTCAAAGCCATTGCTCAGGATCCGGTGCTGCGCCAGGTCAAACTGATCGCCGAGCCCTGGGATGTCGGTCCGAACGGCTATCAACTCGGGCATTTCCCGCGGGGCTGGAATGAGTGTAACGATAAATTCCGCGACACCGTGAAAAGCTACTGGCTCAACGAGCAGAACCAGATCAAAGAGCTGGCGACCCGAATCATGGGCTCCCGCGATCTGTTTAGTGCCGGCTGCTGGCCCGATAAACTGCCGGTGAATTTTGTTAGCTACCACGACGGCTTTACCCTGCGTGATCTGGTGTCGTACAACCACAAGCACAATCTGGCCAACGGTGAAAACAACCGCGACGGCCACGGCGACAACCGCTCCAATAACCAGGGCATTGAAGGAGAAACGACCCGTCAGTCGGTACTGTACCGGCGGGAGCGGCAAAAGCGCAACCTGATGGCTACCCTGCTGTTCAGTTTCGGTATCCCGCATCTTCTGGCGGTGGACAGCCTGTCACACACCCAGGGCGGGAATAACAATGCCTATTGCCAGGATAACGCGATCAGCTGGGCAAACTGGCAGTTATCCGAAGACAGTGAAAGTTTCCGTGACTGGCTGGCGCAGATGATTGCCGCCCGGAAACAATGGATGAGCCCATTCATCCGGGCCTTCAGCGGTGAGGAGCGCGGCCACCACCGGATCCACTGGCGGCGTTCCAACGGCCAGCATATGAGTGCCGAAGACTGGCAGGGGCTGGAAGCTTTTGCGCTGTATCTTGGCTTGTATAAACACGGTGAAGAGCTGCTGTATCTGATCAACCATTCCAGTATCCCGACCCGTTACCGGCTGCCGGAAGGCGGGAAATGGTCGGTGATCTGCGATACCTCGGACGCCGAGCTGCGCTCGCGTCAAATCCAGACCACCTATATGCAAAGTGCCCGATCGCTGACCATCCTTCGCCGAGCGTAATGCTCGGCGAGTGACGGCCATCCCCGGCTTCGAAACACGGCCCAAAACACAAAAAAGCGCCAGACTTATCTTAGATAAGCCGGGCGCTTTCACATGATCACTTGCTCAAGTCCGAATCAAACAGCCAAGGCCTGGCAGGGCAAGGCTCCGCGCAATTCCGGTCTCCCGCAATCCATTAAGGCAAGAGTAAAGCAAAGGATTCATATGGTTGCAGTGTCACCGTCGCTGCCAGCTGCTGGCGCGGCGCATAGTTGGCGATCACGCACTCCGCCTGCGCTGTTTGCAACGCTTGCGGGACGGTCAGGGTCACGGTTTCGCCGCTAAAATTACTCAGCACAAATAAGCGGTGTTGTGCATCCTGACGAAGATAAGCCAGCACCTGCTCGTGATCTTCAAAGACCGGCTCAAACGAGCCCTGCACAATCACTGGCAGTTGCTTGCGCAGCGCAATCAGCTGCTGATAGTGGAAGAAAATCGAGTCCGGATCAGCCAGCGCATCTGCCACATTAATATCCGGATAATTCGGGTTGACGGCCAGCCAAGGTGCCGTGGAGGAGAATCCGGCATATGCCGAGCGGTCCCATTGCATCGGCGTTCGGGCATTATCCCGGCTGTTTTCGTGCACGGCAGCAAGCATGGTTTCCGGCGCGACGCCATTCTCCGTCCGCTCCCGATAGAAGTTCAGGGTTTCAATGTCTCGATAGTCATCAATACTGTCGAAAGCGACATTGGTCATGCCGATCTCTTCGCCCTGATAGATATACGGCGTGCCTTTCATCAGGTGCAGCGTCGTTGCCAGCATCTTGGCCGACTCGACCCGGTATTGGCCCTCATCGCCATACTTGGACACGACCCGTGGTAGATCATGGTTATTCCAGAACAATGAGTTCCAGCCGCCATCGGCTAACTCAACCTGCCACTTGGTCAGCACCCGCTTGAGCGATGGTAAATCCAGCGGGATCGGTTGCCATTTATCGCCGTTTTCCCAGGTCAGGGTAATGTGTTCGAACTGGAACACCATGGAGAACTCTTCGCGGTCCGGGTTACTGTAGAGCTTGGCGATCTCCGGCGTTGCACCCCAGGTTTCACCCACGGTCAGCAGATCTTTATCACCAAAAGTGGCGCGATTCATTTGCTGGATCAGCGGATGCAGTCGCGGACCGTTGCCGGTGATCCCTTTATCGACTTCTTTCCCGATCAAATCAATCACGTCTAAACGGAAACCACCGATCCCCTGATCAATCCACCAGTTCATCATGCGATGCACTTCTTCCTGAACTTTCGGGTTTTCCCAGTTCAGATCCGGTTGGCGCTTGGAGAACAAGTGGAAGTAGTATTCGCCGGTCTGCTCATCAAACTGCCAGGCACTCCCCCCGAAAATTGAGCCTTGATCGTCCGGTGCTGAACCGTCTTCCTGCGGCTGACGCCAGATATAGTAATCACGGTACGGGTTGTCTTTTGATTTGCGCGCTTCGACAAACCACGGGTGTTCATCCGACGTATGGTTGACCACCAAATCCATAATAATTCGGATGTCCCGTTGCTTGGCTTCAGCCAGCAGCCGCTGCATGTCTGCCATGGTGCCAAACTCCGGCGCAATATCCTGATAATCAGAAATATCGTAACCATTGTCGTCCATCGGTGAGCGGTATACCGGCGAGAGCCACAGGACATTCACCCCCAGGGTTTTCAGGTAATCCAGTTTGCTGATGATCCCGGGCAAGTCGCCCATACCATCCTGGTTTGAGTCACAGAAACTACGGGGATAGATTTGATAAACAACGGCATCATGCCACCACTTCGGCATTGTATTCATCGCGAAAGACTCCGTGAAAGAAAAGGAAAACAGATATCTTGAATATCAATATCATAGGGTGTTTCAACGCCGGTGAAAAATACTATTCCCCGTTTGTGATATAGAAAAAACAAATATCATGGCACTATATACCGATCCAGATCACAAGATTGCCGACACACAGATTTTATTCTGATTCGAGAAATGTGAGACTTATCGCTAATCTCTTTTTCTCTCTTATCCATGTGATGGCCCTTGTGATGGACAAGCATTATCAACAGTTTCTCGTTGTCGCTGAGTTCGGCAATATCAGTCAGGCGGCTGAGCATCTTGGTCTTAGCCAGCCGACCCTGACCAATACCCTGAAAAAACTGGAGGCCTCGTTTGATGTCCCCCTGTTTATCCGAAAATCAAAGGGCGTTGAGCTGACCGAGTATGGCTTGAAGTTACAGGAGCAAGCGCAGGATCTGCAGCGTCGTCACCATGCTCTGCTTCATGCTATGGCTGATTTCAAGGCGCGTAAGACCCGCAAGCTGAAAATCGGTACCGGGGATGCCTGGTGGGAGCTGTTCGTCAAACGGGCTCTGCAACAATACAGCACGGCTCACCCATCCATATCCGTGCAACTGGAGTTCGGCAACCACCTGAAACTCATGGATCTACTAGTGCACGGCCATATTGATCTATTTGTTGGCCATGAGATCGTCGGTTTGTCCCGCAAGTGCCCGGTCAGTTTCATCCCGCTGCTGCAAGACGAAGAGGCTCTGTTCGTCCACCAGTCTCATCCGCTGCTGGTGAATCAACGCAGCGACACGGAGCTGTATCCGCTGCTCCAGGTGACCCCGGATTCGGATAACTACCGCCAGCTACTGGAAAACCCGCAACCCAAGCAACTGGATTTAGAGCGTAAAAAAGCCGCTGAGCGAATTGTTTACGAAATTAATAATCTCTCCGCCAGTCTCGACATGTTGCGCCACACTCGGGCCATCATGCCCTATCCCAAGTGCATGGCGGCTTATTTCGCCCAGTCCGATATCGTTCCCCTCCCACAGCATGACACGGGGCAAACCAGTACCGTCGGCCTCTATCAGCTCAACCAGATCCAGGCCGACCATGTCGAAGAGTTCAAACAGCACATTCAGCAGCATGTGCCGATACCATAGAAAGAGCTGCAAATGACAGCGGCACGAAAGCCCAGAAAGAGAACTCAGAGAAAACCATAAAGAAAGCCTCCATTTCGGAGGCTTCATTCTGAAATGTGCTTCAGACGGATTCTTGTAAGGCGGATAGATATCGTCAGGCGTGCAGCGATGTTGCTTGGCTAACAATCGCTTCGCTGACGCCCTGATCCTCCCCCAGATACATCCTGACGTACTGTTCGGCCGATTCGCGCCACTCGAACTTGCACGCCATTGCATTTTGTTGCAAGCGTTTAAACTCCTGAGGACGCTGGCAATACAGCAACAAACTCCGTTGGAGCTTGATCAGCAAGGCTTCCGGCGTCGGCGCTTCAAAGATAAACCCGGTTGCGACCTGCGGGGTCTGATCATAATCGATGACGGTATCTTTCAGACCACCAACCCCACGCACAATCGGTAAGGTGCCATAAGCCAGGCTGTACATCTGGTTCAATCCGCAGGGTTCAAACTCCGACGGCATCATAAAGAAATCCGCACCGGCTTCAACACAATGGGCCAAGGCATTATTGTAGGCTTCAATAAAGGCAAACTGCGCCGGATACTGATCGGCGATCGCCCGCAGCGCAGCCGCCAATTTCGGGTCGCCAGTACCGACAATCACCACCTGCACGTCATTGACCAGAAATTCTTCGAGGATCGGCAGCAGGTAATGGATCCCTTTTTGCTCTGTCAGACGACAAACCATGCCATACAGCGGGACATCCGCCTCCGGCAAATTGACCTGTTGCTGCAAATCCCGTTTACATGCTTTCTTGCCGCGGCTCAGGCTCACCTTATTGGCTTTGAAACTTTGCTTGATATAAGGATCCGTTTCCGGATTCCAATCACTGTAATCGCACCCGTTAATGATGCCGTACAGATCACCCGCACGCGCGGTAAAGTCGGCAGCCATGCCGTGAGAGCCGAGTTCCGTCAGTAGCTCCTGGGCATAATTCGGGCTCACCGCATTCACTTTATCTGCATAAGCGACCCCGGCTTTGAGCATGCTGATATGCGCCGGATCCATTTCCAACTGAACATAACGCTGCTGGATCAGCTCCGGGATCAAGCTGTACTGCTCGTAATTAAAAATACCTTTAAAGACGGCGTTATGGATTGTCATAACGCTTTTCGTCTGAGCAAAGAAGGAAGACTGTGCGTATCGGGTGCGCAGCAAAAACGGCACCAACCCGGTATGCCAGTCATTACAGTGAATCACATCCGGTTGGAAATCGAGTTTTTCACATAGATCCAACGCCGCAGCACTGAAAAAAGCAAACCGCTCACCGTTATCGGGGTAAGCCTGGTTATTTTCCGCATACAGTTCGGGACGATCAAAATAAGGCGCATCGATCCCCCAAACAGTGACTGGATCACTCTCGGTTTCAAGACGCAGCGTTTTGACCTGGTAGCCCACTGGCTGCGGCTGAGAGGTCACAAACAGCTCCGTCGCCAGCACCGTTTCAGCCTGTTCACGACCAGACACTTTCTGATACAACGGCATCACCACCCGAACATCGTGACCCATGGCCTGCAGCGTGGCAGGCAAAGCCTTGGCAACATCCGCCAGGCCACCGGTTTTGACCAATCCTTCGACTTCGGAGGCAACAAATAAGACCTTCAACGGCGTTTGCTTCGACTTGTTCCTAGTAACCAATTTTTGCTCCTTTTGGTATCACGACAACGCCATCCTCAGACACATGATACTTCTTGCGATCTTCTTCCAGATCTTCCCCTATCATGATTCCTGGCGCGATTTGCACATCTTTGTCGATAATAGCACGGCGTATCGAGCATCCAGCGCCAATCTTCACATCCCCAAGGATCACGGATTCGCTGATCATAGAGCCATGATCGACATTTGTTCGAAATCCGAGCACAGACTTATAAACCTTGGCGCCGCGAATGTAACTGCCAGCTGAAATCATGCAGTTGTTAATATCAACTTTATGCTCATCGCTGTCCAGTACGGTAGCCGGGGGTAATGGCGGATAGTAAGTATGCAACTGCCATTGGCGGTTATAGAGGGAGAAAGGCGCATCTTCAGACAGCAAATCCATGTGCGCCTGCCAGTAGGCGTCTATCGTCCCGACATCTCGCCAGTAACCAGAGCTCTTTTCACCCAGGATACTATTGGTCGTGAAGTCGTAAACATACACCTTCCCTTGCGGGAACAGTTTCGGAATGATGTCTTTGCCGAAATCATGGCTCGAATGTTCGTTGCTTGCATCGGCTTCCAACTCCTGGCACAACACATCCGTTTCAAAGATATAGTTACCCATCGATACCAACGCATGCCCGGGATCGCCTGGAATCGGCTTCGGATTGGCCGGCTTTTCTTCAAATCCAATCATGCACCCGTGCTCGTCGACTTCGATCACCCCGAAGGCGCTGGCTTGATCCAACGGCATTCTCAATGCGGAGACGGTCAGTTCAGCCTGTTTCTCCAGATGGAAGTCCAGCATCTGCTTCACATCCATCTTATAGATGTGGTCGCTGCCGAAAATACACACCTGATCCGGCTCTTCCAGTTCAACGAATCTCAGGTTCTGATAAATGGCATCAGCGGTCCCGTCGTACCAGCGTTTTCCCATCCGCATCTGAGCAGGGATCGGATCAATGAAGCGACCGGTGATCCCGGACACATTCCAACCTTTCTTCAGGTGAACATAGAGCGATTGCGACTTAAACTGCGTCAACACATAGATCTTCATCAGATCCGCATTGAGGAAGTTATTCAGCGCAAAATCAATCAGGCGGTAACTACCACCAAAGGGCACAGCGGGTTTCGAACGGGTTGCAGTAAGCGGCCGTAAGCGAGAACCTTCTCCACCAGCCAAAATCATTCCCAAAACACCTGCCATGATGTACCTCCTTGTTATAAGCAATTATGCTCATATATACCATAGTTAAATTCTTTATGAGAATGTTTTTACACTGAAACATGACGCATAAATTACAGGATTAGAAATTTATTACAGCGTTCACAGATTCAGGTCGGAGGACTATAGTTAATGGTTAAACTTTATCCGACCACCCCTTATTGATAGAAAACAAACCTATGCAATACAAATTTAATCTCACCATATTTTTACTCAACTGCCTGTAATTTCGGGCTAACTTTCCCTACTCCCCTCATCTCATCCCATGCTGAGCAGCCCTGAGGTGAATACAACGGCATTCC
Source organism: Photobacterium sp. MCCC 1A19761 (assembly GCF_037389125.1). NCBI lineage: Bacteria > Pseudomonadati > Pseudomonadota > Gammaproteobacteria > Vibrionales > Vibrionaceae > Photobacterium > Photobacterium sp. MCCC 1A19761. Next base: position 71,794 of record NZ_JAZGTF010000027.1, read on the forward strand.
CTGTCAGTAGACTGACCGCAGTTTTTCAGATGGATATACGAACATGACGATGCAAGATGTGTCCGCTTGCCCGACGCAAGCAACCAACGTCATTCTCCATGCCTTCGATTGGCCCTATCATCGTGTTGCTGCGCACGCCGAAGCGATTGCAGCTGTGGGTTTCAAAGCCGTGTTAGTTTCCCCGCCGATGAAATCGCTCCGGGCTGAACCGGCCACACCGTGGTGGCAGCGCTATCAGCCACAGGACTACCGGGTGATTGACAATCAGCTGGGCAACACCGAAGACTTTCGCCGCATGACCGCCAAACTTCAGTCCCTGAATCTTAAAATTTATGCCGATGTGGTCTTCAACCATATGGCCAATGAGTCCAAAGTTCGCAGTGATCTGCAATATCCGAGCGCTGTGGTCCTCGCGGCATACCAGGACCAACCGGCTCACTCTGAATCCCTGAAGTTATTTGGTAATTTGTCTGAACCGCTGTTTACTGAGCAGGATTTTGTCTCAGCATTCCCGATCCGTGACTGGACGGATCCATGGCAGGTCCAGCACGGTCGGATCAGTGGTGGACAGGAAGATCCCGGATTGCCCACCCTGCGGTGCAATCAGCATGTCGTAAAAGCACAACAGCAATATTTACGGGCGCTCAAAGCCATAGGCGTGAGTGGGTTTCGGATTGATGCTGCAAAACATATGACGCTTGAGCATCTCAAGCAGGTGTGGGAGCCAGACATTGCGACGGGGGTTCATATTTTCGGGGAAATCATCACCGACGGTGGTGCTTCGCGGGAGGAATACGAATTATTTCTGCAGCCCTATCTTGAGCAAACCCAGCTCGGGGCGTATGACTTTCCGCTGTTTCATGCCCTGTTCAAGGTCTTCGAAGAGAACAACTCGATGTCGGAACTGGTCAACCCTTACTCCGTCGGGCAAGCGCTGGCCTTTGATCGGGCGATCACCTTTGCCGTGACCCACGACATTCCGAACAATGATGTCTTTCTCGATCAGGTCATGAGCGAGCAGAGTGAACGCCTGGCCTATTGCTATCTGCTCGGCCGTGACGGCGGTGTCCCGTTGATTTATGCCGATTTGGATACCAGCGGGATCTGTAACCAGGCCGGTCAACCAAGGTGGTTCGACAGCTGGCAGGATCCAATGCTCCAGCGCATGATCCGATTCCATAACCGTTGCCATGCGCTGCCGATGCAGTGCCTTGAATACAGCGATTGCCATCTGGTCTTCAGTCGGGGGGAAGCGGGGGTCGTGGCAATCAACAACGGTCAGGATGAGCTGCGCATCAATTTACCAAAAGGCCAGTACGAGGACTGGCTGGCCATGGATGGCGTCACGCTTACGCATGGGCACCAGCCACAGCTTCGTTTACCGGCACGCACCGGCGCCATGCTCGTCCGCACGCAAGCGCCGACAGCTTAATTAACGGCAGTGCTGAATCGACAGACCGCGCCGTATTCCTAGTCGGCTTCGATGTGAATGACTTTTCCGGTGTAGAGGTCCATTTCGATCTCTACCCGTTGTCCGTCTGAATTTCGGGCCTCAACTTCAATTTCATGATCATCACGTTCCACTTTGATTTTTCTGAAATCGTGATATCCCTGCCCTTGCAAAATTTTCATCGCTTTCGGAACACTCAGCGCCGTCACATCCGTGTTTCCTGATGCCAAAGCCGAAACCGGCAACATCACCATCCCGGTAGCCAGCCATAAACCGACCTTAAGCGCCTTCATCTTCTTCATGATACGTTCCACCAAACAACCTGAACTTCGGTCATCATACCAAAGCTCTTTGCCAGAGATGCAGCGTTTTACTGCGGTGACTGTGAATCTGATCACGTATTGTGCCTGACGAGCTCTGGGGGAGGATCGTATACACTCAACAGTAAGCTCACCACACTTGCACAACCCACACTTAAATGATAATAGTTATCAATACAATAATCGTAATTTAAGTCTCGGAGCGCTCTATGGATAAACAAGCCCAGCTTTACGCCCAGTTCTTCAAGGCAGAAGAGCGCTTCATCTCGCCGCCAATCATTCCCGGTTTTGAACCGGACATTGTGATTGACTTTGTCCAGTCCGGGCTCAATCTGGCATCGTATTACAGTCGCCGGAGCCCGAACTGGAACCCACTGTTGCAAGAGCTCTTTCTGCGTCGGGTCTTCTTCCAGTTAGTCGAGACCATTCGACATACCGGACATTCCAGAATTTTCCGTCGCATCTGTGTTGATCATCTGCATTGCCCGCTGCTGGCTCTCAAAAAATGCTATGGCAACTCAGCCCACGGACAGAAGCAGCTGCAGTCGTTGCAACGCGGTCTTTTACAAATCCACTACCACTCTGGACGCTAAGGATAATCAAAATGACTTCCCAATATCGCATTGAAAAAGACAGTATGGGCGAAGTGCAGGTCCCTCTGGATGCACTCTATCAAGCTCAAACACAGCGTGCGGTGAATAACTTTCCGATCAGTGGCATTCCAATGCCTAAGCAGTTCATTCAGGCGCTGGCCTACGTGAAGCAGGCTGCCGCGCGCAGCAATCTGGAACTCAAATTACTCGATCACGACATCACCCATGCAATTATTGACAGCTGCCAGGAACTGATCGACGGCCAACATCTGGCGCATTTCCCAATCGACATTTTCCAGACCGGCTCCGGCACCAGCTCCAACATGAATGCCAACGAAGTGATCGCGACCCTGGCTTCAAAGAAATGTGGCCAGACGGTCAGCCCGAACGATCACGTCAATATGGGACAAAGCAGTAACGATGTGATCCCAACGACGATCCAGGTCAGCGGTGCACTCGCCTGCCATACGCAACTGTTTCCGGCCATCGATCACCTGATCGCCGCGCTCGACGACAAAACGCTGGCTGTCGGCCAGGTGGTCAAAACCGGACGGACGCACCTGATGGACGCCATGCCGGTGACGCTGGGACAAGAACTGCAAGGCTGGAAATCCCAGATGGAAAAAGCCCGTCACGGCATCAGCCAGGCGCTGGAGAATGTCACGGCACTCGCGCAAGGCGGCACGGCCGTCGGTACCGGCATTAACGCCGAGCCTGAGTTTGCGGCTATCTTTGCCAACAATATTTCCGTATCAACCGAGATCAGCTTTACCTCCAGCGATAACTTCTTCTATAACCTCAGCAGCCAGGACGCGATTGTGGCATTGTCCGGCCAACTGAAAACAGCTGCCGTGGCCATGATGAAGATCTCAAATGATTTGCGCTGGATGAATTCCGGTCCGCTGGCCGGGCTCGGGGAAATTGAACTGGAAGCGTTGCAGCCGGGCTCTTCGATTATGCCGGGCAAAGTGAATCCGGTGGTTCCGGAAGCCGCAGCCATGGTTGCCGCTCAAGTGATCGGCAACGACACGACCATCACCATTGCTGGCCAGTCAGGGAACTTCCAGCTCAATGTGATGCTGCCGGTGATCGCGTACAACCTGATCCAAAGCATCGAGTTGCTGTCGAATGCTGCCACTCTGCTGGCCGATAAAGCCATCAGCAGCTTCTCAGTCCGGGAAGATAATCTGCAACAGGCGCTGGCGAAGAACCCGATTTTGGTCACCGCACTCAACCCGGTGATTGGTTACCTCAAAGCTGCGGAAATCGCCAAGAAAGCGTACAAGGAGCAGCGTCCGATTATTGAGGTCGCGGTTGAGGAAACCGATCTCAGCCGGAGCGAGCTAGAGCAGTTACTGAATCCGGAAAAACTAACCCAAGGCGGGGTTGCTCACGGGTAATCACTCCGACCCTCATTTGCCCCGATCAGTCGCACACCGGTGTGAAGTGTCGGGGCAGATAACTGGCCAGCTGCGGATGGCCGATATAAAACCCCTGCATATAATCAACACCCAGACGCCGGACCGCGTCAAAATCGCATTCGCTTTCAACACCTTCCACCAGCACCCTGGCATTCAACTCATGGGCCAGCGTCAGGACATCCTGCAACGCTTGGGGCTTCCCGGCCCGATACGCTGCGAGCAGGCTCCGGTCGACTTTAATGATATCCGGATTCACGCAGCGGGCCCGGGTTTCACACGACCCATCCACGCCATAATCATCCATCGCGATCCGTAAGCCATGTTGTTGCATTGATTTCAGCGAATGCAGCAACAGTTGATCATTGGCGGTATAGTGCTCCAGTAACTCGAAATATATCTGCTTGGACGCAACTCCCAGCGCTTCGGCCTCAGTCATAAACGAGCGCTGCAGGCATTGCTGACTGGTACGGTCCAGCGCCGCGATGGGGGTCATATTCAGAAATAAAGCGCCTTGGCTGAGAAAATGCGCGTAATTACGCAAATGGATCGTTCTGGCCAAGCGCTCAAGGTTCAACCGATCACGCAACGCCAGCAGACCGGTACTGAAAAATGGCTCGGTTTTCAGCTGTATGCCGTTTCGATCGTAAATGCGCAGTAAAGCCTCATAACCGAACAATGTTCCGTCAGCCGCAACAATGGGTTGAAAAGCGCTTTTAAGCGTATAGCACTGATATACGGCGTGAACACTGCCATCTGTTGACGTCACCAGGCAGCGTGCAAGCGGTCCGCCGAATGTCAGCGCATGGCTCACAGGCTCTTCCTTTGTGCTGTTGTCATCAATACCCACCTGTCTTCCATTGAGCCGATAAAATATGCCCGCACTATACAGAGGTTCATCCTGTCCATCTGTATCACTACTGAGACAATGTCACGGATATCGCCAACCATGACTGAGAATTTAGACAATTACAGGGGGTACTTTGCCTTGAAATCTACATAATTCTGAAAGAGAACTGTCATATTTCTTATCTATGCTCACCCTCCATAGACGAAGAACTGAAAAAAGACGAAAGGATTAATAGTTTGAATTACACACATCAGGCTATGGAAAAAAAGCCTTACCTGGCTGTATTTGACCTGGACGAAACGCTGATTGCCGCTGACTCTGCCAGCCTCTGGAACGAATTTGTCGTTGAAAAAGGCCTCGCCCCTGAATCGATCCTGGCTGAAGAAAAAGAGCTGATGGCCGCTTACGCCAAGGGCGACCTCGACATGCATACTTACCTGCGTACGACCCTGAAACCGATCGTGGGCATGGATACCCAAACGCTGAACCAGCTGATGGCCGAGTTTCTGACGCAGAAAATTGAGCCGGCCCTATATAACGATGCCCTCTCTCGCATTGAATGGCATAAAAAACGTGGTGATTTTGTGCTGATCATTTCGGCCACCGGTGAGCACCTGGTCAAGCCCATTGCAAAACGCTTAGGTGCCGATGACGCCATTGCGATCAACCTGGAACAAATCAACGGCATCTTCACCGGCAAAACAACCGGGACACTCAGCTATCAACAAGGAAAGGTGGTGAGAATGAAAGCATGGCTGGCAGAGCAGGATATCGAATTCAAAGGCAGTTACGGTTACAGTGATTCCATCAACGATTTACCGATGCTGGATGCCGTGGATCGCCCGTTTGCCGTCAACCCGGATCCGGCGCTGGCACTGCACGCCCAGATGAAAGACTGGACCATCATGGATTGGCGCCACGAAAACAACATTTTACGCTGATTGCGCTGCAATCGACTGATCAGGCAAGCCACGGCGCTTGCCTTTTTCTTGCCTTGCATTCTCCCCCGCTCACATTTTCATCAGTTCTCCCAAAATTCAAATAGTTCATTCAAATAATTCGAAGTAGTTGTTCAACTGACAGGCCTTATCTTTCCGAAATTTCAAACTAGACTATAACCATTCGGTATTAATACTCTGGATTAGATAGACTTTTTATCATGAGAAATACACCCAAAGCCTACGACTGGCTCTCCATCACACTGCACTGGCTGTCCGCCGTCGTAGTCATTGGCCTTTTTGCCGTCGGCTTATGGATGGTTGACCTGAACTATTACTCTGCCTGGTATAAACCGGCCCCCCACTGGCATAAGTCTGTCGGCTTGTGTCTGGCGTTCGCCACCGTGCTTCGCCTGATCTGGAAACAGATGAAAGGCCATCCGGCAGTTGAAGGGGCACGATGGGAAATCATCAGTGCGAAAGCGGCCCATGGGCTGATCTATCTTCTCATGTTCGGTCTGTTTATTTCCGGATACCTGATTTCTACCGCCGATGGACGTGCGATTGATGTGTTTGATTGGTTCTCGGTGCCGGGTTTAGGAGAGCTGTTTCCGAACCAGGCCGACATTGCCGGTGAAATTCATGAATACATGGCCTATAGCCTGATTGGACTAGCTGCGCTTCATGCAGCTGCTGCTTTAAAGCATCACTTTATTAATAAAGACAATACCTTGAAGAAAATGTTGGGAGTAAAGGAAAAATGAAAAAACACATGCTAGCCCTGGGATTATTAGCAGCAGTCTCTGTACCTTCAATTGCTTCGGCAGCAGACTACGTGATTGATACTAAAAATGCGCACGCTTCAATCAACTTGAAAATCAAGCACCTGGGCTACAGCTGGATCAAAGGCCGCTTCAACGATTTCGACGGTACCTTCAGCTATGACCCGCAAAATCTGGCGGCGTCCCAAGTGACAGTGAACGTAGATACTTCCAGCTTCGACACCAACCACGCCGAGCGCGACAAGCACGTACGTAGCGATGATTTCCTCGACGTGAAGAAATACGCCACGGCCACCTTCACCAGTACCAAAGTGACGCCGAAAGGGGACAACGCGATGACCATCGACGGCAATCTGACGTTGCACGGTCAGACCAAACCGATCTCGATTGATGCACAACTGGTTGGTGCCGGGGAAGATCCATGGGGCGGCTACCGTGCCGGCTTCATGGGAACCACCCGAATTGAGCTGAAAGACTTCGGCATTCAGGTCATGGGCGACTCCAGCTATGCTGACCTTGAGCTACACGTTGAAGGCGTTCGCCAGTAAACGGAATGCCCCGAATAAAAAATCCGGCGTTTGCCGGATTTTTTGTTTATACACTCTCTGAAGCAGCATCCTGACGGACGAGATCGTCCAGAGGCAGCCAGTCCACATCGACCCCCGCCTGAGCAAACATTTCTTCACTCACTTTAATCTTATCGCCCCAGCGAGACAAAAAGTCCTCAGTCTGCTCCGGACAATGCACCGTTGAAATCCCGGTTTGAATAATCTTGGCCGCGCAGTTCGGACACGGGAAATGCGTCACCCAAATATCGCAACCAGCAAGATCACGCTTGGCAAACAGAATCGCATTCTCTTCTGCATGCAAGGTTTTCAGCAACTTCATTTCACGATCATCCACATAAGCGCTATCGGAAATACCATGCGGATAACCATTAAAGCCGACAGACACAATGCGGTTTCCCTGTGTGATCACAGCGCCGACCTGAGTAGACGGATCTTTACTCCAGGAGCCTACCAGCTCAGCCATTTGAAAAAAGCGCACAGCCCACTTTGAAATCATGCTCTTTACCTTTCCTGAACAATTCGCACTATTGTGCATAAGTTCATGAGACGGCTCAAGACTCGATTCCACTGCAACCCCAGTTACCGCTCAATCAGCCCCATCCAATTGTCTCGGCCTATCAAAACGATATATTCAATCGATTATACTTACCATCCTGCCCGTCTTATTCTTACCCCATAGCCCAGTGACACATCAACTCACTTTCTGCTGAACAGACAAAGGAAACGACCATGGAAAAGAATATGATTGGCCTCGACAAACAACAAACCTCGGTCCTCGCCACAGAACTGAATACATTGCTGGCTGACTACCAGTTGCTTTACATGAATGTTCGCGGTTTCCACTGGAACATCAAAGGCCGCAGCTTCTTTGAACTTCACGCAAAATTTGAAGAGATTTATAACGACCTGGTGATCAAAGTCGATGAAATTGCCGAGCGGATCCTGACTCTGGAGTCGCAACCGGTCCACGGTTATTCGAAATACCTGGCGCTGTCAGCGATCCCGGAAACGCTGGATGTCACCGACGGCGCGCAAGCAATTCGCCATATTCTGAATGCCTACCAGACGCTGCTGATCAAACAGCGTCAGCTCCTGAGTGCTGCCAGTGAGCTCGGGGATGAGGGGACCGTCTCCCTGCTGAGCGATTACATCAGCCAGCAAGAAAAAGAGACCTGGATGCTCAACGCTTACCTGCAATAACAGCTCTCGAACCGAACAGACGGATAACACCAAGCCCATCAACTGATGGGCTTGGTGTTTTTATCGCGTTGTTCTTCTACCGCTTTATCGGTTTTCATCCGCCAGCCACTGTGCAACCTGCTTGGTGTAGTAACTCACCACCAGCTGTGCCCCGGCCCGCTTAAATCCGGTCAGAGTTTCAAACACCACCGCCTTTTCATCCAAGGCACCTGCCAGAGCCGCAAATTTAATCGCCGCATACTCACCACCGACCTGATAAGCCGCCAGCGGCAAATGCGTTTCCCGGCGCAAATTCGCCAGTACATCCAGATATGGCGTCCCGGGTTTCACCATCAGAATGTCCGCCCCTTCTGCCTCATCAAGCAAGGCTTCCTGCAGCGCCTGACGACCATTGGCATAATCCATCTGATATCCTTTGCGATCGCCATCGAGCTCACTGTCCACGGCGACGCGGAACGGCCCATAAAATGACGAAGCAAACTTCACAGCATGGGCCAGAATCGCCACATGCTCATATCCCGCCGCATCCAGACCGGCACGGATCGCTTTCACCTGACCATCCATCATCGCAGACGGTGCCAGCATATCGGCTCCGGCCTTGGCGGCGGTCACACTCTGCTTCACCAGATTTTCCAGCGTGGCATCGTTATCGACACAGTGGTCATGCACGATGCCACAATGGCCGTGGGTGGTGTACTCGCAAAAACAGATATCCGGGATCACCATCATTTCCGGACACGCCGCCTTGATGGTACGGATCATCCGCGCCAGCAGGCCTTCATCATTCCAGGTGTCACTCCCCGCTTCGTCTTTATGGTGAGAGATCCCGAACGGCATGACATAACGGATCCCTAAGGCGAACAAGGCTTTCACTTCATCGGCCAGCTGATTTTCCGGCAGCCGTACGATGCCCGGCATGGTCGAGATCTCGACCGGCTCGACAATGTTCTCTTCGATAAACAATGGGTGGATCAGATCAGAAAGCTCAAAATCGTGCTCCCGAACCAAGGTTCGCATCGCAGGGGTATGGCGCAGACGGCGCAGGCGTTTCTCAGGTTTTGGCAGTGTGGTCATGATGTTCAGTCTCTTTTACTTATTTGTATAACAAACAGTATCACAACTCGTGCGACACGTTGAGAAACATTCACTTACAATTTGAACACTTGAGATCTTCAAGCCTGGATACATTGGCCGGAACAAGGGCGTCCGGATCACTTGCAGCGTCTCTCAAGCTGCTCATAACGGGCAACGGCACAGTTAACCAGTTTCACCGCTTGCTCTGTCAACTGGCTGGCCGGCGCATTAAAATAAGAGACAGTGAATTGAAGCGGGCTGGGCTGCCAGTCTGCATCCAGCAGGACCAACCGGCCACTGCTGAGCTGATCACAAATCACCTCTTTCGGTAGCGACGCAATTCCAACGGCGTTTTCCACCAGACGAACACTGGCTGACAACGAGCTGGCAGAGTAAAAGCGGACCGCCATTTCCTGTTGTTTAAAATAACGGGCAATCTCATGATAAGGGGCGGTATTACGGGCATAGGTGATCAACGGCCATTGCGCAAAATCGGCCATCGTCGCGTTTTGCCTGCCAAGCAGTTCGGGGCTGGCGACCCAATACAAGGGGTAAGCACAAATGATCTGATTAACCACTACCGGTTCAGCAACCGGCCCGAGCATCAGCGCAATATCGATGTTTCTCGCCAGCAACTCTTTGTTCAGATTCACGGTTGCATCGACAATCAGCTCCACCTCAACCTCCGGCAGTTGCTGGTGGATCAGTTTTAAGAAATCCGGTAACCAGGTATGGACCAGCGTCTCTGATACCCCGATCCGTAACATGCCGGACAAAGCCGTGGCCGCATCGGCCTTCAGCTGCAGTTGCTCGGTATTTCTCAGAATGTTCTCCGCCAGGGGCAGCAACTCCCGGCCTTTAGCCGTCAAGGACACTACCCCACCTTCACGGTGAAACAAAGTCGTGTTCAGACTTTGCTCCAGATTCGCGATCCGCGTAGAGATCGCCGGTTGCGTGGCACACAACTGCTCCGCGGCCTGACGAAAACTTCCCAAATTTGCAATCCATACAAAGGTTTCCAACTGTTTGAGATTCAGCAAAACCCCACCTCCTGTGTCGAAATATCGCGTCAACTTTCTCCGAAGACAGCACACATCCTGCTGCGTGATAAATTATTTTTATCAGATCCCCCAAAAAATCACGAATAGACATTATCTCAGGAAGCCGTATCTTTACCAAGTATTTACACAATAGCAACCAAGGAGCGGTACGATGGACACGTCTGGATTACAACAATCTCTGGCCTCACTTTCCCGACAGGCGCTGCGTGAACAGATCCGAGCCAATGTTTATACCGGCTCGACCAGTGGGCTGGCGCCGGGCTATCTGCAAGCCAATCTGGTGATGTTGCCTGCAGACTGGGCCAGTGATTTTTTGCTGTTCTGCCAGAAAAACCCGGTCGCCTGCCCATTGATTGGCGTCACCGAACCTGGTCAGCCGTTTCTGGATGACATTGGCGCCGCCATTGATATCAGCCGCGACGTCCCGGAATATCACGTTTTCCACAACGGGCAGTTGACGGCCAAAGTGCCGGATCTCGAAGCGTACTGGCGAGATGACCTGGTGATTTTCGTGCTGGGCTGCTCCTTCTCCTTTGAAGAAGCCCTGATTCAGTCTGGGTTGACCGTGCGAAACATTGAGCAGCAGCGCAATGTCTCGATGTACGACACCCAAATTGCCTGCCAGCCCGCCGGGCGTTTTCACGGCAACATGGTGGTTTCCATGCGCCCGTTTACGCCCAAAGATGCCATCCGCGCGATTCAGATCACCAGCCGCTACCCGAAAGCCCATGGCGCACCGGTTCATTTCGGCGATCCCACAGCGATTGGGATTCAGGATATTCACCGCCCGGAGTACGGAGAGGCCGTCGACATTCATGCCGGCGAAGTGCCGGTGTTCTGGGCCTGCGGCGTCACACCACAGAACGTGCTGCGCCAGAGCAAGCCGCCAATCTGCATCACCCATGCGCCGGGGAAAATGCTAATCACCGACTTACTCAACAACGCCTTGGCTGTGCTGTAAATCAGGGAGAGACACCGATGAAAATCAATTGTGATATGGGCGAAAGCTTCGGCATCTGGAACATGGGCAATGATGCGCAGGTGATGCCGTACCTGAACATGGCCAATATTGCCTGTGGCATGCACGCATCCGATCCCACGGTCATGCTCAACACCGTCCGGCTGGCCAAACAGCATCAAGTCACGATCGGGGCTCATCCTGGTTATGCTGACCTGCAAGGGTTTGGCCGTCGCCCGCTCGAGCTGGGTCAGGATGAACTGGGGGCACTGTTTACCTATCAAATCGGTGCCCTGGCCGCGATTTGTCAGAGTGAGTCTGTGCCACTTTGCTACGTCAAACCCCATGGCGCTTTGTACAACACCATGATGAAAGATGATCAGGTGTTCACCACCCTGCTGGCTGCCCTGCACCGATATGATGCCAGCCTGCCTCTGGTGGTGATGGCAGTGCCCAATCATGAGCATTATCAGGCCATGGCGGACAGCTACGGGATTGAGCTTTGGTTTGAAGCCTTTGTCGATCGCGCTTACGGCAGCGACGGCCGTTTAGTGCCTCGCTCAGAGCCCGGATCCAGTTATCATGAACTGGCGCAAATCCGCCGTCAGGCTGCCCAGTTGATCGAACACGGTAGCGTCACCACACTGGATGGAGAGGTGATCCCGGTACGTGCGGACACCTTGTGCATTCACGGTGATGGCCCGCAAGCCTTGCCAACCGCCCAGCTTTTACAACAACTGCTGCAACAATTACAGCAGGAAATGCTTCACGATGCTTCCCTCTCCTCCCCAACGGAACAAAGCTGCGGAGGCCATTGATGACTGTCACCCCTGTCAACGAAAATACGGTCATGGTTTATTTGGCTGACCACACCTCACCGGAAACGGCCGATCAGATTGCCGCTCTGCTGCCGATCCTACGCTCGCAGTTGGGACACTACCTGATTGATCTGGTGCCGTCCTACACCTCCATTCTGATCAGCTTTGATCTGATGGCAATCGGGCTCCGGGACTTCACCCAGCAGCTCAAACAGCTGCTGCATGAAGCCAAGCAGCAGCAACATCAGCACAGTCCGAGCCCGTTGATCGAGCTGCCGGTGTATTACGGGCCGGAAGTGGCGCTGGATGCGGATGAACTTTGTCGCCATACCGGGCTGGATTTCGAGCAAATCATCGACATTCATGCCAGTACCCTGTACCGCGTCTATGCCATCGGCTTTGCGCCGGGGTTTGCCTATCTGGGCAATACCGATCCCCGACTCCATATTGCGCGCAAGCAAACCCCGCGCGCCAAAGTCCCGGCGGGCAGCCTGGCCCTGGCCGATCAACAAACCGCCATCTATCCCAAAGCCTCGCCGGGTGGCTGGCAGATCATCGGCCGCACCCCGGTTGAGCTGATTGATTACCAGCGCGAAAACCTGACCCTGTTTGAAATGGGCGCTCAGGTGCGCTTTACCCCGATCTCCCGGGCTAAGTTTATTGAACTGGGCGGTATCATCACAGCAGAAGAGGCAGCGCTTGCTGCTGGTCGCACCCAAGCTGACACCAGCTCCGGCGACATGCGCCGTGAACATCGCATTCGGGAGGTCGCATGAGCTTAACCGTATTCACGCCGGGGCCCCTGAGCCTGCTTCAGGATCTGGGACGCCACGGCCACCAGCATATCGGGGTTAGCCCCGGCGGCCCGATGGATGAGCATGCATTTCTGTGGGCCAATCGCCTGCTGGATAACCCGATCCATGCTGCCCAGATTGAAATCGCCATGGGACAGTTCAGCTGTCAGTTTCACGCCGAAACGACTATCACCCTGACCGGCGCGGACATGGCGGCGAAACTCAACCAGCAACCCATCTCGCCCTGGCAAAGCTTCAGCGTGCGAGCCGGCGATCAGCTCACCTTACGCGGCAGTCAGCATGGGATCCGAGCCTATCTGGCCGTCAAAGATGGTTTTGTGGTTACGCCTGTGCTCAACAGCTGCGCAACCGTCATGCGGGACAACCTCGGCGGCCCGGATACCCAAGGCCGCAAGTTAACCGCGCAAGATAGCCTGCGCTACAACCCCACGCCCGCGCAGCCTTTGCGTCGGGTGCCGCGCCAGTTCATCCCGGAGTATGGTCAGGACGTGACTCTGGAAGTGATCCCCGGCTACCAGTATGAACAGTTTGCCCCCGAGCAGCGTCAACGGTTTTTTAGCCATTCCTACACCGTCACGCCGCAAATCGATCGCATGGGCTATCGCCTGGCCGGAGAAGCGATCACCTGCCAGACCACCAGCCTGATCTCCGAAGGCATCGCACTGGGCGCAATTCAGATCCCCGCCGATGGTCAGCCCATCATCCTGATGCGTGACCGCCAGACCATCGGCGGCTATCCCAAAATCGGTTGTCTCACCGCCAGCAGCCTGAGCAAACTGGCGCAATGTCAGCCCGGCGCACAAATTCGCTTTGTCGAAAAAGACCTCTATCAGGCAGAAGCAGAGCGGATGATCGAACACCACTTTTTCCACAGTTATGTCGGGAAAAAGCGGGCAGCAGCAATTCTCAATCAGGCTTTGACGACGTAAGCCTGAGAGTAGGCGGCAAAAATGCCCAGCGCTCAATGCATCACAACAGACAACAACAAACAGCCCAACGGACAAGGGCCTATTTTTTACAGGAGTATCCACATGGCATCTGAAAAAATCATCCTTCCATCGCGTGGCGCCGAAGCATCGGCGTCCCCCCGCAAAGAGTTTAACTGGTCACTGATCATGGGCGCGGCCTTTCTGATGGCCACCTCGGCGGTCGGACCGGGTTTTCTGACCCAAACCACCGTCTTTACCCAGACGCTGGGCGCAAGCTTTGCCTTCGTGATCCTGGTGTCGATCCTGCTCGACATCGGCGCGCAGCTGAACATCTGGCGGGTGATTGTTGTTTCCAAAAAACGCGCACAGGACATTGCCAATGAGCTGCTACCGGGGTTGGGCTACGCCATTGCCGGTGCTGTCGCACTCGGTGGGCTGGCGTTTAATATCGGGAATATCGGTGGGGCCGGCATGGGGATGAACGTCCTGTTCCCGTCCCTGTCGCCGATTGCCGGGGCCGGTATCAGCGCCGTGATCGCAGTGACGATTTTCCTGCTCAAAGATGCCGGGAAAATCATGGATCGCTTCACCGTGCTGATGGGCGGCGCCTTGATTGCGATGACGCTCTATGTGCTGTTTTCTACGGAACCGCCGGTCGCGCAGGCGATGTACCGTTCAGTCTGGCCGGAACATGTTGATGTGATTGCGATTGTGACTCTGGTCGGCGGGACTGTCGGCGGCTATATCACCTTTGCCGGTGCCCACCGTCTGGTGGATGCGGGCGTGACCGGACAGGAAGCCCTGCCGCAGGTCAACCGCGGTTCCATCTCTGCCATCAGTCTGGCTTCTCTGGTGCGTATCATCCTGTTTCTTGCCGCCCTCGGCGTGGTCAGCCAGGGCGTTACGCTCGATCCGAGCAACCCGCCGGCTTCCATGTTCCAGCATGCCGCTGGCGATGTCGGCTATAAGATTTTCGGACTTGTGCTGTGGGCGGCAGCCATCACGTCAGTGATCGGTGCGGCTTATACCTCGGTTTCTTTCCTGAAGACGCTCCATCCGATTATTGAAAAAAACGCCCGTGCATTCATCATTGGGTTTATTGTCGCCTCAACCCTGATCTTCTGCTTTATCGGCAAGCCAGTTGCGCTGCTGATCATCGCCGGTGCCCTGAACGGGTTTATCCTGCCGGTGACTCTGGGCACCATGCTTGTGGCCGCCAAGAAAAAGGCGATTATCGGAAGCTATCAACACCCGGGCTGGATGTCACTGGTTGGCTGGGGGATCACTGTGATGATGGCAATGATGAGCTTGTACACGCTGTATAATATGCTGCTGAAATAACCCTTCCGCAGCAACAAAACAAAACAAAACAAAAGCCAGTGACCGCTCAACGAGTCGCTGGCTTTTTTGTTGAATGCCTACTTCTTTTCTTCACTTTTCCTGCTCTGTGCTCAACCAGCCGCAGATTCCCCGGTTGTCGGCACCCCACGCGGCGTCGATCTCGCTTTGTTCTCGCCACTTGGCAGTTTGTTCAGCATCAGCGCGCCGACAATCACCGCCAGGGCCAGCCAGGTCGTTGGCGCAACGGCTTCATGGTTGAACACCGCCCCAATCACCACGCCAATTGCCGGTACCAGATAATTGGTCATGGAAGTAAACACCGGCCCGGTTCGCTGCAAAAGTGCCATATAAAGGTAATACACCACCCCGGCACACATCACACCCAGATAAAAAACCGAGGCCAAGGCACGGTTCGAATGACCGCCTGCTTCAAGTGGTGAGACAACGAAAGCCATCAATACCAGCTGGACACTAGCCATCGCCAACACATTCCGGGCGACAATCAGCGGGTGCACCCCTTTCACCCGATTGAGCAACAAAAGTGCCACAGCAAAACTGGCAGCTGCGCCCATCACCGCCAGCCCCCGGACGAGATCCACGGTGCCAATGCCGCTCGATAGCGCCGGCCAGAACAGCAGCACCAAGCCACCGAACCCCAGCAGCACACTCATCAAACCATGCCGGGTGATGGTTGCGCCGCGGATCAACAGTGGCGCGCCCAGCAGCGCAAAGAACGGGATTGTCCCCATCAGCACCGCGACCACCGCACTGTCGAGCTGTTGTTGTCCCCAAGGAACCAATACAAACGGAATCGTCGCTTCCAACAAGCCAATCAGGGCGAATAATCCCCATTGGCTGTAACTGTGGCACCGGCTGCGCAATTTCAGTCCCCGGCACAACAAAGCTAACGTCAGCGCCCCAATGACCGCGCGGCTCACGCCCACCCAAAGCGGTGAGATTTCCGCTACCGCGACATCCTGAAACACGAACTGAGAGCCCCAGATCAGTCCAATCATTGCCAACAACAGGTAATTCTTATAAGTCATGAGTCGTTCCCTGCATCCAATCCTTCAACGCCCCAGATGAATCAGGGCCTTTATTCTCGATTTTAATCAGCCAATTATTCGAACATGACAGTTTCGCGATCGTGTGCTTTGAACGCGATGGCATCCACTTCAATCTGCATCCCTTCCAGGGCCAGTGCAGGGACCGGGATCAAGGTGCTGGCCGGCAGATGCGCCGGATTCCAGCTGCGGCTAACGGCGTCACTCCAGATCGTCAGTTTGTCCGCGTTATGATCGACAATCAGCACGGTAATTTTGACGATATCTTCAAACTGCAATCCATGATCAGCCAGTGCAATGCCGAGGTTTTTGAGGGTAAATTCAACCTGGCGGCTGAAATCATGGCTCAGGGTATGAGCGAGATCTTCACCGCCACTCTGACCGGAGATAAACACCAGCTCGCCCGAGCTGGGAGCGGCAACGCTGTGGCAGAAACCAAAGGGAGTCGGATTAAATAACGCGGCGGGGTTGTGGTGTTTGAGGACTATTTGAGCGTTTGAGTTTTTCATGGGTCTTCCTTTTTATGCTGAGTATTGATGCCTCTCGATGAATACGGCGCAGCATAAAACCTCAGGTTAACCTGAGATCAAGAAGAAAAATGCAATAGAATGATCAGAGCCCGGCTAGCTCACTTCACGACCGTCAGCTTCGGCCACTGCCGAAGCCAGTGCTTCGATTGCAACCGGTCTTCAAAAACCGTACATGACCGCTTGGGATTGTGGGTCACTTGCAGTTGAAATAAAGATTCCAGGCCAAATGCGGCAATACATTCATAGCGCTGCGGGGCGATTTGCCGGATGGCGACCGCCGTTTCTTTTTCCACCCAGAAAGACATCGCATCCAGCACGCTCTGATAGGGGTAGTCCCCATTGTGCACATGCATCCGGGCCTGATTCCGGACTTGCCAGTTCAGTTGCGGCAATTGCGCCTTCAAGTGGGATTCGTATCTCTCGCAAGTGTGCAGATCGGCTTCTGCCGGGTCAAAGTAAATCACGTCGACATCATTAAGCGGTGTTGCCACGTCATGTTCATGCAACGCGTCCCAGACCAAGTTCCGGACAAACCCTGCGGCAATATAACCTTGCGGTAAGTTCAGCTGGCTAACGCACGCCAGCGCCTGCTGCCGTAGTGAATCCTGCGACACCCAATCGAAAATCTGCTGCTCGGCATTTGTGGCTGTTGCCTCCGGTTGCCGCTTCGTCATCCGTCACTTTCCTTTCTGAGATCAAACCCAGAGCATACCATGGTCGGTTTTGGATTCAGACTGGCATGAACCTCGCAAGTCCACAGCAACCCCATATCGACAAAGGAGTGTGGTGATGGCTATCCTTGCAGGTTATATCTCACTGACCAAACAACCCGACCCCGAGATGATTCGGCAGCTGTCCCGGGTCTTTGCCGAGTATCCCAACGAGCACCTTCAACGCTTTTCCTGTCCGCAAGGCGTGTTGCTGCGTTATGACTTTGATGCTTACCAACAGCCTGCCTGGTTGCAGGATGACTCGCAAATTGCGACGCTGGTTGGCCATCCGCTGCTCACCCACGACCGCCAAGCCGATTTGACGACCCTTGCCAACGCCGCAGCCAACCGTCCGCAAGTGCTGCACGAGTGTGAAGGGGTATTTTGTCTGGCGCATTTTGATCAGCAGCAACGCAAACTGACCGTCGCCACCGACCCGCTGGGGTTGCGTCCCTTTTACTGGATGCCTTATCAAAGCGGCTACCTGTTCAGTTCCCGACTCAGCTTGTTCAAACAGTTAAATCTGCCGTTGAATACCAATACCGACGCCTTGTGTGAACTGGCAACCTTGGGTTATACCCTGCTCGATCATACCCCTTATACGGAAGTTCGCTGCGCGTATCCGGGCGAAATCATCACCATTTCTGCCGAAGGATTTCATACCGAACGCTATTTTGACTGGACGGCGTTAGCCAACCGAACCGTACCGTTTGAGGAAGCGTTGTGCGGCGTTGATCAGGCCTTTCAGCAGGTCTTCGCCAAAACCACCCAAGACTCTGAGAAAGCACTCACGACCTTATCCGGCGGGCTGGATTCCCGGCTGATCGCCAGTGAAATGTTACGCAGAAAAATGCCGTTCAAAGCGTTTAACTTTTCCCAACAGCAAAGCCAGGATCTCGACTGTGCCCAAATCTTCGCCGAGCAGAACCAAATCGATCTGGAAGTCATTCAAGTGCGGGATACGCAGGCCCACTCCGTCGAGCAGAAAATCGGCCACTACTGGCGACGTCTGGCCCATCCGGATTACGACAGCGTCACCCGGCCACAACTGGCCTGGTCCGGCAATGGCGGCAGCGTCGGCATGGGCCTGATTTACTTCAGCGATAAAGTCTACCGGGCCGCGAAAACCCAGAATTTGGATACCCTGATCCATGCCTATCTGGAACAGCAATTTGCCTATTTACCGCAATCTGTGGTCAACCATGCCCGACAACTGCAGGACCGGCTGACCGACAACCTGAAACAAGCCTTCGAGCCCCTGCGTGCTCTGCCGCTGGAGAAAGCCTACCAGTTGTTCCTGTTCCTCAACGATCAGCATCACCATCTGTCCCTGCCCGCCGAGCACATCGCCGATTATCAGATGGAGTTCTTCCACCCGTTTTATTCGTGGAAAGTATTGCAATATCCACTGTCCCAGCCGGTTGAAAAGGTGCGAAAACACGCGTTCTATCATGCCTGGCTCAAGCAGTCCTATCCGAATGCCCTGAAATCGCCATGGCAGGCCTATCCGGGTCATCTGCCTTGCCCGATCGCCCTGGAAAACAATGCTTCATCACAATCGCAATGGCAGTTCAAGCGTCGTCAACTGGTGCCGCTGAGCGACATACTGTCCAGCTGGCTGACCGTGATCCGATTCAGCCGCCATAATCTAATCAAGAAAACGCCCTTTACCCTGCTCTGCCTGATGCATTTGCTAGGCGTTAAAAATGCGCTGACTCAGCTCAATACAGCGAAGCAGTTTACTCAGTGGTAGATTACACCGGGTAGCAAAACGCCCCTGACCTTAAAGAGCAAGCCCGCAAGATGTGCGGGCTTTTACTTCTTTAAAAATCGTTGATGAATCAGGCCGGACGCCCCTCACCGAACTTCGGCAGCGGGTCCTGAAGTTCATTCCCCCCCCAACGCAGTCGCTGGCTGGGATAAGAGAACTGTTATAAGTGAATGACTTTATGGCAAAAGTCTCATTTCATGAATTGCGCTCATGCGCAGAAGGCATTAGTCTAAAGTATTCACTCAATGGTCAACATTGAGTCATTGAACCAAGATGTTCAGGGAAAGAACATCCGCAGTACAGGAACACTATTTTGAAAGGATTCGGATTCGATCTCCGGGCGCTGGAGGTCTTTGTCACCACCGCCCAGGCCGGCAATATGACGCTGGCCGCGAACCAGCTCAGACTCACCCAATCTTCAGTCTCGCAAACCATCTCCGCCCTCGAAAACAATCTCAATGTTGCGCTGCTCGATCGCAGTGTCCGCCCGATGGAGCTCACCGTAGCTGGCCGGTATTTTTATGATCAGTCGTGTCATTTGCTGTCGCAGGCCGAGAAAACCCACCAGGTGATGTCGAAAGGTGATTTTCAGAAACTCCACCTGCTGCGCGTCGCCATGGTGGACTCCCTGGCGACCTCGCTGGGCCAGCCGCTGGTCGAGGTCATCAAACGGCATACCGAAAGCTGGACCATCAGCACCGGGCGCTCCCACATGCATGCCCAGGCCCTGCTGACCCGACATGTCGACATCATTATTTCTGATGATGCCCTGGAAGATAACGCTTTTCTCAGCCGTCACCGAATTCTGCGCGAGCCCTTCGTGCTGGTGGTGCCCAGCCGGTTGGCCAAGTCTTATCCGTCATTCCATCATCTGCTGCGTGAGCTCGATTTTGTCCGCTATACCAGCGATTCCCTCATCGGAACCACCATTGAACGCTACCTGCGGCGGCTGGATGTCAATGCCCCTTCGCATATGCAGCTGGATAACACCTTCGCCGTGCTCTCCAGTGTCGCCGCCGGTTTAGGCTGGACCATCACCACCCCGCTTTGCCTGTTTCAGAGCGGCTTAACCCGCGACAAACTGGCCTGCCTGCCGCTCCCGGCAGATGAGCCCCTGCATCGTAATCTGACCCTCGTGAGCCGCCCCAACGAGCTGGGGAAACTCCCGCAAATCCTCGCCGGAGACAGTCGCCAAATCATGACCGAAAAATTTCTGCCGGTGGTATTACGCGAGCTGCCCTGGCTTGAAAAAGAGCTGTCTGTCGGCTAATCCCTTCCCAGCAGAAGTGCTGATACACAGCCGTCCGGGGCACTTCTGCTCATCACTATTAAAAAAATTAATATCTCATTGTTAGCGTAATTAATTGTTGTTGCGGTCAATAGAGCGCCGCCTTTATGTTAAGAACTTGTAACGCGAAGTGCGATTGACTCCATTCACCGTTCATAAGGAAATGTTATGTCTAACAGCAATAACCGAGCAGTCGAAAGTGAAGCAGGGACTGACGACTATCTGAGTAAGCGTCAGTTAAAAAAAGGCGTGGCCGGCTGGGTCCTTCTCGCCAGCCTCGGTGTCTCTTACGTGATTTCCGGTGATTTCGCCGGATGGAACTTTGGTCTGGAACGCGCAGGATTTGGGGGCATGCTGTTAGCCACCATCATCATGGGCTTGATGTACATGTGTCTGGTTCTCAGCCTGGCTGAAATGTCATCCTCCATCCCGACCGCCGGGGGCGGCTACAGTTTTGCCCGTCGTGCCCTGGGTCCGCTGGGGGGCTTTCTCACCGGCACCGCAATCCTGCTGGAATACGCCATTGCCCCGGCCGCCATTGCAATTTTCATTGGCGGTTACGTCAACGAGCTGATCGGCATCGACGGCCCAGTGGTGTATGCCGGGTTTTACTGCGTCTTCGTCGGGATCCACCTCTGGGGTGCCGGAGAAGCGCTGCGCATTATGATGGGGATTACCGTGCTCGCCGTCATTGCGATTATCGTGTTTGTCCTGGGGATGTTGCCGTATTTTGATGTCAATAACCTTTTCACCATCCCAGCAAACCCGGATGTCGCCGGTGCCAGTGCTTTTCTGCCTGAAGGGTATGTCGGGATCTGGGCCGCATTGCCATTTGCCATGTGGTTGTTCCTCGCCGTGGAAGGGGTGCCGCTGGCCGCTGAAGAAGCGAGTAACCCAGCCAAAGATATGCCGCGCGGCATTATTGCTTCGATGGTCATTCTGCTGATCTTTGCCGCCGCGGTCCTGTTCCTGGTGCCGGGTGGTGCGGGGGCCGAAGCCATGAAATCACACAGTGCGCCGCTGGTGGGGGCTTTGCAGTTTGTCTACGGTGCCGATTCCATGGCCGCCAAGTTTGTCAACATCGTCGGCCTGTTCGGTCTGATCGCCAGCTTCTTCTCCATCATCTACGCCTACTCGCGTCAGGTGTTTGCCCTGTCCCGCGCCGGCTACCTGCCCCGCTTCCTGTCGCTGTCAGGTGAGCGCAAGGTGCCGGTCTGGGCGTTGATTGTCCCGGGGATCCTCGGCTTTCTGCTTTCGCTGACCGGCGAAGGCGATCTGATGATCACCATGGCTGTCTTCGGTGCCACAGTTTCTTACGCGCTCATGAGCCTGTCGCACATCATTCTGCGCCGTAAAGAGCCACAGCTGGCGCGTCCGTACAAAACACCGGGCGGTACCCTGACTTCAGGCATTGCGCTGGTGCTGTCACTGATTGCCCTGGCATCGACCTTCGTGGTCAGCACCCAGGCAGCACTATGGTCAGCCCTGTTCTATGTCGTCATGCTGACTTACTTCCTGCTCTACAGCCGCCACCGCATCGTGGCCAACGCGCCGGAAGAAGAATTTGCCCTGATTGCCAACGCAGAATCAGAGCTGAGTTAATCCAGAACAACACACAACAACATCAAATTAAGGCGCGACGGATTGAAATCGCAAACAAAAAACTTTCGTGCTCGCGCCTTCACCAACAGTCACACCGGCTCAGGAACGAGCCCTCAGAACGATAGAGGTACACATGGAACCAAGAAACGTAAAGACAATCGCAGATGCGATGGCAATTGTGGAAGAGCGCCAACTGACCCATATTAAAGTCGGGATCTTTGATAACGACGGGATCATGCGCGGCAAGTATATGTCGAAGGCCAAGTTCTTCTCTTCCCTGGAAAACGGGTTCGCGTTTTGTGACGTTGTTTTAGGGTGGGATTCCAAAGATCAGCTGTACGACAATACCCAGTACACCGGCTGGCATACCGGGTATCCGGATGCCCCGGTACGCATTCTGCCGCACACCTGCCGTGAGGTATTTGAAGAAGACGGTATGTTGCTGTTTATCGCCGAGTTCGACGGCGAAGCCGCCAAGGTCTGCCCGCGCGGTGCCCTGAACCGCATCCTGGAAAAAGCAGACGGCATGGGCTTTGAAGCCTTTGCAGCGCTGGAATATGAATTCTTCATGTTTAATGAAACCCCGCATTCGGCGCGTGAGAAAGGCTTCCGTAACCTGCAACCGATCACCCCGGACTGGTTCGGCTACTCGATGATCCGTAACTCCGTCCATGCCGACCTTTACCAGGCGATTCTGGGCATGGCCGAGCAAATGGACTTCCCGATTGAAGGGATTCACTCCGAAACCGGACCGGGCGTACTGGAAGCAGCCCTGGCCGTCGACAGCGCCGCCTCTGCCGCTGATAAAGCCGCCCTGTTCAAAACCTTCATGAAGGTCCTGGCGCAGAAACGCGACCTGATGGCCACCTTCATGGCCAAATGGTCCGGTGACTACCCGGGCCAGAGCGGACATATCCATGTCTCGCTGAAAAACAAAGACGGCTCTTCAGCGTTTTACGACAGCTCGCAGCCCAACACCATGAGCAAGCTGCAGCGCCACTTCCTGGCCGGGCAGCAACGCCTGATGCCGGAATTCCTCTGCCTGATTGCGCCGACGATCAACAGCTACACCCGGATGATCCCCGGCTTCTGGGCGCCGACCCACGCGACCTGGGGGATTGAGAACCGCACCACGGCCCTGCGCGTGATCCCGGGGTCAGAAAAATCCCAACGGATCGAGCACCGCCTCGGCGCTGCCGATGCCAACCCGTATCTGTCGCTGGCCGCTGCACTCGCTTCCGGCCTGTACGGCATCATGCAGGAGTGGGAACCGGGCGAGCAGGTGATCGGCAATGCCTATGATCAGCAACATGCGCCAGAATTAGAATTACCACGCACACTGTGGGAAGCCGCGCAACGCTTCAAGCAATCCGAGGCCGCCCGAACCATGTTCGGCGATGAATTCGTTGATCACTTCGCCGCCAGCCGGGAGTGGGAAGAGCGCGAATTCAGAAAGCATGTCACCGATTGGGAAATGGACCGTTACTTCGAAATCATTTAAGGAAGCGCATCATGACAACCATGCAACACACAGTCTCGCCGGTGGACAGCAGCGTGTATGTCAGCCGTGAGCTGGCAACCCAACCCGAAATTCAGCGCACGCTGGCCAATGCCCAGCGCGCACAAAAAAGCTGGGCGGCCACCGCCCTCGCCGAGCGTCAGGCGATTTGCAGCAAAGCTGTCGACTGGTTTGAAGCCCATAAAGATGAAATCGGTCAGGAGCTGACCTGGCAAATGGGCCGTCCGATCCGCTATACCGCCGGTGAAGTCGGCGGTCTGGCCGAGCGAGCCCGCTATATGATCGAAGCTAGCGAGCAGGCCCTTGCGCCGCTGACGCTGCCGGAAAAACCCGGCTTCACCCGCTACATCAAGCGCGAGCCGGTTGGCGTGGTCTTCGTGATCGCCCCCTGGAACTATCCGTATCTCACGGCGGTCAATGCCATTGTCCCGGCACTGCTGGCGGGCAACAGCGTGGTGCTGAAGCATTCGGCGCAAACCCCGTTGTGTGCCGAACGTTTCGTTGAGGCGTTCAAAGCCGCCGGACTGCCGGACGGCGTGTTCCAGTACCTGCATCTCAGCCATGATGACACCCAATCCATCATCCAGTCCGATGACGTCAATTACGTGGCGTTCACCGGCTCGGTTCAGGGCGGTGCCCATGTCGAGCGCGCCGCCGCCGGTCGCTTTATCGGCGTCGGGCTGGAACTGGGCGGCAAAGACCCGGCCTATGTGCGTGAAGATGCCGATCTGGATGTCGCTGTCGAAACCACCATTGACGGTGCATTCTTTAATTCAGGCCAGTCCTGCTGCGGGATTGAGCGCATTTACGTGCATCACAGCCGCTATGATGCGTTTGTCGACAAAGCCGTCGCCCTTGTGAAGCAATACAAACTCGGCCGCCCGGACGATCCGGAAACCACGCTGGGTCCGGTGGTTCGAACCGGTGCCGCCGATTTCGTTCGTGGCCAGATCAAGGACGCGGTGGCTCAGGGCGCGATTGCTCACATCGATGAAGCCCACTTCCCGGCCAGTGAGTCCGGTACACCATATCTGGCACCGCAGGTGCTGACCAACGTTAATCACAGCATGCGGGTGATGCATGAGGAATCATTCGGCCCGGTGGTTGGGATCATGAAGGTCGACAGTGATGCGCAGGCGATTGCATTGATGAACGACAGTGATTTTGGCCTCACCGCCAGCATCTTTACCAGCGACATCCCCACTGGAGTCACTCTGGGCGAGCAGTTAGAAACCGGCACTTTCTTTATCAACCGGTGCGACTACTTGGATCCGGCGCTGGCCTGGACCGGGGTGAAGCAATCCGGCCGCGGTTGCACCCTGTCGCAGCTCGGCTTTGATGCCTTTACCCGGCCGAAGTCATTCCATATCAAGCAGCTTTAATCACGTTCGGTCTCGCTTAAGCAAAGCAACTGAAACAAAAGACCGCAAAATAAGATGATCAAATAAGCCGCCGTGTTGACACCGTGTCAGCGCGGCGACAAGGAGAGCCTCATGCAATTGCAAGGAAACTGGAACTATCCGACCGCCATCTCCGTGGGCGAAAACAGCCTGAGTCAAATCGGGCAGGCCTGCCGACAATCCGGGATCACCAAAGCCCTGCTGGTCACCGATCCGGGGCTAGCCGAGCTACCAATGGTTACCACCACCGTCGCCCTGTGCCGTGAAGCTGGGATTGGCTGCGAGATTTTCAGCCGCGTCCAGGGCAACCCGACCGGCGAGAACGTCGAGGATGGCCTGCAAGTCTACCGCCAGGGTGGCTTTGACGGGGTCATCGCTTTTGGTGGCGGCTCCAGTCTGGATGCCGCCAAAGCCATCGCCCTGATGGCTGGTCAATCCCTGCCTCTATGGGCGTTTGAAGATATCGGCGATAACTGGCTGCAAGCCGATGAAGCCGGGATCTCACCGGTCATCGCCGTTCCGACCACCGCCGGCACCGGCTCTGAGGTCGGTCGTGCGTCGGTGATCACCGACACCCAGAACCACGTCAAAAAGATCATCTTCCACCCCAAAATGCTGCCGGTGAAAGTGTTGCTCGACCCGCAAGTGACCACCGGCTTGCCGCCGCATATCACTGCCGCCACCGGGATGGATGCCCTGTCGCATAACCTCGAAGCCTTCTGTGCCACCAGCTATCACCCGATGGCCGAAGGGATCGCCCTTGAGGGGATCCGCCTGATTAAAGACTA
>NZ_JAZGTF010000028.1:0-14009 GCF_037389125.1 Photobacterium sp. MCCC 1A19761
CCGCCACCGGGATGGATGCCCTGTCGCATAACCTCGAAGCCTTCTGTGCCACCAGCTATCACCCGATGGCCGAAGGGATCGCCCTTGAGGGGATCCGCCTGATTAAAGACTACCTGCCGATCGCGGTTACCCAAGGCGATAATCTGGAGGCGCGCACCCAGATGCTAGTCGCTTCCAGCATGGGCGCAACTGCTTTCCAACGGGGTCTGGGCGGCATGCATGCCATTGCCCATACGCTGGGCGCCCTGTACGACAAGCACCACGGCCTGTTGAACGCCATTCTGATGCCTTACGTGCTGGCAGCCAACCGCTGTGCGATTGAAGACAAAATCACCAATCTGGCGCGCTACCTGAATTTGGACAACCCAAGCTTTGATACCTTCATGACGTGGATCCTCGACCTGCGCACTGAGCTGAAGATCCCGCATACCCTGGCGGAGATCGATATCACCATCGAAGAAGCCCAACGTGTGGGTGAGATGGCCGTCGCCGATCCTTCCGCAGGCGGTAACCCGATCCAATTTTCAGCCGCCGAATACAGCCGTATCTTTACCGATGCCGTGATGGGGCGACTGACTGAATCTTAGGAGGAATGGACGTGAAGATCGGAATCTTACAATGTGACGACGTCACAGCCGAGCTGCAACCGCAACATGACAACTATCCGGCGATGTTTAAGGCGCTGTTGCACCAACAGGATGACACACTGGAGCTGGTCTTCTACCGGGCGCTGGACGGAGAATTACCTCAGGATGTGGATGAGTGTGATGTCTATATGACCACCGGTAGCCGCCACAGTGTCAACGACCCGTTTCCCTGGATTGATGACTTACTGAGATTCATTCGCAAGTTGCATCAGCAGCAGAAAAAGCTGGTCGGGATCTGTTTTGGCCACCAGCTGATTGCCAAAGCGCTCGGCGGTGAAGTGATCCAGGCGCCTCAGGGCTGGGGCGTTGGCGTTGCGACGCATGAAATGCAACAATCACCGGACTGGCTCAATGAGGGGACAAGCGTCCCGGAGACCCTATCGCTGGTCGTCAGTCATCAGGATCAGGTGGTCAAGCTCCCGGAACAAACTCAGGTGCTGGCCGGCAGTGCTTTCTGTCCGAATGCGATGATCCAGATCGGGCAGCACCTGCTCGGGATTCAGGGCCATCCTGAATTCAGCAAAGCCTACTCGAAAGATCTGATGCACTTTCGCCAGCACCTGCTACCGCCTCAGGTCCTCGATGACGGCCTGACCTCGCTGGCAAAACCGGTCGACAGCGAACGCGTCACCGGCTGGATCCTCGACTTCCTGCGCGCCTGATACAACAATAAGAAGCCATGAGCCTGCCCTGCCTCAATCAAGGCCACTAAAATCAAAACACTGAGTGCGCAAGCGCTCAGTGTTTTTTTCATACATGCCAACTCACACTAATGCAATTGAAACGATTGCCCGTCCCGAAGGAATGATCGGCACGATGCGCTGTGTCGTCTACCATAAACAGACAGAACGCCAAACAAAACAACATTTCAGCTCTCACTGAAACCCGTTCTACGACTCAGACCGCACTGCATAGGAGTCTGCGATGAAAAAGATGATCAACCACGTTGATAACGTCGTCAGAGAACAATTGGAAGGCGTCGCCAAGGCCCATCCCGATCTGGCTGTCAGCCTGGAGCCGGCTTTTATCCGCCGTGCCAGGCTACCCGGAAACAAAGTGGTGCTGATCTCTGGTGGCGGTAGTGGTCACGAGCCGATGCATAGCGGTTTTGTCGGCTATGGCATGCTGGATGCCGCCTGCCCCGGTGAAATCTTTACCTCGCCGACTCCAGATCAAATGGTTGAATGTGCCAAACAGCTCAACACCGGCAAGGGGATACTGTTTCTGGTCAAAAACTACACCGGTGATGTCATGAACTTCGAGACTGCCGTCGAAATCCTGCATGGTGATGGGATGAAAGTGCAGGTCGCACTCATTGACGACGACGTGGCCGTCAAGGACAGCCTGTACACTGCCGGACGCCGGGGCGTCGCTGCGACGGTTCTGGCTGAAAAAATTCTCGGGGCCGCAACGGAAGCAGGCTACAGCCTGGAGCAGTGCAGCACGCTGGCCAAAAGGATCACCAACCATGCTCGCTCCATCGGCATTGCCCTGTCGGCTTGTACGGTACCAGCCGCAGGCAAGCCCGGATTCGAACTGGCAGAAAATGAAATTGAATTCGGTATCGGGATTCACGGTGAACCCGGGATCAAGCGCGCAACGTTTACTGACAGCGACACCACGACCCGCGAAATGATGGAACGCCTGCTGGACAACAGCAGCTACCAGCGAACCGTCCGCCGCTGGAATGGCGACCTCGGCGACTGGCAGGAAGAAAACTGGACGACGGCGTCACTGATGCAGGGCGATAAAGTCATCGTGCTGGTCAACAGCCTCGGCGGTACTCCCTTATCCGAACTCTACTGCGTTTACCGAAAAGTCGCCGAAATACTTGAACAACGCGGGATCATCATCGAAAGAAACTTAATTGGCGCTTACTGCACCTCCCTCGACATGCAGGGCGTTTCTATCAGTCTGCTCAATGCCGATGATGAAATGCTGTCCCTGTGGGACAAGCCGGTCAATACCCCGGCCCTGCGCTGGGGATGTTAGGCATGTTTCCCAATAGGAATAACAAAATAGCGAGATATCCATGACACAAGTGACCAAACAACAGATTGTCAGGTGGCTGGAAAATGCAGCCGCAAAATTCGAGCAAGAAAAAGACTTCCTCACCGAACTGGATCGCCAAATCGGAGATGCCGACCACGGCGCCAATATGCAGCGTGGCTTTCATAAGGTGATGGATAAACTCCCTGATGTTGCCGACAAGGATATCGGCACCATCATGAAAACAACCGGGATGGCCCTGCTTTCCACTATCGGCGGGGCCAGCGGCCCGCTATACGGCACGCTGTTCCTGCGCGGGGCAATCAGTACCGAGGCAAAAGAAGCTCTGGACTTAGCGGCGCTGACAACCATGCTCAGCGATGGCCTGAAAGGCATTCAACAACGCGGAAAAGCCGTCGCCGGAGACAAAACCATGGTCGACACCTGGCTGGCCATTCTGAACACTCTGGCGCAAAACCAACACGCTCCGCTTGAAGAAGCGCTCAAGCAGGCACTGAATGCCAGCGAGCAGGGAATGCTCAGTACCATCGACATGCAGGCCCGAAAAGGCCGGGCCAGCTACCTTGGCGAGCGATCCATCGGCCATCAGGATCCCGGCGCAACATCGTCCCATTACCTCTTTGCCGAACTCTGCCGGGCAATCCTATCCTGATTGCCCTATATCTCCCTATTCCTGCATACCGAGTCCAGCCGCAAGAAAGCTGTCCACATACTAACTCCTTGTAATAAAAATAAGAGTGTCAGTTAAACCCCCACATTGATGGCCTGTAAAACACTAGTCTTTGAGAGGAATAGCCTTTCATTGAATTGCAGTATTAAGGGGATAATTGATGAAAAGCCTTGCACTAACGCTAAGCCTGGCTGTAGGCGGCCTTTCGGCCTACCCGACAACAGCATTAGCAGATAATAATAACGATCGTAATACCACGCCCTTCGGCTTGTCTCCTCTGGGGAATGACGATTTTCGTGTCCATAGCCCGGCACAGGTAGAACTCGGAAAAAACCTATTCTTCGACAAAATCCTAAGCGGGAACAAAAATATCTCATGCGGGACGTGCCACCACACCCTCACGAATACGACCGACGGTCTGTCTCTGCCTGTTGGTGAAGGCGGCGATGGACTCGGGATAAACAGAACAACGGGTGAGGGGGATGAAGCGATTGTTCAGCGCGTACCGCACAACTCCCCGTCCCTTTTCAACCTCGGCGCCCATCAATTTACGGTCCTCTTTAATGACGGCCGTATTTTTACCGACCCCGGTCATCCCAGCGGGTTTACTTCACCGGCCGGTGATGCCTTGCCGGAAGGCCTTGACAGCGTCCTGGCCGCCCAGGCCATGCTTCCCGTAACCAACCCCACAGAAATGGCCGGGCAACCCGGTGAAAACCCGGTTGCCGATGCTGCCGCAGCCAATATTCTGGCCGGTGACGACGGCGTCTGGGAACTCCTGACTGAACGTTTGAGGAAAATTCCCGATTATGTCAAACAGTTCAAGGCCGCATACCCGGACATCAACAGTGCCAAAGAGATTACCTTTGTTCATGCCGCCAATGCCATTGCCGCTTTCGAGGGAATCGCCTGGCGTGCCGACAACAGTCCGTTCGATCGTTTTCTGCGGGGAGACGAGAACGCCATGAGCCAAAATGCTATCGAGGGAATGACGTTATTCTACAACGGAAAGAGCGAGCATAATGGCATGCAGACCTGCGCCAGTTGCCACAGCGGCACCCTGCAAACCGATCATGATTTCCACGCGATTGCTATGCCACAAATCGGGCCTGGCAAGGGAGACGGCTTTAAAGGGCTTGAAGACTTCGGCCACAGCCGCGTCAGCGGAAATGATGCAGACCGGTATAAATTCCGTACCCCGTCTCTCAGAAATATTTTGCTGACAGCGCCTTATGGACATGTCGGAGCTTACAATACCTTACGAGCCGTCGTTGAACACCACATCAATGCCATCGATGCCTTAAATAACTACGACCAAAGCCAGGCTGTTTTGCCTTCGCGCCGTGACTTAGATGCACTGGACTTTGAAGTCATGAATAACCTTGATGTCCTCAATGAAATTGCCGGTGCCAGTGAGATACAGCAACTGCAATACAACAGCCATGACGTCGAAAAAATCATGGCGTTCCTCTTTGCCCTGACGGATCCGGCCAGCCTTGATTTGCGTTCGAATACTCCAAAAGTACTGCCCAGCGGGCTGCCTCTGGCAGACTAGCTGAGCCACGCTGTCATGAGGCCTAAGCTAAGTAATTGGACTCATATTCATAATCAAAGGTGGCAATCCCTGCCACCTCTTTTACATTTA
The DNA here is from genome assembly GCF_037389125.1 of Photobacterium sp. MCCC 1A19761. Taxonomy (NCBI): domain Bacteria; kingdom Pseudomonadati; phylum Pseudomonadota; class Gammaproteobacteria; order Vibrionales; family Vibrionaceae; genus Photobacterium; species Photobacterium sp. MCCC 1A19761. The sequence goes on from NZ_JAZGTF010000028.1 coordinate 4,973, forward strand.
GATAATGGTTAGTATTGTGATTGTTTCACATAGCCGCCGTCTGGCAGAAGGTCTGCTCGAACTGGCGACACAAGTCTCCCATGGCAAAGTCGCCATGGCCATTGCCGCAGGCATTGATGCTCCTGAAACGCCTTTGGGAACCGACGCGTTAGCGGTCATGAATGCCATCGAGCAGGTATACAGCCCCGATGGCGTTTTGGTCCTGCTTGACATGGGTAGTGCGATCCTCAGTGCCGATATGGCCCTGGAATTACTTTCACCTGATAAGGTGGATGCCGTGAAGGTTTGCCCTGCCCCGCTGGTTGAGGGCACTATCGTCGCCTGTGTCGCAGCGGCAGGTGGGATGCCGCTCGAAAGCGTATTAATCGAAGCCCAAAGTGCGCTGACGGCAAAATATCAGGCGCTGGCGCAACGCCATCCGCAAAGCGACAGTTCCCCGTCCATCCCCCTCGATCAACCATCTGGTCAACACCCCGTCGATGAATGTCCTCAGGATCAAACCTTGACGTTCTCATGGACTATACACACCCCACACGGCCTGCATCTCCGTCCGGCTGCCGTCCTCGCCGCCGAACTAGGGCGTTTCGAAGCCCAAATCTGGTTGAGTAAAAACGGGAAGACTGTCAACGCCAAAAGCCTGAGCAATATCATGGGGCTCGGGGTGCGCAACGGCGATACCCTAACCTTCACGGTCAGTGGCAAGGATGCCAAAGCAGCCATCGCCACCCTCAAAGCACTAACTGAAAACAATCTGGCATACAAGTGACTCCCAGCTCGGGCAGAGACACCCGGACTCGTGACGACATCCTGCTAGGCACATGACCGAATGTGGGCCGCGATTTGACGAAGCTCGTCATCATCTGCCCGTTTGTAGTCATGCGATGATAAGTGGCCTTCGTACTGCTCGTAAAACTTATCGATTTTTGATTCAACCAGTTGAAACGCTGGGTTGTTTCCCGTTCCATGCATGGGCGATAGCTTACTGTGAAGATGATCAACACCATAGCCTTCAAAGAACATCCCGGTTCGCGCGACGCCATCAAAGGCTTTGTCGAGCAACTGGGCGACTTGCTTGGTCGCTAAGATGAGTTTGGATAACACTTCGTCTGACTGTTCAAAGGCATAACTTGAATAGTGTGCCTTGGGGATCACCACCGTAAATCCTTTGGTATTGGGAAAAATCGACAGAAATGCCAAATGTTCTTCATCTTCCCAAACTTGATGGCAAGGAGACTTACCAGAAACAATGTCACAAAAAATACAACTCATCACGCCTTACTCCCTGTAAAAAGCTTCATGAATATCGTAAGAAAAAACACCATATCACAGACTTCATGACCCTTTGATGCGATCAGACATCAACTCACCATCTGATAACTCCCCATCTGATGACTGGTGTTCATATTGATACTGAAACAGCGACGATCTGCCAAATTCATCGAGATTCAATTAGCTTGAACACCAATCAATGATCGATTGCCGTCGAAAAGACATTAATGATCACGGTGCCGAGCAAAATCAAGGCGATGCCGACTATCGCGTACCCATCCAGTTTCTGCCCATGCAGTAACCAGGCAATCAGTGCCACCAGTACAATCCCTGCGCCGCACCAAATCGCATACGCCACCCCCAGGGGCATATTCTGGACCGTTAAGGAGAGCAGATAAAACGCCAGACCATAGCCTACCAACACGCCGACGGTGGGTACAACCGCAGTAAACTGGTTGGTTCTGGGGAGCCACGAAGTCGCCAACACTTCTAAGATAATGGCAAACGATAAGGTCACAAGTGGCGGGAGATATGACAACATCACAATCTTCTCAGCAAATCAAAACAAGCTTGATAAAGAGAATTCCGTTTAAAGTCAACTCAATGCGTTTGCGCACCTCAAAATCGTTTGCCGGGCCTCCGGCATTGAAGGCCCGCTTTCATCGTCTATTCTGAGAGAATTTTCGTTTATGCCCGCTTCTGTCACACCAGTGCTTCGGTTTCTTCTCGGTTGGTCCGGTTGAACCAGACATAAAGTGACGTACTGACCAACAAACATAACAGCACGCCATAAACCCATTGCCCGATCTCGGCGTACAGTCCCGCGCCAATCAGGGGACCGACGATAAATCCCAGAGACATTGCTGCCTGGAGAGCGCCCGTGACTTGTCCCTGAAGCTGTCCGGTGACAGACAGGGATGCCTTGCTGACAATGCCCGGATAGACAAATCCGAAACCAACGCCCAGTGCAGCGAACGCTATCATCACGGCCACCAGCCCTTGTCCGGCGATAAAGACAGTCAACGAAATCAGTATCGACACAAGTCCAATCGTGATCAGTTGCTGACCACTAAACTGCCATTTCTGAATAATCACCCCTTGGCAAATCACCGAAGCAACCGCACAAACCATAAAAGCAATCCCGACCCACTGCGCAGTCGCCACGGCATCAAAAGATAATAAATCTTGCAAAGAAAAAGCAATCGTTTGCTGAATTGCAGAGAAGATTGCATAGACCGTCAGCATCAGCAGGAAATACGGACGAATTCTGGCATCACGAAAACGGAGCTTTTCGGCCCCCCCGGATTGCTGTTTCTGAGTGACGGGCACTTCATGCAACTGCCTGACGGCAAAGGGGAGCGGCAACAGCATAATCAACGCACTCAACACAATCGGCGCCAGAATGCCGACCGAGACCAGCGCACTGCCTGCCGCAGGACCGAGGATCATCCCAAGCCCGAACATCATACCGATCATGGCCATCTTCGCCGGACGCTCTTCAGCACTGGTATGGGTAATCAGATAAGTTTGTGCCGCAGGCAAAATTGCAGACGTGAAAAAGGCAAACATACAACGGGTCAGGACCAACAGCAGAAATACAGCGACAACTGACATGGTTGTGTCTATCGCCATCCAGAGCACGCCGGCAAATGCCATATTAAAGAGGCCATAGCCTGCAACGCCCTGGATCAGGGATGACTTACTGCCTGCTTTGTCCACCCGACGTCCCCAGAACGGAGACACAGCAAAAGAAATAAATGCCGCGGCACTGATCACCAAACCGGCTTGCAGCTCTGTCATCATTAATTCGCGGGACAGAGCCGGAAAAATGGCAAAAACAATCGACTGCCCGGCTCCGACCATTAACAGGAAAAAGTAGATAAAACCAAATTGAATACGCATAACCCCAGCCTTAACACCATCCATGATGAACGGATCATACATGATAATGGTTATCAATTTGATTCATGGTGGACAATTTCATGGTTATTGATATAAAGAAATGAACTAAATAAGAACTGTATCTCATTAATTCAGCGGGAATTTCACCTGATTCAACGACTCTGGTTTTAAGAAATTCCAAACGGTTATAAAAATCAATCTGTTATGCCATTTTTCATACGTATCTGTACCTGTTTCCGCTCGACAGCGAGTGATAGTTTTCCTGATGGTGCCGTGCATTAACGCACCGGTGAGCAATATAACCAGGCAATGGACTATCACGATGAGCAATGAAAAACTCTCTGACAACGAAAGACTAAAACAAGAAAGCAAATTATTACGAGGCACCATTACGGAAGATCTGCAAAACCTGATCACCGGTGGCTTTGAAGGCGACAACTTTCAACTGATCCGTTTCCACGGCATGTACCAGCAGGACGACCGGGACATTCGGGCCGAGCGCGTCAAGCAAAAGCTTGAGCCCCTGCATACCGTCATGCTACGCGTCCGTTTACCGGGTGGGATTATTACTCCTAAACAGTGGCTTGGGATTGATGAATTTGCGTCCACCAATACCCAGTATGAATCCATTCGTGTCACCAACCGCCAGGCCGTTCAGTTGCATGGCGTGTTGAAACATGACATCAAACCGGTCCACAAACTGTTAAACCAGCTCGGATTGGATTCCCGTGCAACCGCAGGCGATGTGAACCGGAACGTCCTCTGTACCTCGAACCCGATTGAAAGCGCCTTGCATCAAATTGCCTATGAATGGGCTAAGAAGATCTCAGAGCACCTGTTGCCCAAAACCAATGCCTACGCTGAAGTCTGGCTGGACGGTGAAAAGGTTTCCATCGAGAAAGAAGAGGAAACCATTTTAGGCAATAACTATCTGCCGCGTAAATTCAAAACCACGGTCGTGATCCCGCCGCAGAATGACGTTGATGTGCACGCCAATGATTTAAGTTTCGTCGCCATTGGCGAAGGTGACCGACTGCTCGGCTTTAATGTTCTGGTCGGGGGTGGCTTAGCCATGACCCACGGCGACAAAACCACCTATCCACGCATGGCCAGCGAATTCGGTTTTATTTCAACCGAACACACGCTGGCAGTCGCTGAGGCCGTCGTTTCAACTCAGCGCGACTGGGGGAACCGCTCCAATCGCCGGAACGCGAAAACCAAATACACCCTGGATCGTGTCGGGGTAGAGGCATTCAAGCAAGAAGTTGAGCGACGTGCAGGCGTTCAGTTCTCCCCGGTTCACCCCTACGAATTCACGGCCCGCGGAGACCGGATTGGCTGGACCGAAGGGGTTGACGGCAAACATCACCTCACCCTGTTTATCCCCAGCGGCCGGGTGATCGACACCCCGGAGAAGCCACGCAAGCTCGGGATGGCTAAGATTGCGCAGATCCACCAGGGTGATTTCCGCCTTTCCCCAAACCAGAATGTGATCATTGCCGGTGTGCCATCGGATCAAAAAGAAGTGATCGATCAGATCGCCCGCGAATACGGGTTGATCGACGATACCGTCAGCTTACAGCGCAAAAGCTCCATGGCTTGTGTTTCTTTTCCGACCTGCCCGCTGGCTATGGCAGAAGCAGAACGGGCTTTGCCGGAAATCTCCGCCCAAATTGATAGCATGATGGCGCAGCACCAAATGGCTGAACACCCCTTTATCTTCCGAATCACCGGCTGCCCGAATGGCTGCGGCAGGGCGATGTTGGCAGAAGTCGGCTTGGTGGGGCGTGCCATCAATCGTTACGATTTCTATATCGGCGGCAATGTAATGGGAACGCGTATCCCACGACTGCACCAGAGCAACATGCCGATTGACGAGATTCTGGCTTTACTCGATGGTTACATTGGCCAATGGTCAAAAGAAGGCGAGCCGGGTGAAAATTTTGGTGATTTTGCCATTCGGGTCGGGATCGTCAACCCCGTCAACAATTCATCCGTCGATTTTTACGACCTGGTTACTGAAGCCTAAGTGATCATGGCGGGAACAATGCGTCAACGACCAATTGCCATTGTCCAGCTGGACGAGCCACCTGCAGAGGTGGCTCATCTTGTCGGACGTCAGTGGACTGAAACACTCCTCCACGACACGGAGCAATTTGTTGTCATACACAGTCTGGAAGCGCTGCAACGAATCAATATTGACCACTATTCGTGTTTTATCATCTGCGGATTATGGCATCGCGAGGCCTATCACCGTTTCCAACAACACTTAGTCGCCTGGTTAAAAGCAGTCACCCATCGACGCCGTCCCCTGTTTGCATTCGGTGATGCGCACCATTATCTGGTCGAAGCACTTGGCGGCGAAAGTTCGGGGGAGACGTGCAAGTGTACCGCTGGACTTCATTTCGTCGACACGAGTGCCAGTCGCCAAGACAGCTTAACGGCCGGACTTTCGCCTACGACCTGGAGCTGGTCACTCAGCCGACAAGCAATTACCCGGAAACCAACCGGCTCACTTCCGCTCGCCAGCAGTTCAGTCGAGCCCTTTTACCTGCTCAAGCACAATGACTGGACCTACTCAACCCATGCACATCTCGGAATGAGCTGGTCAGCCATGGTCACCTGGCTCATCAACCACCCAGAGCATTTACCCGGCAATGAAGCCGTGCTTGAAAATCGCTTAAATGACACTTGGGGCACTGCACTCCTCCATCGGTTTTTAATGACCTATGGCTCGGTATCGAGGCAGTTACACTGAGCAACAAGCAGCTTCAGTCGCACTGAATCCTCCACCGTTGATCCGGCTTTATTTTCTTTATTGTCATTAGAAGTTAAATCACTTTTATTCAGCTTCTCACCCTGAGCTACCACGTCAATGATATGGTAATCCTACCCATGAAGTGTCTCACTTGTTATCTGAATTCGGGTCAAAACAAAATATTGTAAAACAAAACCACTAGATATAAAATGATAATCATTATCAATAAGGTGTCAAAATGATAAACTCAGAATAAAGAAGCAGAGTCACTACAATATGAAAAAACATACCTCTCATGATACTGAAAACACATGTTTAGATATTGATAAACTGCAATGCCTATCGAACGATGTTTTCAACAAAGGCTCTGAAAGCCATCAGAGGATTCAAATTAAAGAATCTGTATTAAACATTTCAACCTACTTATTTTCTGAAATCCAAATTGTTTTTCTGGAAGGATGCATATATCAAGAAATTAAAATTCCTATTCAGGATAATCGTGAATACTTATCTTTAGCTTTTGTAAAAGAAGGGACGGTAACAACAAAATCTAATCTCTGTAATTATGAAAGCACCGACTCACCAGGAAGCGCAAGCCTATGTTGTCATTGTAGTTTTGATGGTACAGCTTACTTTTCCCCAACAGAAAATTTAAAAATTATATCTATATGCTTTCCTAGAAAATACCTTGTTGAATTCGATACCATTATTGAAAACTGCAATGCGAATCAAGCAAAAGGTTACATGAGCATCCCTATAAAGAATAATATCCTCATGCAAAAATGCGTAGAAATGCTATTAAATCCTCCGGTCACAGAAATGATCAAACAAGTATTCTTACAAGGGAAAGCGTATGAACTAATTTCTCTAAGCATCCAGTCTATGTTTAGCCAGCCAATACCTGAATCTAATATCAATGAGAAGGAAAGGCATAGGGTATACAAAGCAAGAGACATTCTTGAAAACTCATTAATTAACCCTCCTAAGTTACCAACTCTTGCTCGTTTAGTTGGTACTAATGATTTTAAACTAAAAAAAGACTTTAAATCCGTTTTTAACACTAGCCCCTATGCATACGTCATTAAGTGTAGAATGGAAAAAGCCTATCATTCAATTATTAATAGTGACATGCCAATTACGACCATTGCCCAAAACCTTGGCTATAACAACACTAGTCATTTCTCTTCTACATTTTTCAAACATTACGGAGTTAAGCCAAGAGATTTGAAACATCTTCGCAAACAAGGATAAAGCACAAACAGATGGACCTAACTAATGACTATCTTTTAGATAAAGTCCTGTCGTATCACCTTATACAACAGGACCTTCATCATCAAAAATATCAGGCACTCTCTGTTAAAACCAATGCTTAACTCTTTGTTGAGCCTGCCACATTACACTGTATCTTCCTCGCTTGTGAAGTAACTCATGATGTGTGCCTTGCTCTACAAGCATACCCTGATCCACAACAACAATGTTACTTGATGACATGATAGTAGATAAAATATGGGCAACTACAATTACCATTTTATCCTTAATCAAATAATCAATCGCAGACTGAACCGCCACCTCACTTTCAGTATAAAGCGCAGCTGTGGGTTCATCTAAAATTAAAATTGGCGCATTTTTCAAAATAGCGCTGGCGATACTAATTCATTGACGATTACCCCTAATAACCTAGAAAAACATCACAAATATCAGTGTAGTAACCTTGAGCTAGGCTACGAATAAACTCATGGTAATTCGCTGCTAGAGCTGCTTTTTACACTTATTATCTGAATTAAGGGTTAAAAATCTACAGACACACCCAAGCCCAAAGTTCGTGGCTGACCAGCACCGGCAATAGGCGCGGGCCCCGGGAAAGGCAAGGCGTAGTAATTCGTGGTGTAGTCTTCATCAAGCAAGTTTGTACCAAAAACATAAACCGTGTAGTCGTCTACTCGATAACCCAAGTGTGTATCAACCAAACCATAACCATCAATTTTTAGGGTATTTTCAGCATCTGTATAAGTTGATGAACGATAGTTATAAGTCAGGTCTCCATAAAAACCCTCATAACCACCATAATTCAGCGTTAATGATGACGTAAACTCTGGTGAATTCGCCATTCTTTTCCCGGAAAATTCATTCGTTCTGTACTCAGATTTATTCATACCAAGTGTACCGCTCAGTGACCAATCCATATTAACAAACCAGTTCAGATCGAATTCTGCACCATAACTCCGCGCCTTATCCACATTGAAAAAGTTAATGTTATTTAATGCACTAATACTCCGTCCATGAGCATCTTTAACATCCAGGTAGAAAAGATTTAGATCTAAATTCAGCTGTTTATCTAACCATGAGGATTTAATTCCCAATTCATAATCAATAGTTCTTTGCGGTTCATATTTTGCCTTAGCCGGATTTAATTCAGTAAAGTTAAAACCTCCGGATTGATAACCTTTTGACACACTACCATAAAGCAAGTGTTTCCCTTCTAACTGATAACCAAAAGCTAATTTTGGCAACCAGACATCCCAGGAATCTTCTCGTTTGTAATTAGTCGTGGTATCATTTCCCATCATTACGCTTCGATTTGATGAATCAATTTCTTTATCATCTTTTTGCCACCTTAGACCCAGCGTAGTTTCAAGCCTGTCTGTCACCGGGAAGGTACCCTGACCAAAAATAGCGAATTGTTCACCAGATACATCAGACATATTGTGTGCTTCCATATGACCGAAGTTTGAATTTGGGACAATTGTGCCATTATCTTTTGCGTCATATAAATGGTCTTGGTAAAAAACACCACCAACCCATCGAATATCACTATTTTTCGAATTAAACCTCAGTTCATGAGTTTGGGTGTTGACTTCAGAGTCATCAATAAATTTTGCACCGTCAAAATTACCTATAACAGGTGATGCTGAGCCATTGGTACGGTCCATATCAGAAACATGATCTGCTGATGTCGGCTTTGTTGATCAAATCAGGAAAACAGCAGATCTACCCAATTTAAGCCATGTTTTAGCTAACTTTACGAGTTACGGGCATGCCGAGCCCTGTTAACTTGTTCAACGCACGAACGGCAGCAAGCGCTTCTCCGACCTGAGCGTTGTAATCACG
>NZ_JAZGTF010000029.1:0-107814 GCF_037389125.1 Photobacterium sp. MCCC 1A19761
GGCAACCCAGCTGAATATCAATCTGGATACCGCACTGCCAAGCGTAACCATCACCAGCAACAAGGCCAGCCTGAAGGCGGGTGAGACTGCGACGCTGACCTTCACCCTGAGCGAAGCGAGCAGTGGTTTTGCGATGGAAGATGTCACGGCTGTGGGCGGCACCCTGGACAACTTCGCAGGCAACGGCACGACGTACACCGCGACGTTTACTCCGGATGCCGATCGCACCGAGCCGGCGACCGTCGATATCGCCGCGGAGACCTTCACCGATGCGGCGGGCAACAGCAACGCCGCGGCAACGCAGCTGAGCATTAACCTGGATACCACGCTGCCGAGCGTGACGATTACCAGTGACAAAGCGAGCCTGAAAGCGGGTGAGACCGCAACGCTGACCTTCACCCTGAATGAAGCCAGCACGGATTTTGCTGAGGGCGACGTCACCGTCGTCGGTGGTAGCCTGGACAACTTTACCGGTAGCGGCACCACTTATACCGCGACCTTTACCCCGAATGCGGATCGCACCGAGCCGGCGACCGTCGATATTGCGGCAGAGACCTTCACCGATACGGCGGGCAACAACAACACCGCGGCGACGCAACTGAGCATCACCCTGGATACTGCACTGCCGAGCGTGATCATCAGCAGTGACAAGGCCTTCCTGAAAGCGGGTGAAACTGCGGCGCTGACCTTCACCCTAAATGAAGCCAGCAGCGACTTCGCGGCCGAAGATGTCACAGTCGTGGGCGGTACGTTGAGCAACTTCGCAGGCAGCGGTACGGCTTATACAGCAACGTTCACTCCGGAGGCCGATCGCAGTGAGCCAGCGACATTCGATATCGCCGCGGAGACCTTCACCGATGCGGCGGGCAACGACAACACCGCGGCAACCCAGCTGAGCATTAATCTGGATACCGCGCTGCCGAGCGTGACCATCAGCAGTGACAAGGCCAGCCTGAAAGCAGGTGAAACTGCGGCGCTGACCTTCACCCTGAATGAAGCCAGCACGGACTTTGCTGAGGGCGACGTCACCGTTGTGGGTGGTGGCCTGACCAACTTTGCAGGTAGCGGTACGGTCTACACAGCTATCTTTACCCCGGCAGCCGATCGTAGCGAGCCCGCGACATTCGACATTGCCGCGGAGACGTTTACCGATGCAGCGGGGAACAACAACACCGCGGCGACGCAGCTGAGCATCAACCTGGATACCGCGCTGCCGAGCGTGACGATTGCCAGTGACAAGGCCAGCCTGAAAGCGGGTGAAACTGCGACGCTGACGGTCACTCTGAACGAAGCCAGCAGTGACTTTGCTGAAGGTGACATCACCGTTGTCGGCGGCACCCTGAGCAACTTCAGTGGCAGCGGCACCAGTTATACGGTGACCTTCACGCCGGATGTTGATCGCACCGAGCCGGCGACCGTCGATATCGCCGCGAACACCTTCACCGATGCGGCGGGGAACAGCAACACCGCAGCAACCCAGCTCACTCTGAATGTTGATACGGTTCTGCCGAGCGGCCATAGCGTGGTCGTCGATCAGGTATTGATTGACAGGGAGAATGAGGCTGCGCTGAGCTTTACCGTCTCGGGCTTGGAAGGTTCGGGTTCCATGACTTATCAAATCAGTGACGGAACGGATAGCGTGTCTGGCTCGTCGCCGATTGCGATTGATGCTGAAAGTAAACAGGTGACAGGCGTTGATGTCAGCGCTTTGGCTGAGGGGACGCTGACGTTGTCGGTGGTCGTTTCGGATGAAGCGGGGAATGCGGCGGAGAGCATTTCTGCAACCGTGACGAAGAAATATAACGTGGCACCTGAGTTATCCGGTACACCTGCAACCACGATTGATGAAGATAAGGCATATAGCTTTACGCCAACCTTGACTGACCCGGATGAGGGCGATACGCACACCTTCAGTATTGAAAACAAGCCGGAGTGGGCTGAGTTCGATACGCAGACGGGCGCGCTCACCGGGACGCCTGAGGATGCGGATGTTGGTCATTACAGTGATATTCAAATTAAAGTCTCTGACGGGACGGATGAAGACACGCTGGACAGCTTCAGCATTGAAGTTGTGAATACCAATGATGCGCCGGTCGGCCAGGACTTTAGCTTTACCCTGGATGAAGCCGCGACGCTGACGGTTGCAGTGGAAAATGGTTTGCTGAGCAAGGCAACGGATGATGATACCGACAACGGCGATACCTTCACCGCGTCTGTGGTGACTGATCCGCAGTATGGCCAGTTGACCCTCAGCGAGGACGGCAGCTTCAGCTATCAGCATGACGGTAGTGAAAATCATGCGGACAGCTTTACCTTCCAGGTTGTTGATGCCGCAAACGCAACCTCTCAAGTCCACACTGTGACCTTGACCATGAATGCGGTGGCGGATGCGCCGGTCACGGTTAACGATGAGGCGACGATGAACGAAGACACTGCCGTGACCATTAAGCTGCTGGACAATGACTATGATCCGGAAGGCGACATGGTGCCATCTTCTGCAGCCGTGGTTGTTCAACCAACCAAAGGTCAGGTGGCGATTGCTAATGGGGTCGCGACTTATACGCCAAATGCCAACGAAAATGGTCAGGACAGCTTCACCTATACGGTGAAAGATGCCTTGCTCAATACGTCGGTAGAAGCGACGGTGACTGTGACAATCACCCCAGTGAACGATCTGCCGGTTGCGGGCAACCTGAGTGCCTCGGTGGATGAGGATAACGCGACCGATGCTATCGCGGTGCGTGATGCGGCCAGTGATATTGAAGATGGTAAGCCGACCGGCGACATCACCATTGAGACGCAGCCTGCCATCGGTCGCGTGGCTATCGACCAGGACGCGGGGACTTTGGTGTACACACCAAACCTCAACGAAGTCGGTACCGATACCTTTACCTACACCATCACCGATAGCGAAGGTGGCGTTTCTGAGCCGGCTACGGTGACGGTGAATATCGGTGCGGTGAATGATCGTCCGATCGCGGGGAATGACAGCGTGACCACGGATGAAGATGTGGCAACCACGCTGACGATTCTGGCCAACGACACGGATATCGAAGACGCAGGCTTCAACAAAGCGAGTATCACCCTGGAAGATCAGGGCGATGGTGCGGGGAATTATGCCAAAGCTGAGGTCAGCGTTCAGAGTGACGGCACGCTGGTGATCACTCCACGTTTGAACAAGAACGGCACCTTTAGCTTTACTTACACCTTAACTGATAGCGAAGGCTTGCAGTCTGAGCCAGCGACGGTGACGGTCACTTTGACCCCGGTCAACGATGCGCCGGTCGCGGTCGATAATACGGCTCAGTTGCAGGAAGAAGGTTCGTTTGAAGTCAACGTACTGGGGAATGATACCGATGTCGATCTTGACGACGGTGACAGTCTGAATCCAGCCAGTGTCACGGTTGTTCAGGCACCGGCCAATGGGCAGGTTGAGGTGACATCAACCGGGGCGATTGTCTATACCGCCAATGAAAATTACTTCGGTGAGGACAGCTTCACTTATACCGTGAAGGATGCCGCGGGTGCGGTCTCGAATGAGGCCACCGTGACCATGACCGTCACCCCGGTCAACGATGCGCCGGTAGCGATTGCTCAGGCACAAACGCTAGATGAGGACACCACGCTGACTCTCACCCTGAGCGGGACGGACATCGAAGACGATGCCTTGGTGTACAGCATTACTGAAAGCACCAGCAATGGTGAGCTTGAGCAGTTAGGTGACAACAGCTGGCGTTATACCCCGAATGCGAACTTTAACGGCGCAGACAGCTTCAAGTTCAAAGTCAATGACGGCGAGCTGGACTCTGAGCCGGTGGAAGTCACGCTGACGGTCAATCCGGTCAACGATGCCCCGAGTGTCCAGAATGTGTCGGTCAGCGGCGAGGAAGACACCGACCTGACCATCACTCTGGTGGGCAGCGATGTGGAAGACTCATCATTGACGTATCAGATGGTGACGCCACCGGAGAACGGCAATGTCTTGCTGTCAGGCAATGAAGTGACCTATCAACCTGATGCCAACTTCTTCGGTCAGGACAGCTTTACCTATATTGCCAACGACGGCGAGCTGGATTCGACACCGGCGACGGTCACTATCGACATTGCCGGCGTGAATGATGCGCCGACGATCAGCGGTACACCGGCGACCTCGGTTGATGAAGACACCGCTTATCAGTTCGTTCCGGTTGTGACTGACCAGGATACGGCCGATACGCTGGAATTCAGTATTGAGAACAAGCCAAGCTGGGCGAGCTTTGATCCAGCGACAGGTATGCTGAGCGGCACGCCGGGTAATAGCGATGTCGGCATCACCAACAATATTGTGATTTCAGTCTCGGACGGCATGGAGACGGCTGCGTTGCCGGGCTTCAGCCTGACGGTCAACAATGTCAACGATGCGCCGGTGATCAGCGGTAATCCGGCCACGGTGGTCAACGAAGATACGGCTTACTACTACAAGCCGCAGGTGACGGATGTCGACAGTACATTGCTAACCTTCAGCATCACCAACAAACCAAGTTGGGCGAACTTTGATGCAACCAGCGGGGTGCTCAGCGGCACGCCGGATAACAGCCATGTCGGAACCACCAACGGGATTGTGATTTCAGTCTCCGATGGCCAGGCGAGTGCATCACTGCCTGCCTTTAACCTGACGGTGAAAAACGTCAATGATGCGCCGGTGGGCGAGTCGCTGACTGTCACGCTGAATGAAGATAGCAGCGCCACGATCACGCCGATGGTGTCGGATGTGGATCAGGGGGATAGCCTGACCCGGAAAGTCACCGCTGGACCATCACACGGTGTGCTGGCGGCGACGACGAACGGCTGGACGTACACGCCAACGGCGAACTTCAACGGTATCGACAGCTTCCAGTATCAGGTGAACGACGGTCAGGTGTCGTCCGCGGCGTATACCGTGACTCTGAACGTTGCTGCTGTGAACGATGCACCGGTTGCGGTGGATGATCGTTTCGCTTTGACCGCCAATGGTCAAACGACTTTCACCCTGGACGTGTTGGGTAACGACAGTGATGTTGATGAGGATACGCTGCAACTGGATTGGGTCCGACCAACGGCCGGGCAGGCCAGCATCCAGGATGGCAAGATCCTGCTGACAACGCAGCAGACTGGTACCCTGACGGTGCAGTACGGTATTACCGACGGTAAGGGGGGCAAAGCGACGGCGAAAGCGCTGGTCACCCTTGAGAGCGGCAAACTGGACGCACCAACCATCACGGCGCCTGCCGGTGTGGAAGTGAACGCGACCGCGTTGTCGACGAAAGTCGATCTGGGCACGGCAGTGGCCTTTGACAGCACCGGGAAGCCGTTGCCGGTCTCTCTGGTTGATAGTCGGACCTTCTTCCGTCCGGGCGTGAATACCGTGTACTGGCAGACCGAGGATTCGCAGGGCAATACCGCCGAAGCGAGCCAGACGGTGATTGTCCATCCGCTGGTCAGTATCGATAAAGACGGGGAAACCACTGAAGGCACCTCTCATACCGTCAAGGTTCACCTCAATGGCCCGGCACCGTCGTATCCGGTCACGATTCCATATCAGGTCTCGGGCAGCAGTGGTGCGAATGACCATGATCTGACGGATGGCGAGGTGGTGATCACCGAGGGGACTGTCGGGGAAATCACTTTCAATGTGCTGGCGAATTCGGAGTCGGAAGCCCCTGAAACGCTGATGATCACTTTGGATGACACGTTGAACCGGGGCAGCAAGCACCAGTACACCCTGACCATCTATGAGCAGAATGTAGCGCCGAAGGTGAGCGTGACCGTGAAGCAAGGGGACGATCAGCGCAGTAAGGTGGAAAACAGCGAACAGGTTGTAACGGTGACTGCATCTGTGACGGATCCGAATGCCAGCGATAGCCATACTTATGCCTGGGTTGCGGATGATGCGCAACTGGCGGCGGCGATTGCAGGGCAGACTCAAGATCCGACCTTGAATTTCTCACCAGCGGGGCTGAGTTCGGCCATCTATCACTTGCAACTGACGGTGACGGATAACGGTCAGCCGCCGCTGTCGGTGACAGAGGATGTTTATCTTGAGGTGGTGGTTGCGCTGGCGGTTCTGGGAGATGAGGATAGCGATGGCGACTTGATCCCGGATAACCAGGAAGGCCATACCGACAGTGATAACGACGGGATCCCGGATTACCAGGATGCGATCAGCGACTGTAACGTGATTCAGGAAAATGTCGCGGATACATCTCATTATCTGGTTGAAGGGGATCCGGGTGTCTGCCTGCGCAAAGGGGTAACCGTGGCCGGCAATGAAACCGGCGGGACGCAGCTCCTTGAAGACGAGGTGAAAACCAAGTTGGGCACTGATGAAACCGCGGATAACATTGGCGGGATCTTCGACTTCGTGGCTTCCGGATTGCCGCAAGCGGGCCAAAGCTATCGCGTGGTCTTCCCTCAGCGGCGGCCGATCCCGGCAGATGCGGTGTACCGTAAGTATAAAGAAGGCCTGGGCTGGGTCGACTTTGTCCAGGACGCTGAGAACACTTTGGCATCGACACAAGGTGAAGCCGGTTACTGTCCGCCTCCGGGGGACAACAGCTGGACACCGGGTCTGACCGAAGGTCACTGGTGTGTGCAACTGACGATACAAGATGGTGGTCCGAATGATGACGACGGTGTCGCCAATGGCAGTGTGGTCGACCCGGGTGGTGTCGCTGTGAAAGCATCGACTAACACGATGCCGAAAGCGCTGGGCGATACGGTGTCTGTCAGTCGCAACGGCCACATCATGATTGATGTGCTGGCCAACGACAGTGATGCCGATGGTCATTCGCTGACGGTCACCAATGCAACCGCTGATTTCGGGACAGTGGCCGTGGTGGACAACTGGTTGAGCTATACCGCCAAAGATCAGTTCTATGGTGTAGCGACCATCAGCTACAGCATCTCTGATAACAATGGCGGAACCGACTTTGCCGACGTGACCGTGAAAGTTGTGAACAGCCAGACACCGGTTGCGGTGGACGATGTTGTCGCTACCGATGATCGGACACCGCTGGTTATCCGGGTACTGAGTAACGACAGTGATCCGGATGGCGATGCGCTCACTGTGGTCTCGGCCGTGGCACAAAACGGGACGGTAACGATTAACAGTGATCAGAGCTTGTCTTATACCCCGAGAGTCGGTTTTGAAGGTGAAGATACTGTGACTTACGTGATCCGCGATACCAATGGTCTGGAAGACACCGGGAAGGTGACCGTGAAGACCAGTCTGACCCACAGCGTCGTGGTGGAAAATGAAGCTGGCGGCCACACGGGCGGGTTGACCCTTGCGCTGCTGACCTTGCTGGGCCTCGCCCGCCGGGTCGGCAAACGCGGATGGATTGCCCTGCTGGCGCTTCTGAGCTTCAACAGTCAAGCCGCCTGGTTTATGGAGACCGATCTTGGCTTTAGCAATGCGCACAAACGTGATGCGGTGAAAGTTGAAGAGGTCATCAAAACCGAAGACTCGGACTTTTATTGGTCGGTCGGCGCGGGCTATGCGTTCAATGAGCAGTGGTCACTGACGGCGCGCTACGTCGATATGGGCGAAGGCAGTGCGACGCTCAGCGGAATGTCTGCAACGCCGCAAACCTATCACCAGCAAGTCGCACAGGTCACGCCGGTTCTGGCCGATGGCTTCGGCCTGGATGTCGGTTATGCTTTCTGGCAACAGGAAGATTGGCGGGCCGAGGTGAGCCTGGGCGGCCTGTACTGGGATGTCGACTTCGAAAGCCGCTACCAGGGCGAGACAATCAAGTCCGACAGTGACGGGTTCGATCTGTATGCCGGGGTTGAAATTGGTTATGCCCTGTCTGAGCAGTGGACGCTGGGACTCAACGCGACCCGGTATTTTATCGAGCCGAATGACGTGGATACCCTGGCCCTGAAGCTGACCTATCACTTTGGTGCCGGGGACGGCTCAGAATAGTGCGGTTGGATGCAACCTAAGCGAGAGAGTGAAGGATTGGTGATGCTTTAGGCGTTTGAACGAAAATGTTGTGAGAACAGCTTTACAACCCTCAGCCAGCACCGTATGATGCACGCCACTTACGGAGAGATGGCTGAGTGGTTGAAAGCACCGGTCTTGAAAACCGGCATACGTTTATAGCGTATCTAGGGTTCAAATCCCTATCTCTCCGCCACATTCCAAAGCCCTGTCGTCAGACAGGGCTTTGTTCGTTTCAGGTGATGTGCTGAGTGTCGGGATTTGAAAAATCCTCCTATACCCACAGCGCTCCGCCACATTCAAAAAAACCGCTGAAATTTCAGCGGTTTTTTAATGCCTGAAAATCGCGATGATGAGATAGGGTGAAGAACCCTGGAAGGGGTTCAGCCGAGCGCAGCGAGACAACGTTGCCAGCCGAAGGCGCTTTATAGCAACGGCCCGAAGGGCGCAGTAAATCCTCTCATACCCAAAGCGCTCCGCCACATTCGAAACCCCAGCAGCTGTGCTGGGTTTATTCGTTTTCTGGATATTGGAATTGTATTCGGGATTTGAAAATCCCCCCCCCGGAAGAAACCGCTAAAGTTTCAGAAGATTTTTATGCTCGATATTCGTGCTGATGATGTAAAGGGCTGTTTTTGATTCTAGTAGAGTATTTTTCATTATTGATTAATAAGTAAACTTTTGGTGAGTATATCTTTATATATTCGATGAGGGATAAATCAGTCAAAAATGTAAGTAAAAACATTACATAGATCAAAGATAAGCGGGTTGGATTGAAAAATGTGCGATTTAACTATCAATGGTTTGATATAAAATGAGTGTTAATTACATTTCATGGTGAGTTGGCCTTAGTTAATGCTTACGGAACGATAAATGGACTTTATTGATAAACTGAAAATTAATATTCAATCGTTGGCTGCCCTAAGCCAAATTATTAGCCATGAAACATTGCGTATTCGAGCTGCGTGTTCTCATACGGCTGAAGAACTAGGCTATACCTTGTTCATATGGAACAGCCCTCAAGGGCTGCGCAAATATAAGAGCGGCACTTGGGAGGAGCACGATGATTACGAGCAGCCTCATGAGGTGTTGGACTGGTTGCTTGAATACAGTAAGGATGACGATCGAGACGATTTTATTCTATTGCTTGAAGATTTTCACTACTATCTGACACCTGTAGATCATGCGCTAATCAGTCGGCTGCGTGTATTTGCTATTGCTGTTGCTACACGTGAAATATCTGGCTGCTCTGTAGTTCTTTCACAGCCACTAACTTTATTGCCGCCAGAACTGGAAAAAGACGTTCAGGTTTTGGAAATGCCATTACCGAATATTGATGATCTGTGCAAAATCATGCAACAGGCAAAGCAACGTTACAATATTGATGATCGTGACTATCAGGAATCATCGAGTTTGCTTGAAGCCGCATTAGGTTTATCGACCAGTGAAGCTCAACTTGCATTTTCCAAAGCAGCTTGCGAATACAAACGCCTGACAGAGTCCGAAATTCCTTTCATGGTAAAGGAAAAGGAGCAAGTCATCCGAAAAAGCGGCCATCTGGAATACTTTCATCCCAAAGCCACACTAGATGATATTGGTGGTTTAGATAACCTAAAATCTTGGCTTAACCGCCGCCGTCAGGCATTTACTTCGGATGCACGTGCTTTTGGACTTGAGACTCCACGCGGTGTATTGCTACTTGGCTTGCCAGGTACAGGTAAGAGCCTCGCAGCCAAAGCGGTAGCCAATGCCTGGCAACTGCCGCTGTTGAGGTTAGATATGGGCAAAATCTACGGAGGGATTGTGGGTCAGTCTGAAGCCAATATGCGTTCAGCCTTGCAAATGGCGGAAGCTCTTTCGCCAAGCATTCTATGGGTGGATGAAATCGAAAAAGGTCTTTCAGGCATGCAAAGCTCTGGCTCGACTGATGGTGGAACCACCGCCCGTGTACTCGGAAGTTTTCTGACCTGGATGCAGGAAAAGGAAAAGCCGGTATTTGTGGTTGCCACTGCAAACCATATAGCCCAACTACCACCAGAGCTGCTGCGTAAAGGTCGGGTCGATGAAATCTTCTTCGTTGATCTCCCAGTGCAGCAAGATCGCAAGGAAATTCTCTCGATTCACCTCAAACGCAGGGATCGGCTGGACGACTTTTCTGAAGAGGACCTTGATGAATTGGCCACTAACAGTAAAGGTTTCACTGGTGCCGAGTTGGAAGAAGCGGTTAAGGAAGCCATGTTCCTTGCCTTTGATGAAGGTCATCAGCTGAACAAGGATGATATTCTTACCGCCATCCTGGCGACGGCACCGCTTTCCCAAACCATGGAAGAAATGATCAGCCGAACTCGTCAGTGGGCCAAAGGTAGGGCGGTTGCGGCCAGCTCTTCAGAACCTGAAGCGCTGGAGAAAACGGCCAATAAAAAGCCTCGACTGAAACAGGAAGGCGAAAACCCTTTTATCTGATTGAGCTGTAGCGAATGGATAATCCTTTTTTTACTGCCCTAGAGGGCGATGGTCTTACTGGACCAGAACTGGCATATCAAACCAATCAGGTTTTAATGCCGTTCGTACACTACCTTAACAACAGTATCAAAGCACTGGAAAGTAAAGAAGTCAGTTGTGAATGGAAGCCGGTTGTCAATCGGCGTTATCGATTAACTCCGAACAAACGGATTTACCAGATCACTCCCGTCAGTGAAATTGAAATTATCTCTGGCGAGGAAGGCTGGTATGAAATTCTCTGCGAAGCGGATGAAAATCCGCTAGATGAGGACTTTGTCCCTGAGATCGATGATCCAGTTATTGTCGGCAAGGGAGCAAATCGTCAGCGATTTTCCCTTTCTGAAGAGCACTTTCAATCAGCCAATGGTCAGTACAAGCTTTATCTGCCTGAGCTTGGTGAAGCAGGTGTCATTCAGTGGAGTGGCTACCAGCTGTTGATTCGCCCGCTGTCTGCTCCACTAGGTGAACTGGCTGAAGTGTATATTGATGGTCACGTTTGTCCGGTTAAATCAATTGATAGTAATCATATACGCTTGCAGGGTCAGGTTAGTGGCCAAAGCACGTTGTCGATTAATGGACAGAACACCAGATTCAAACTTATTTCTTCGCTGGATAAACAGCAGATCGAAAGTTATTCACCACTTAACAAAGGTAATGGCTGGCTGTTGTTTGCGAGCCAACAGCCAGAGCTGGAATCTCATCAGGTCAAAGATGTGACTACCGTGTTGCTAGGGGAAATAACGCCTGACTACCTGACTTTGAATGACAATTTATTGAGTCGAGAACTGTGGGGACTTGAGACAGACAAGGATGGCCTGACATTGGAAGCGAGAGATACACGAGTTGCTTCCATCGATAACAAATCGGAGATGCTGTGCGCTCGGTATCCGGCTCTTTCGTTCAGTGTTAGCAAAGACAATATTGACGAGAAGTGGATTCAGTTAATTGAAAAGGACTCTGGTGATGATACCGGTAAGTCTGAACTGGATCATTTCTTCGGCGATAACATTAAGGTTCTGGATAACACGCAAAGAAAGCATGACAACGGCTTTCGGATTTTGAAAGCCCGTCCTGAAGAGCGACAGATTTTACTGGCGCGAAATATTCGCGGGAAAAAAAACAGGCAGAGCGAATATCCATCGAATCAAGGGAAAATATGGGAAATTCGCGTAAGTGTTGATACTTCACAATTGAGAAAGCAAAAAGCTGCAATTAATGATTTGATGACACGCCCTGCTGGTGGTCATGCACCTTTGATACACCTGTTACAGGACCGACAAAAAAAACGTTGGCAAGATATTCAGCCTGAGACAAATATTGAGTGGCAGGTGCTGACCAATTCTGATTTTGATGGTTGTGATCGTCAGCGCGAGTTTGTGACCAAGGCGTTAGCCACACCCGACTTTGCCATTCTGGATGGACCTCCCGGAACAGGCAAAACCACGACAATTCTTGAATTGATTATTCAACTGGTTATGCAGGGCAAAAGAGTGCTGCTTTCGGCATCTACACATGCTGCAATCAATAATGTTCTGGAAAGAATTCAAGAAAACTCAACCTTGAGCAATCGCATATTTCCACTTCGCATTGGTGATGAAAGCAATGCCATCGGTGTTGAAGATTTTCAGTTTGATAATGTTTATCAACAGCTTAGGAAAGACTCTGGCTGTGGAGATTTCAGTCAACAGCTTATGGTAGATGCTTCTAATTTAGTGTGTGGCACAACGATTGGTATCTTGCGGCTGTTTAACGAACGGGAAGTGACCCTAGATCGTGGTGAACCGCCGTTTGATGTGATGATAATAGATGAATGCAGTAAAACTACCTTTCAGGAATTTCTGGTGCCGGCTCGCTTTGCCAAACGCTGGGTTCCGGTGGGGGATGTGCGTCAGCTATCGCCTTTTACTGATCGTGAGCAGATCGTCGCTAACCTAGACAATCTAATGTTGGTGCCACCAAAAGGTAAAAGACCAGCCCAAACACTCTCTAAGTCTGTACAGCAGGCTTGTTATTTGTTGGAAGAGTTAAGAGGAAACTCTACTCGAGATGAGCTTTATCGGCAGCCTATGTTGGTTCCTGTTACTACTGGCATATTACAGGCTCTGGATGAAGAGATTAGTGCGCGTAGTAGTGAGAAAAACCTGGCTAAAGGACTTGACCGTATTTTGCTGGTTCAAAAGGGACGCGTGGAAAGGCAGGCATCTTCCTGGTTAACAGATATGGTGACATTGGCGCAAGCGCCTTGGCATCTATATGACAGTTCGCTCTGCTTTGTAGATGAATCCTGTATGACACAGATACAGCCTATGATTCCGGATGATATGGTGGTATTGCACCCAGATTGGCAGCGCACTGGCAACGCTTTTCATCATAGCGCCGCTGGGCAAACGGCAGTTAAGCCGTTCAGGGTCAAGACAACAAACTACTCTGATACCAGTACGATAAATAAAGAGCTGTTGGATCGTTTTGACCTTAGCAAGTGGTCGGAAGAAGTCTGCTGGCGCCTGGAGAGGGAATACTGGTTACGCCAGTCGGCGAACTACCAGAAGAAAACCGGTTATTTGTCTGACACGTTAGAACGTTTATTTCCCAAGTCGGTTAATGCTGATGGCCGAATCCATGTCCTGAAAAATATTGCTTTTCCCTCGATTCTTGAAGCATTGTCGGGGGATGGTTTGGTCAAGCGTAAGAAGGACGATCCTACTACGCTGAATCAGGGCTTTGACCGCCATGAAAAGGAACAAAGGCATTCGACGCTGAGCTATCAACACCGGATGCATCCGGATATTTCGGCCTTCCCTCGAAGGCAGTTTTACCCTGAAGGGGTTTTAATGGATGGAAGTCAGTCCCGACCTGGCCGGGACTGGGATTATGACCGTTACAAAACACGTAATACCTGGCTAGATGTGCAGGGCGATATTTATAGGAATGCGAATAAGAGTGAAGTCAAGGCTATTATTCAGGAGCTTATAGCTTTTTGTAATTGGGCTGAAAATAAGAAGAAAAATGACAAAGGCGAAGCTTTTGATGTGGCTGTGCTGACTTTTTATAAAGCTCAGGAAAAAGCCCTTCGAGAGGCCATGCAAAAAGAATTGCCCGGCAATAACAACCGTTACGCTCGTTTTAGTTTTAAGGGAATATCCATTAAGTTGGCAACCGTTGATTACTTCCAGGGGCAGGAAGCTGACCTGGTCTTTTTATCAATGGTCAACACACACCGTGATGGTTTTATGGATTCGCCAAACAGACTTAATGTCTCAATCACACGCGCCCGTTATCAACTCGTGATAGTCGGTCATCATGAGTATTTCAGCCAACGGTCTAGAACTGAAGAGCTTAAGAAACTAGCACGATCTTGTAATGTGTCCCGTGCGGAAAAGGGCTTTGGAAAAAATGCCAGAAGGTACAGAAAACGATGAACAAAAAAAACAGAACTTTGCCGAATGAGTTGAAGAAAAACGGCAAGCCGTCTGGCAGCAATCACCCGGAAGCTGAAAACAAATCGAAAAAAAATACCAGTCTGAATATCACACTGCAACGTCTGGTTGAGGCCAGACGCTACCCGGTAATTGCGCAACTGACGTTTAAACAAAAAAGAGCTGATCTAGTATCGCTGCTAAAAGCAACTCAACAGAATCCAGAGACAATGCCGCCTCGTTTGATGGAGTACCTTAAACGGGAAAAGCTGTGGGATTCAGAAACTGTATCTCTGACCCCAAAAGGTAAAGAGGTTGTCGATACGGGTTATGTGGATGTGAGGGAGCGTGGGCTGTACCATATCTGGTACACCCATAATGACCCTTTGTTAGGTACATCCCCTTTGCTGATTCAGCGGGACACTGCCTTTTTTGAACCAAATAGCAAGCCTTGGAAGAGCGGTGTTGATGCCCGCAACTCTGAGTTTGGTGTCAAGGTTACTACCACTGTGGACTTGTTGGATGAAACCTACGATGGTCAGAAGACCAATTCGTCTCAGCACTCTCTTACTCTGGTATCATTGCAACCGGAGGTCCTATGTTCGCCTGAAGCGTCGGTTCATTTGGATCTTGAATGGCAGCTTGGGTTTGCGCATTCAGAGGTTTTCCTGAAAGGCCAGTTGGAATCTCTTTCTTTTTCTAGAAAAAATAAAGAGCCAGAACCTCGTAGCTTTAAACGTCAAATCAGTGGGTATCAAGAACATCTGAATAAGGTGTTGGAGGCGATTGCCAGCAGGTTTGATGGACTCTGGGACGAGACTGCGCAACGGATGGTTGTGGCATTTGAATATATCCATAAATATCCACAAGCTGTTCAGCGTTTTGAAGTAGGCTCTCGCAATATAGCACAGTTGTCAACGGATCTTGGGAGCTTCAAACAAACTGAGGTTTGTCGTTTACCGATTAAACCTAGAGATAGCATTGATGCAGAACAGTGGCAGCAAGCTTGGCTGAATAACTTCCACTCGAAAAGCTACCGTCGTGATTTAGATACTCGCCAACAACAGTCTCTGTGGCTCGATCATGAAGCCATGGCTGATTTCGATCTTACCTTGAAATCTGGGCAAGAACTGCTGGACTGCTTTGGAAGAGAAAGCCAACCAGAATCCTATTGGCATGTGGCGGCTATGGCGGATCTGTCTCCATCCCGAAGTAAAAAGCAAAGGCTGCCAATTACCTTGATAAACTCTGAGGTTCTCAATATGAGTGAGCTTATTGGGCAACTTACGGCGGGTGACTCAGTTCAATCTGTGATCTATTCCGACCGATATGTGCATACCAGCAAACAAAGCAGAAATCTTAATAGCATCGCCAGCTATGTGGAAGGTGCAGAAGGTTTGTTGATGACACTGAATCCTCCTAGAGGAAAAAATGAAGCCGATCTACCCGAAAATTGGGAACGTCATATTTTGGATAAACAAAGTGATAACCATGGTCGTTATTGGGTGTTTATTGGGGCTTCCCATACATGGTGCTGGGAATGCACCAGTGGTCTGGATTTTATTTGTAAGCACAATGACGGCTTTAATGTTGACGGAACGCCTAGCTTTATACCCAAGGATGAGGATGAACTTCCACACTATCTAAAAAATACTATCAACAAAAAGAAAAAAACAGCGGAGGTTATGTAATGGCTGTTATTGAAGCAAAATGTAAACATTTCCGCATTGATTATTCTAAGAAGGAATTGCCTGCGCTATTTAAAAAGCAAGATAGTGATAGCAATTTTTCTGAAGACTTATTACGAATTGATAG
The DNA here is from genome assembly GCF_037389125.1 of Photobacterium sp. MCCC 1A19761. Lineage (NCBI taxonomy): Bacteria > Pseudomonadati > Pseudomonadota > Gammaproteobacteria > Vibrionales > Vibrionaceae > Photobacterium > Photobacterium sp. MCCC 1A19761. The sequence continues at coordinate 15,697 of NZ_JAZGTF010000029.1, forward strand.
TGAAAGAGTAAAAGAAGAGATCAATAAGTCTGCTCTCACATTGGTCATTGCAACTGATCAGATCAGAAACCAAAACCTGATTCAGGCTTTACAGGCAAAAGCCGATAGTGGGGTTCGCATCTATCTTATGTTAGGTGATACAAATTCCAATCAGCCGGCTATTGATGCCTTATCTGGGCGTTGTCTGGTTCGTACTGGAGTCTCTCAAAAAGGGGCTTTGATATTGCGTGATCACTCAACGAATAACGCTCAGGGAGTGTTAGCGATGAATCATCAGTTATTCACTGTAGCTGAGGAACAAAGCTGGGCAATCCAACTCGAACCACAACAAATTGAGGATAGCTTCCGCAGTTTCTGCAAACTGTTTTGGGAGCACAGCCAGGACGAATACCTACTGCAAAATCAGTCAAAAAATAAGGCTACGCATCCTGATGGAAATATCGTTACCAATCACTCACATCAGCTGTGTGGCACTCTGAAAGAATGTTTACACGATACGTTTGCAAGCCTTCGAGGAGTCTGTCATATCACCTTGGGTACAAAAGGGAACACACATTTACTATTGCTTAAGGCTGACTCACCAGATGTTCAAGCCCGACATGGTGTGGCTTTGAGTGATTCATCAATTCCTTCGTTATTAATCTCTGAACAAGGCAATTGGCTGCTCCCTGATTCTACTGACTTTAATGCCACCAACTGGTGTTTACGCTTGTCTGACCAACAAAGCCATCAGTTGGTTACTACTTACGAGAATGCACTCGAGGACGCAGCTTGGCAATATAAGTCCAAAGTTTTGCTCGGAGAGTTTGGAGATCAGCAAACACTACGTTTTGCTGATCAACCGGATTTGGTTCGGCAGGTTCAGCAACAACGTAGCAAGGAATTAGAGCCTATCTCAACCCAATCTATTGATAGTTTTCTAAACGATAAGGCTGAACAATTGGCGCAATCCCAGATCGGCTGGCAAAAGGAATTTTTAGCGCATCAAATCGATTATGAGGTCATGGTTCACCCTCCTTATTGCCCAAAAGCAGCCAAAACCGATGGGTTATATGCTAACTGGGATAAAACTGAACAAGATTGGCAAAAACGGCTATCAGATCTGGAACACCAACAGCAACTCATAGATAAGCAACAAGCGAATATTGCTGACAAGCTGAAAGGTTTGTTGAAAAGCTTCCTGTTGGGGCAGAGCCAGTCAGTGAAAAAGCTTAATCAGGAACTGTTGAAACTACAGCAGTGGTCAGCAACACAGGCATCCCCGGCTGAACGAGAAGAGCATCGTAAACGTCTTGAAACGTTGACCTCGAGTGTTCATGACCGCAGTAAAAACACTGCAACTGAAATGGATAAGGCCGAGCAGAATCATCGGTGGGAGGTGGAGCGGCAGAAACTTGAGAAGCAATGCGATGATGCCAAGTCTTTAGTTAGCGCCAAGCAGAATAAATATGAGTCGTTGGTTTCTCAAAAATCGCAAAAATTTTTGATGGCTGAAAAATTATTTACCCAGCGTTGGCAAGAAGCCGTTGAATCACTCTCTGACGAGAAACTTAAAAATTTAAAAATAGACGATATTCAACTGGAGCAATTCCTACCAGTAGATATGCCTGAAGATAAAGAAGCACAAAAATCAATCCGTGAGCAGGTAAGTGAAGACTATATCGTTGCTATCAAATCTGCTTTTCTTGCGATGGATTGCGAGACAGCAGGTAAGTGGCGTTCTTCAATCAAGGAAAAGATCTTCAAAAAACACTATGGAGCAATGAACCGTGCATTTAACGATCATCAACAAGCTTTACAGAAGATTGAGCGAGATCTGAAATCTGCAAGTGATGATGTAGGTAAAGCACTACGAGCGCAGGTAAGTGCCGAGCACGCTTTGAAAAATCATGGTTTACACTTTGACTACAAGCCCGATGATGGCGGTCGGTCATTTGATCAACAATTGGGACTTAAGTCATCCGGAAATATCAACCCCCGATTTGATTGGCCAAAAGAAAATTTGCCATTCGAAGGTTCTGAACTGAAATCGGATGGCAAGCAGCGTTGGTTAGTTATTAATGATACCGACCAGTTGGAGCAAGCACGCGAAGACGCGGAGCGCCTGAACGCCGTTATCTGTGTAAATTATCCAGCGTAATAGGGGACTGGTTATGCCTGAACAAAAAATAGTAATCACTATCGATGAAGAAGGTAGTATTACCGCCAAAACCAGTGGATTTAAAGGAGAAAGCTGTCTGGAGGCACTGGATGAATTGCTGAATCTGGAAGGATCCGTTACCAGTCTGAAGAAGACAGACGAATTCCATCAGCAACAAACGGTTCAGCGTAGCCGTATCCAAGAAATAAAAAGGAAATAGATATGAGCGCTGTAATCAAAACCGCCACCCCTTTTGTGATTGAGTCGGTACTGGTAGCAGCACTGGAAGCGGTCGGGGCTGAACCAATTACAGTTACCAATCAGGTGATGATGAAAAGCCACCATCACCATGGTGGTATACAGCTTGGTGATATTCTTACTAATCGTTCTGACTATTATGGTCCACAACATTTCCGATTAACAGGAGATCGTTGGATATTAAGACATGACTCCAGTGAAATGAATGGGCGAATAACGACGTTATCAGCTGTTTCAAGACAGTACAAACGAGTCGGTGATTTCTTGCAATTAGTTGGTAAGGCTTACGAAAAAAACTACCAGCAACATTTGGAAAGGCTTGCTGAACAGGAGCGTAATCGCTTAGAAGAAGAACGTAAAGCGCGGATTGAGGCAGCTCGCCAACAAGCTATCGCCAAAGCCCAAGCTCAGGGGTATTCGGTAAAGGAAACCAGAAAAGGTGGCCAGATCCAGCTGGTTCTGACGCGTACGGTGTAATTCAATGGCTAAGGACTATGGCGAGTACTTTAACATTGCTCATATTGAACCTCTGAGCCATATCTATGGTCCGGGAGATCGCTTTGTCGTTTGGTTTCAGGGCTGTGCGCTAGCCTGCGACGGTTGTTGGAATCGTGACATGTGGTCGTTTAAAAGCAAGCAACTTGTTCATCGAGAGAGCTTACTTGAACAAATTCTTTATACGCCAAGTATCCAAGGGGTTACCTTCTTAGGAGGGGAGCCTCTCCACCAATCTGGCAACCTTTGGTGGCTGATTAGGCAAATTAGGGAGCGTTCAAATTTAACCATTTTTTTATTTACTGGTTACGAGGAAGACGAGTTAAGGCAGCATAATCACTTATCAAACATTCATCAGTTATGTGATATTGCGGCGATTGGACGCTACCGATCTGACAGAAGAAACACTAATCAACAATGGATAGGTTCCGAGAACCAAATTATTATTTTCCCTGATGAATCTAGAGAGTCAATTAAACTTCAGCAGGTCAATCAAGTCGAAGTTATTATTGACGCCGATGAGAGTGTTCGAGTTTTAGGGTTTCCTGATGAAGACTTAAGGATGTAATAAGCAGTACGATCTAGTTTTTGGGGAGCGGGTCAAAAGTTTTTCAGTAGACATAGAAAAACTATATAATTCAGTGGTTTTTCTATGTCGAAAACCCGTGATGATGGTATAGAGCTTTAACCCTACAGAAGATACCCGCCTTCGACTTCCAGTACGGCGTTTCTCATCGCGAGGGAGTTATCCGACAGCAGGAATTCAATTGCTCTGGCTTGATCGTCACAGTTCAGGACCCGGCCCAGAGGGGTGGTGCTCAGGCTGCTAAAGAGTGCCTGTTTTTGCGCATCATCCATCCCGGCTTTTTCCTGGATTGGGGTTTTCGTGACACCCGGTCGCACGATATTCACCCGTATGCCCTGATCAGCAAGTTCCATGTTTGCGACCCGGACGATGGCTTCTCCAGCGGCTTTACTGGCGGCGTAAGCGGTACAACCCTGAAAGCCTCGGCTGACCACGATACTGGAGACAAACACCACGCTGCTGGGGTTACACATCAGCGGGAGCAGCGCTTGCAACGTAAACAGGGGCCCCTTGGTGTTGACGGCCAGGGTCTGGTCAAAGACCTGCGCTGTGGTGTCCGTGAACGACTCCGGCACAAAAATACCGGCATTGAGCACCAGTCCGCTGAGTTGAACCTGCTGACGTTTCAGGGTATTGGCCAGAGCGCGGATATCGTCGATATTGCCGCTATCGGCAACGATCCCCAGACAACCCAACTCGCCGGCAACCTGATCAACTTTGCTTTGATCCCGGCCGGTGAGGATCACCGACTCTCCTTTGCTAATCAGTCGTTTTGCTGTTTCCAGGCCGATACCTGAGGTGCCGCCGGTAATTAAGGTATAGAGTTTGCTCATGTTTTTTCTCTGGTATTTGATGTCGGAGAAAGCATAGCAATCTCAATTGTTTCTCATTAGACTGCAAAAAATGAATTCAATCGTTCTATCTGGGAACCAATCATGCAATCAGCGATGTACCAGTATCTGCCGCTCATTCATATTTTTCGGGTGGTGATCGAACAGGGAAGCTTTCAAGGTGCTGCGAATGTCCTGGAACTTCCACGCTCGTCGGTGAGCAAGAAAGTTCAGCAGCTGGAAGCCTGGCTCGGGGAGCCGCTGATCACACGTTCAACCCGGAAATTGATGATCACCGACTTCGGGGCCGAGTTGCTGCGAAAGTCTGAGGCCATGTCAGCCTTGCTCTCCGGGGTGAATGAGTTGGCTTACACTGCCGGCCAAACGCCTCAGGGACGAGTGAGCATCAGTAGCAGCGCCTTGCTGGGGCAAACCTTATTGCTGCCGCTGTTACCGCAATTGCGGGCGCAGTATCCCGGCATTCAGCTGGATATCAGTTTTAACGATCAGACGGTTGATTTGATTGAGCAGGGAATCGATATTGCGCTGCGGATCGGTAATCTGCCGGACTCATCACTTGTCGCGAAGCAAATCGGGATCAAGCAGTGGGGATGGTTTGCATCACCGTCGTATCTTCGGAGCAGTCCGGCACTGAAGACGCCGGAGGATCTGGCACAACACCGGTGCCTGGTCTTTAAAAACAATCACCATGCACTGCGCTACTGGCCTTTCCAGTCCGACGCCGGCGATACCCGAACGATGAAAGTTGAAGCCGATATTTTCACCGACAGCAGTCGCGCCCTGATTGATATGGCCTGTGCCGGGCTGGGCATTATTATGGTGGATGCCATGTTGGTCGGCCCGGAGCTTCAGCGGAAGCAATTGGTGCCGGTGCTGTCCGACTGGCGGCATCCGGAGCCGGTCCCAATCCATCTGATCAGCCTCGGCCGGAAGCAACGCAGTTACGCCGCAGACTGTATCTGGCGGGCGTTGACCGCGGCGATTGATCTCAATCCGCTCCCGAATTGACGAATGGCATGCAGCAAGACTGGCAAGAGAGCCGTTCGCAGGTTCAGATGTGGATTGTGATATCCGGCATGTGTTGTTTCAGAACCTGGAGGATCGGTGCCAATGCCAAAACTTGCTCGCTGTGGTGTACACCCGGAGGTTGCTCCGTGGTGAAGACTTGCCGCACAGCCTCAGCTGCAATCAAGGCCGTCATTTTGGCTTCGCTGTAACCATGGACGCCCACGGAGAAAGGAAGCTTCCCGGTCGGAGCATGTTTATCCCCGAATACGGTAATGTTGCAGCGGTTTGAACCCAACTGAAGGTTGCTCATCAGCCAAATGGCCAGCTTGCGTGGTGTTGGACGGCGCAGCAATTTTCCCAGTCCCAAGCGTGAAAGGATGGCAAATGTCTGGGTGGCGAAACGATTTTCGAAGCAGACCCAGGTCGACACGCTTGGTATGTTCAGCGTTCGTGCCAGCACATGCTGGTCTGAAAAATTGAATCGGTAGGCTGGCAGTGATACGTGTCGTTCGAGGGGTGTGTATTCAAGATGATCCCCGAAGCTCTGAACCGGCACCTTTTGTCCATCAATATTGACCTGATATTGTGCATCCAGGTTATCAAACATCCACATCAGCGCGGCTTTGCCATGCTTATCCCTGAGACCGAATTCCAGGACAATGTCGAGTCGCTCAAGTGTGTCCAGTTGTCGGCAAAGATGGGCAGCGAGTAAGTTGGTCAGGCCGGGAGCGACGCCTAGGCTCAGGAGTGCAGTCGCGCCGGCTTGTCTGGCCAGGCTATCCAGGTGTTCAACCTGGGATAGAAAATGATCGTTGGCACTGATATCAAGATAGTGGATCCCGTGCGCAAGGCAGTGCCGGGCAAAACGGGTGTCGTTCTGATCCAGGCAAACCATGACCAGGCCGACATCTGTCAGTGCGTTGTCATCAGGAGCCGTAATATCCAAACCGCGGCCTTCGACACCGTGGCCGATGGCTGCTGCGGCGGCTTGAGCTTGATCTAAATTGCGCCCGGCAATGATAACTTGCGCGGGAAAACTGGGAGCCAAATCTTTCGCAATGGCGTATCCGACTTCACCGTAGCCCCCGATGATCAGTATTTTATTATTGTGTCTTAACTTGTCCATTTGCAGTGTAACCTCCGTGTGCACAGGCGACGGCCTGTTTGAGCTAATCCAAAACGTTCACCTGAACAGCGATGCCTCAGAGGATAAAGCTTACAGTCAGGGGAAGGTAAAGTTTGAGGATGTTCATGGTCGCTTTGGGGACTCTGCGTAGTAGAAGCGAATGCGAATGGCGTTGCTTGATACTGAGTTGTTGAAAGCACTGCTCAGGTAAACCCCAATCTTGAAAGCACCGGTCTTGAAAACCCCGATCTTGAAAAACTACATTTGCTAACTCGCTGACAGGTTTTCTAAAGGCTAAACATTTGGATGCACATTCGTTTGATAACTAGACTTAAGATGGTTTCATCTCTTGATCACTGCGACGGGGCGGTATCACTGGCTCCAGAATGCCTTGTTGCTGAATAAATCTTTTGGATTGTACAGGAGCATTCTATGAAAGCTCAGGTTCATGCATTTTACCACCAGGATACCTCGACGCTCAGTTACATTGTGTTTGATCAACCGGGTGGCCATGCCATCGTGATTGATAGTGTTCTGGATTTTTCTCTGAGCTCGGGCAGCGTCGGGACCAAATTTTCAGACGGCTTGATTGCGTTTCTTCAAGAACATCAGTTAACGCTGGATTGGATCTTGGAAACCCACGCTCATGCTGATCACTTGTCAGCCGCCAGTTATCTCAAACGACAGGTTGGCGGAAAAATCGGTGTTGGCAAGGGGATCACTGAAGTTCAGAAAGTTTTTGGTGAACTGTTCGCCATACCGCAAGCACGATTTTCCTCCGGAGAGGATGGTTTTGATCACTTGTTTGAAGACAATGAAGTTTTTTCGTTTGGTTCACTGACCGGACATGTCCTCGCAACCCCCGGTCATACGAGTGATAGTGTGACTTATGTGATCGATGGGAATGCGTTTGTGGGCGACACGGTTTTTATGCCGGACTTCGGCACAGCTCGGTGCGATTTTCCCGGCGGTGATGCCGCCATGCTTTTCGACAGTATCACGCGAATTTATGCTTTGCCGGATGAGACCCGAATTTGGGTGTGTCATGATTATCAGCCAGGTGGCAGGGCGTTGGAATATCAGACTACGGTGGCTGAAAGCAAAGCCAATAATATTCATCTTCAACAGCACACCACTAAGCTAGATTTTATTCATTTCAGGGAGCAGAGAGACCATCAGCTGGAGGTACCAAAACTCCTGTATCCGTCTGTTCAGGTAAATATTCTTGCCGGTCAGTTACCGGAGCATTTCTTTAAAATTCCGGTTCGAGAGATGTAACAAGATGATCAGGCACTTTTTGTTGAGTGCCTGCGAACCCACGTGCGGCTCCTCTTTCTGTATTCGCTGCAATGTGAATGTGTATTAGCCAAAAACGGCCACCAGGACAGTGAGGGCGACAGCTAGCCCTAAAATCGCTTTGATCAGCAGCCCCATCTGTTTGCTTCCGCCTTTGGGCGCTTGGTTACAACATCCCATGGTGATCTCCTCTCATTGTTGCCAGGAGGATAAAGCTTCCTGCAGGTGGAAGGTAAAGTCTGGCACGGGCGAGTGTTGAGAATATCAACACTTTGCCCGCATGGCGGGCAGGCTGATCTGTCATCTCGTCTGCCTGTCACAAGTGTTACACCTGTCTCATCAAAACGAAACCTGCTCAACTTCTCCCCGAGGTTTGAACTAGCCCCATATACTGACAAAGATGAATGCATTGAGCAGAGGACGCAATGGCAGCCGTGGTATCACAGCGAGTACCTGTGGGCGTGATCACCGAGATTTCCGGTCCGGTGGCTGTGGTTGCCTGCGACACATTGCCGCCGTTGCGTCAGGCTTTATGCGCCAGCGTTGCGGGCGAGACCTATCTGTTTGAGGTGCATCAGCACCTCGATACCCATCACATCCGCGCCATTATCTTGCATAAAAATGCGGCCCTGCATCGCGGGATCACGGTTTATGACACCGGAGCTTTGCTCCATATTCCGGTCAGCCCGGATTGTCTGGGGCGGCTGCTGGATTTTTTCGGCGAGCCGCTGGATGGCGGACAATCGCTCGACGCTGCTGCGTTTCGCGAGGTGCATTGTTCGCCGGTGCCGATCCATGAATCGGTCGGCGTCGGGCGGGTGTTAGAGACCGGCATCAAGGTAATTGATTTGCTATGCCCGTTTATGAAAGGCGGCAAAACCGGCTTGTTCGGGGGCGCCGGGGTCGGAAAAACCGTCCTGATCATGGAATTCATGCATTCGGTCGCGACCCTGCATCAGGGAGTATCGGTTTTTTCCGGGGTCGGTGAGCGGATCCGCGAAGGGCACGAGCTGTGGCATGCCATCCGGGAAGCCGGGGTCTTGCCGCAAACCCTGATGGTGTTCGGACAAATGGACGAATCGCCCGGCGTTCGCTTTCGGGTCGGGCTGTCGGCCCTGACTTATGCGGAATATCTGCGCGACACGTTGGAAAAAGACGTCCTGTTCGTCATGGACAACATTTTCCGCTTTGTTCAGGCCGGCAGTGAGGTGTCCAGCCTGCTCGGTCGGATGCCGGCGACGGTCGGTTATCAGCCGACGCTCGCCACGGATATTGCCGAGATGCAGGATCGGATTTTGTCCACCGGGCACGGCACCATGACCTCCGTCCAGGCGGTGTATGTACCGGCCGATGATATGACCGATCCGGCCGTTAGCACCATTCTCAGTCACTTAGACAGCACGGTGATCTTATCCCGGGCACAAGCCGGGAAAGGGATTTACCCGGCGGTTGATGTGCTGCAATCAAGTAATAAGCTGATGGATCGCCACACGTTAGGCGCGCGCCACTACGGCATTGCGGAAGGAGTGCGAGAGCACCTGGCGCGCTACCATGAGCTGGAAGATATTATCACCATGCTCGGAGTCGAGGAGCTCTCTGCCGCCGATCGCACCATCGTGATGCGGGCGCGCAAGCTGCAGCGCTACCTGACTCAACCTTTCTGGACGACCGCCGCGCATACCGGAGTGCCGGGTGTCTCTGTGCCGCTCGAACAGACCTTACAGGACTGCGAGGGCTTTTTGCAGGGGCGATATGACGCGATCGATGAGGCCCACTGTTACATGCGGGGAAGCATGGAGCAGCCAAGACCATGAAGACGTTCACTCTGTTGCTACTGGACGCCACCCATGCTGAAACGATTGAAGGTGTCAGCTCATTTCGGGGCGAAGACAGCACCGGTGGTTTTGGCCTGCTGACTGATCACACCCGTTTTATGACCATTCTCACGTACGGGATCGCTCGCTATCGTCTGGGGGGCGGTGACTGGAAATACCTGGCAGCGCCCGGTGGGGTGATCTATTTTCACAACAACCGTTTGACGCTGTGCACTGACCGGTTTCTGCTCGATGATGACTACCGGCGGATCAGCGCCGCATTGCAACAACAGCTGCTGGCAGAAACCGATAAATTGAACACCTTCAAACAGAGTCTGCGCAATATGGAGGAGGCGGTGTTGAATCGGTTGTGGGAGCTGGATAAACGCGAGCGGATGTAGCACATGGCCAAACTGGATGATTTAAAACAGAAAATTGACCGTCAGACCGAGCGGATCAAAAAAGCTGAGCAAGAACGCCAGACGCTGCTTGGCCAGACGATTTATATCGGCACGCTGGGGCTGCTGTTGGTGCTGCCGGTGGTCGGCGGGGCTTATCTCGGCCACTGGTTAGACAGCATGATGGCCGGCTATTCGATTCGCTGGACCATGAGTCTGATCTTGCTCGGAGTGTTTGTCGGTGCGTTCAATGTGTATTTGTTCATTCGGGAGTAACACGATGGCTCATCCGAAATTACCAGGTCGCTTCGTTCCGGGTGTTGCCCTGCAGCGGGGAACGAATGATGGTACTCGATAGCACCCTGATCACCACCTGGATCATGATCGGCATCATCTGGCTGCTGATCTGGGTATTGTCGCGCCGGTTAGCAACCAGCCCCGGATTGCTTCAGACCGCCGTGGAAGGGGTTGTGGTCAGTATTGAAAATGCGATCCGGGAAGTCGCGCCGCAGCATGCGCAAACCCTGATGCCTCTTGTCGGCAGCCTGTGGGTTTTTCTGATCATCGCCAACCTCAGCGGGCTTATTCCCGGGGTGCACTCCCCAACCCGCGATCTGTCGGCAACGGCTGCTCTGGCGCTGGTGGTTTTCCTATCCACTCACTGGTACGGCATTCGTTTACTGGGGATCAAACAGTATCTCCGCCATTACCTTAAACCCAGCCCGATCCTGCTGCCCTTCCATCTGATCGGGGAAATCACCCGGACCGTTGCGCTGGCGGTGCGGCTGTTCGGTAACATGATGAGCCTGGAAATGGCTGCGCTGATGTTTTTGATGGTGGCCGGTTTTCTGGCGCCTGTGCCCATCTTAATGCTCCATGTGATTGAAGCCCTGGTACAGGCTTATATCTTCGGCATGCTGGCGCTGTTCTATGTCGCCGGTAGTCTACAATATCAACAACAGCGGCAAGCAGGAGACACGAATGCCTGATTTATCGACCTTTGTTGTCACATCAACGACTGCTGCCATTATCGGGATTTCTATCGGAGTCCTGGGTCCGGCGATCGCGATGGGATGGGCGATCAGCCGTGCCATGGATGCCCTGGCCCGCCAGCCGGAAGCTGAGCGGGCCATTATGCGAACCCTGTTTATCGGCCTGGCGATGATCGAATCCCTTGCCATTTATGTTCTGGTGATTGTGCTGATCGCCCTGTTCCGAAATCCGTTGCTTGAATACCTGATCACCTAAGCACCTAAGCACCTAAGCATCTAAGCATCTAAGCACCAAAGCACAGCGCGTGATGATGGCAGCCCGGTACATAAGGAGCGGTTTTGGAATTTAGCTGGTCGACCTTCCTGCTGGAAATACTCAATTTTCTGGTCTTGGTTTGGATCCTCAAACACTTTCTGTTTCAGCCGGTGCTGGCGGTTATTCGCAAGCGTCAGGCCGGGATTGATGCCCAGCTGGCTGAATCTCAGCGGCTTCATGAGGAATCGACTGCCCTCAAAAGCGACTATGAGCATCGCCTGAACCACTGGGAGCAGGAGCGTCAGCAGGCCAGAATGGTACTCACCAAATCTTTAGACGCCGAGCGGGCCACGCGGCTGGAACAGTTAAAGCGGTCGATCGAAGAGGAAAAGGAGAAATTCCGGGTCGCTGAGTCCCGACGGCAGCAGGAAACCCGGCGGGAAATCGAACATCAGGCGATGCAGCAAAGTGCGCAATTTGCCGCAATTCTGCTCCGTCAAGCCGCCGGTCCTGAACTGGAAGCCCGGTTGTTGGCCCGGTTGCTGGATGATTTGTCTCAGCTTTCTGAGGACCAGGTGGCGGCGCTTCAGTTGCAGTGGGGAGAGGTTCCGGAAGTCATCGCCGTCACCAGTGCTTATCCCATTTCTGACAAAAATCGCCAGGCGCTGACGCAGGCTTTACAGGAAGTCTGCAATCTTTCGGTGCCGGTTGAGTTTGCCGAAGATCCTCAATTCATTGCTGGGGTTTGTATCACCATCGGCGCCTGGCGTTTGCATGCGAATCTTCGGGACGAGCTCAAAGGATTCGCGGAATTTGCTTATGTCACGCGATGAAGCCGAGCGCCGTCATCCGCTGCTGCAACAGGCGGCGTGGCTGAAGCAGTACCAGCCGGGATTGCGGATTGAAGAGCAGGGGAGCGTGCGTTCGCTGGGAGACGGCATTGTCCGGATCACCGGGCTGCCCTCGGCGGCAATGAACGATATCTTAACCCTGGCGGACGGCAGTCGGGCGATGGTGTTTGACCTGACGGAAGCGCAGGTCAGCGCGGTGCTGTTACAGCAAACCAGCCGGTTGACCGCCGGAACCCGGGTATCGCATGCCAGCCATCCGCTGAGTATTCCGGTCGGAGACAGCTTACTCGGTCGGGTGATCGACCCCCTGGGCGCGCCGCTGGATGGCCAGCCTCCGCCGAGTCCTTCGGCATGGCAGCGACTGGATGCGCTATCGCCTCCGATCATTCAGCGCGACTTTGTGAACTCGCCGTTATACACCGGCAATAAGATCATCGATACCCTGATCCCGATTGGCAAAGGGCAACGCCAGTTACTGATTGGTGACGAAGGACTGGGGCGAAGCGCACTGGCGATCGATACCCTGATCCACCAGCGCGATCGCAACGTGCGATGTATCTATGTCCTGATTGGTCAGCGGCGCTCGACTGTGGTCAATACCATTGCGGTGCTCCGCGAATACGGCGCCCTGGCGTATACCACTGTGGTGGTCGCAGAGGCGAGCAGCCTGCCCGGACTGCAGCACCTGGCCCCTTTTGCCGGGTGTGCCATTGCCGAATACTGGATGCAGCAGGGGCTGGATACCTTGGTCGTCTATGATGATCTCAGCACCCACGCCAACATCTACCGCGAGTTATCCCTGTTGCTGCAGCGTCCGCCGGGACGCGAGGCGTATCCGGGCGATATTTTTTCGGTGCATGCCGGCCTGTTAGAGCGAACCACTTGTCTGAGTCCGTCCCATGGCGGTGGGAGTATGACCGCATTGCCGATTGTGGAAACCAATCAGGGGGAGATCGCCGGTTATATTCCCACTAACCTGATCTCGATCACCGACGGGCAAATCTATCTGGAGCGGGATCTGTTTTCCGCAGGTTTTCGTCCGGCGATCGATATAGCCCGCTCTGTCTCACGGATTGGCGGGCAGGCGCAGCATGAGCGGATGAAAGCCGAAGCCGGCAGTATGAAGCTCCATTATCTGCAGTTTCTGGAACTCGAGCACTTCACCCGTTTCGGGGCGCGGCTGGAAGCTTCTATGGAAGCAGCGATTCAGCGCGGGTTGATTTTAAGAGAGATCCTCAAGCAGGAGCAATTTTCCCCGTTGGGAGAGACATTTCAGCTGGCCTGGCTGGAGGCCTTCAATGACGGACACTTTGAATCGGTTGAGCGCCGTCAGATCCCTGCGATCCTCGAGCACCTCAAGCAGCAAACGGATGCCAGCGAGCTTACCCTCGACAGCTCCCGGGAAGTATGGCGTCAGGCGGTCGCGCAGTGGTTATCCTCGGTGGGCGGCGAACGGGACAGTCCGCCATGACACGGCGTCAGGATTTACAGCATCGCCGCCATAGCCTGAATGAGATCATTAACATCTTGGATGCGATGAAGATGCTGGCGCAGATGGAAAGCCATCATCTTGAGCAGTGCCTGCAGGCGCAACATCGGGTGGTGGCGGCGATCTTGACCGTGGCGAATGATTTCCTGAGTTTTTATCCCCAGACGTTGCCGGAGAGTCCGCAGGCAACCCCGGTTTATCTGATGATTGGCTCTGAACGGGGCTTTTGCGGTCATTTTAATCATGCGTTGCTGAGTGAGTTTGAACAGTGTTTGCAACAAGCGGAAGTCAGGCCAACGGTGCTGGTGGTGGGTCGCAAGCTGTTCAGCCTGGTCGAAGATGACACGCTGCTGCATGCCCGGATCAAAGGCCCGAGTGTTGCCGAAGATGTTCCTGCGGTGCTGGAGGAGATTGTTGAGACGCTGATGGCGCTGCAACAGCAACAGCCCAGGATGACGCTGTTCGGGGTGTATCATCAGGGGGAGCAAGGCATTCTCACCCAGCAATTGTTGCCGCCTTTTCAGCAGAGTCTGCTTCAGCAACAGCCGCATCAACAGCAGCAGTCGCATCAAGCGCAACAACCGCCGCCGCGGTTTTCCTATCCGCCGGCGCTCAATTTATCTCCGACAGAATTTTTACTGGGAGTTGCCAGACAGTACCTCTTTGCCGCGCTGCATGAAGTGCTGTATGCCTCCCTGCTTGAGGAAAATCGGAGCCGGTCAACGCACTTGGAAGGGGCGGTCAGGCATCTTGAAGATCTGTCCGGTGAACTGGCTCAGCAATTGAATCAACTGCGCCGGGAAGAGATCACGGAAGAAATTGAAGTGCTGTTACTCAATGCCGGTCGACTCGAGCAGGAGCGGGCGAAACGGCGCTGACGCTCAGTCTGTCCGACAACATTGATTCTGTGTGGTTAAAACTCTCATTGCTGAACAAGGTGTTAGCATGTTATTTGTGCATGAGGTTTTATACGCGCGCATGGTTTGCAGGGAGCCTTATTGGTTTTACAAAAATACAAGGAAGTGAAGATGGAAATTAAAGAAATCACCTCAATCGGCAATAGAGAAGCGGCGCTGGCGTCACTATTAACCGACTGTATTGAAAGCGGCGCATCGGTTGGCTTCTTAACGCCGGTTGATCAGGCTGAAATTAGTGCTTATTGGCAAGGCGTGGAGCAGGAATTGCAATCCGGCGCCCGCCGGTTATTTGTTGCGATTGAAGATGAGCAAATCCTCGGCGCGGTGCAGCTCTCGCTGTGCCCCAAAGCCAATGGCTCGCACCGAGGCGAGGTGGAAAAGCTGATGGTGAAAACCACCGCCCGCGGGCGGGGGATCAGCAAAAAACTGATGGCGCTGATGGAGCAGGTCAGTCAGGAGCTTGGCTTGTCCCTCCTGGTACTGGATACCCGTTTGGGGGATGTTGCCTCCGCGCTGTATCGGAACATCGGCTATACCGAAGCCGGCCAGATTCCGGATTTCGCTCGCAGCTCTTCGGGTCAGCTCGAAGCGACGGTCTATTTCTATAAGCAGCTTTAACACCTCAAATCGGGCTGCCCTGAGCGGTGTGCTCGGTTTTTTCTCAGGTTTGTAACGGATTAAGCGAATGACGGATATTCATTTTCGACCCATTGACCTCTCGCGTGACTTTCAAACGTGCCACGACTTCAGGCGGGATTCCTACGTGTGTAGTTTTGGCACCGATGATGGGTATGCTCAGTCGGTGATTGGCTATCAAGAACGTATGCAGCAGCGGTTGGATCAACCTGGCTGGTTTTATATTCACCTTTGGCAGGGTGAACAAATCATCGGTCAGCTGGAATTTCGGGCTTTTTCCGATGTAGCCGGGTATGGCTATGTCCATTTGATTTACCTCATCCCTGCCTGTCGCGGACGGGGCATTGCGGATTTGGCGCAAACCTTTATTGCCAACACGCTGAAACATCAGGGATGCAAAGGCGCTCTGTTGTCAGTGAGCCGCACCAACACACGGGCGGTGAAGCATTATCAGCGTTGGGGCTGGCGCTATCTCAAGCCGAACCCCAAACATGCCACGACAGATTTTTACCGGCGGGAATTTGCGGCGGAATGACGCATTTGCTGTGCGCGGGAGATTGTGCAGCGTGTTGATATAAAACGGTGTTTTTATCTGCGATCCTTGGTAACCTGTGTGCATTACCAATCAGGGTCATATACACATGTCAGGAAAGAGACTTCAACGCACATTGCTCGGGGGCTTGGTCACCGCAGGGCTGGTTTCCGGGGCGGTCAATGCGCAGCCGGTGGCCTGGGATACGCCGGGCACGCAGTGGTACAGCCAGCAATCTGAACATTTCACCGTCCATTTCGTCGACGGCCATCGGCAAAGCGCCGCCAAGGTACTCGATATTGCCGAGCAGGTCCGTCAGGATCAGCTGCCGTATTTTCAGTCAGCGCCGGGCGAGCGGACTGAAATCGTGATGGTGGATGACTTTGATGTCTCCAATGGCTGGGCGACGCCGTTGCCGTTTGCCCAAATGCGTTTGTTCATGAGTCCGCCGGAAGACGGCGGCGATCTGGCCACCAGTGATGATTGGCTCCATATGCTGATCCGCCATGAGTTCGCCCATGTCATGCACATGGAAATGGCGGAAGGGACGCCGGAAATCCTGCAGAACATTTTCGGCCGTCAGGGGCTGCTGTTTCCCCATGCGCTGACACCGTCCATGCTGCTGGAAGGGCTGGCGGTGTATCTCGAAACCAGTGAAACGCTGGGCTATGGTCGCCTGCAAAGCAGCCAGTATGCGATGAAAATGCGGATGGAAGTGGCGGGCGGTGAGATTAAAGATCTCAATCAGGTCGTGGTGGCTGATCGGGAATGGCCGCTTGGCTATCAGTATCTGTATGGCGCTTACTTTGTCCAGTATCTCAATCAAACCTATGGCGAGCAGAAGGTGCAGCATTTTCTGCAATCCTACAGTCGTCAGATCATTCCTTATTTCTTGCTCAATCGCACCGCCCGGACTTCGTTTGGGGTGAGCTTTGACACCCTGTGGCAAGGGTTTCAGCAGCAAATGGCGGCGCAGTTCTCACCGCAGCTGGCTGAGTTGAGGCAGCAGGCCGTCACCGGGCGTGATCTGCAACAAACACCTTTCCTTCAGGTGGTGACCGCCAGCGATAACGGACTGCTCGTTAATCGCAACAATGGTGACGATCGGCCTGAGATCTTCCTGCATGCCGCGCCGGAAGGCGATTGGCAGTCGTTGACGGCCCGCTCGAACATTACGGCTTTGGATGCCCATCCGCAGGGTGGACTGCTGGCTTCGCGGCGGATCGACTATGCCGACGGCAGAAGCTACAACGATCTGTTCTTATTTCGGGATGAGGCATGGCAGCAGCTGACTGAGCGTCAGCGTTTTCGGGAAATGCACTGGTTGCCGGATGGCCAACAGTTGATCGCTAGCCGGAAGGTGGCCGGGATCAGCGAACTTTGGCTGCTTGTTGCGGATACGTCTTCACCGGATCCGAAACCGAGCCGGATCTGGCGCGGAGAGCCGGAGACGGTGCTGGGCACTTTTGACATTGCACCGGATGGCCGTACGCTGGTGGCGGCGGTGAAACGGCCGTTGCAGGGCTGGAACCTGGAACGCTTCGATTTGACCACACAACGCTGGGAAGCGCTGACCGATACCCGGGCCGCCGAGAATAGTCCGCACTATCTGCCGGACGGCCGCGTGATGTTCAGTGCCGATTATGACGGGGTTTTCAATATTTATGTTTTGGCGCCCGACAGCGGTCAGGTCACGCAATGGACCCGCGAAGTGGGCGGGGCGTTCCGGCCGGTGTGGCAGCCCGGACATGGTCTGGTCTACCAGGCTTACACGTCGGACGGCTATCAGCTGCGATACTTGACGACGCCAACCGCACTGTCTGAGTTTTCGATAGACGCGCAGCAAGGGCGGTATGACTATCCGCCGGCAGTGACAGCGCCTGCCGCGAAGGGGGACGTTAGTGATTACTCTCCCTGGTCAACCCTGCGTCCGCGCAACTGGCTGCCGGTGGTTGCCATTGATGACATGAAAACCCTGCTCGGGGCGCAGACATTCGGCTCCGATGCGCTGGGCCGCCATACCTATCAGGTGCTGGCGGCGTGGGATGTCGATAATGAATTGGGCGATCTCAATGCAATCTACCAGTACGACAATCGTTGGTTGTTCTCTTATAGCCGGAGTCATGATTTCGACAAGCTGACCCAGGGGATGCGCAGCGATTACCGGATCACCCGAGAAGATGAGTTGTTGGTGCAACGGGATCATCTCTGGAATGCGTTTGAAGATCAGCTCAGCCTGCATGCCGGGGTGGTGCTGGATAAAGAGAAACTGATTTCTCAACCGGACTTTGCGGGCCCATACCGAGACCGTAATGAAACCCTGACCGGTCTGGCACTGACATTTGATAACCGGGAAGCCTATTTGAATGTCCCCGGGGTTGGCTGGGGCCACGCGATTGATCTGGTGGCGGAAACCAACGACTTGCTGGACAGTGACTTTGAAGGCCAGAAGTATCAGGCCCAGTGGCAGGGAACCTGGGATCTGCCGGGGCGAACCACTCTGACCGCCCGGTTGGCAGCAGGCTATGCCGACGATGGGGCCAAGCGATTCCGCCTTGGCGGCCACGACCTGTTCGAAGAAGCTTACTTGTTTGGCCGGGATACCCAGGCGCTGCGTGGGTATGACGAAAGTGTTCAGGTGGGTCATCGCTATGCGACTCAGCGTCTGGCGTTGGAAACCTGGCTGGCCCGGGTTGAACGCAACTGGTCCCTCTACCCGGTGGGGCTGGGGGATATTTCCGGAAACCTGTTTGTGGATTCCGGCGCTGCTTGGGACAGCGGCAGCAGTAAGAAGCAGCTGACCGGTGTCGGGGCCGAGCTGACGCTCGAAGCCAAACTCGGTTATCAGCTGACCTTGCCGGTCACCCTCGGCTATGCCCGTGGGTTGGACAGCGATTTGGGTGAAGACAAGGTCTATTTCTCGATCGTGAGCCGCTTTTAACAGCAGGAGACTCAGCGCGATGGTGCTGGACTTCTGAAAAGTATCGACCGCAGCCACGGCTGCGGTCTTTTTTATACGGGGAATGGGCAGCGCGTTGCGCCGAACCTGCGCAGCTTGCTGAATTACCGCGAATTCACTGAACAGAATCTTCGTCAACGACTCTCCGTTAGCACGTCGACCGGGACTGGCGGGCTGCAAACTGGGCGCGGGTCATGCCGAACAGTACCCGGTCGTCAACGCCGTGGTTGAGTTGGTAAAAGCCGGCTTGTCGTCCTTCCTGAACAAAGCCGTTTTTCTCCAGTACCCGGGCCGAGCCGATGTTGTTGCCGTAGCAATCAGCGCAAACCTTGTGCGCGCCGAGCTGCTCAAAGGCCAGTTGGGTGAGGAACTGACACCCCCGGGTGGCAATTCCCTGATGCCAGGCATGTTCGGGTAACTGGTAGCCGACATCGAAGTTGCCCGGCAGCATCATGTTCCGGGTGATGCCGAGCATCCCCATAAAACGGTGGTCCTGATCCCGCAGGATAAAAGTCGGGTGCTCCGGCCATTGCGCCGAGGTAATCGCGGTGCGGGTGTTGTCAATGATTGGGCTAAAGAACGCTGTGTAGACCTCGGCCGGTGCCGGGGCGAAAAAGAGATACAGGCTGACCTTGGGGTTGTCCAGCATCTCGACGATCTCGGCCAAATCATCCTGACAGATCAGCTGAATGCTGTGTGCGTCATCGAATGCGCAGGGGAGCCCTTGTTGCAGACGTGAAAAATCTATCGTTATCATTGCTTGGTTTGCTTACGTCATTGATTGGAGATATGGCTAGCTTAACGTAGGTGAGGTCGGCAAGATTGAACAAAAACGACAACTCACATGTTTTCGCCCTCAAAATCACCATAGATATCAATGATGAGATTACGTGCTTCCAGATAGCTTCCCGGCGTGGCGCCGATGGCTCGTTTCAGCTGGCGGATCAGGTGCGGTTGATCGCTGAAGCCGAATCGGGCCGCAATCTCAACCCACTCAGGCTGGCGGTCAGGATGCTGATAGAGATGGAGAAAGATTTCATCGAGCCGTTTCATCATCCGATACTGTTTCATCGTCAGTCCGGTGACGCGGACAAAGGCTCTTTCCAGGGTGCGCCGTGAACATCCCAGCGCCTGCTCCGGTGTCGTGTCGGGGATCGTAGCGTTCGGTGTCCTGCCTTCTGAACCTTCTGCGTACGATGCTTTTACGCCCGGCGCTTTTATGTTCAGATCTTCTGTGTCCAGAGCTTCTATGTCCAGATTCAACCGGGCAAGGGCTTGCTGAGTCAGTCGACTGTGCGGGTCATCAGGTGTTTGTGCCAGGATCGTCGCGAAATGACGGTCCAGGCTGGCAACCACGCTTTCGGGCTGATGGCGGAGCTCTAACAGGCCGTTGAGCGTTACAGGCTGAAAGAGTACGTTCAGTGCCGAATTGAGTAGCGCAGAATCTGATTGCGGGATGATCCGGTTGGTATTCTCCTTGCCGCTCAGGCCCAGCAGCCGGTATTGTGCGCCGGGCTGAAACTTCACGCCGAGCCGCAACACTTGCGGGTTGTCCCAGAGGGTTAATGCTTGCGTGAAAGGGGTGAGCAGATGCGAGCCGATCACCGTGCTGGCCTGCATCTCATTCTGCCCTTGAACCTGCCCCTGGACATGCCCCTGAATTAGGTAATGGTGGATGTCTTTCGGCGGCGTCAGGATCAGGTGGCAATGAGGATTGGGGATCAACAGGGGCTGAGCCGGGTCATCATGATGGCGCTCCAGCAGCCAGTAGCAATCAATCATAGTAGCCAGCACCGGATTGGCCGGTGGGTATTTCCAGGTCTTCATCAGCGATTCATTGGAGGCGGACACAAGGGTGATTCTAACATGCTGTCTTTTCAGTGATATACGTCAAAAACGCGGGTTCTTCCCAGGATGCTACCGCCGATAACGTGGTTAGATAGCCACATTAGGATAAAAATTTATCGACGACCAAGAAGGAACGACTCATGGCCTGGACGGGAATCATTATTGTCGCCATCGTGTTTATTTCAATCATGTTTAAGCGATATTTAGATCATCAACTGAAAGTCAAAGCGCTGGAAAGTGAACATCAATCCCGGGCATTGAGTGAGATGAAGCATGACATCAAGACTCTGCAAGCACGGATTGAGGTGCTGGAGAAAATCGTGACCGACAGCAGCTATCAGTTGAACAACGAGATTAACCGGCTATAGATTGCTGAGGCGAGTAGTTGAAAAAAAGCCGTTTGAGCATGCAAACGGCTTTGAATGTTGTTAGACCGCGTTGGCGGATGGCTCGCGGGGATTAGTGGCCGCTATGATCCGTCGCATGTTGGTTGTTCTCGTGCTTCGGTTGGTAGGTGGCTTCTTCAACTGCCACTTCGACGTCGACTTTGCCAGCTTTGGCAAAATACAGGGTCAGCGGGAAGCGATCGCCCAGCGCCGGCACCTGCTTCAGATTGAAGAACATAATGTGATAGCTCCCCGGCTTCAGCGTGCGTGTTCCTTGCGCCGGAACGTCAATACTTTCCACTTCCCGCATTTTCATCATCCCGTCTTCATGGATATGGGCGTGTAGCTCCGTTTTTCCGGCAATCGGGGATTCGGCTTTGATCAGCGTATCGGCTTCGTGACCACGGTTTTCGATCTCAAAAAAGGCCGCTGCGACCTGGGATGTCGGTGGAACCTGTTTTGACCACGGGTGGTCGATATGCAGGTTGCCGCCTTGGTAATCGTGTGCATTGGCCATCGCGCTCAACAGCAGGGTACTTCCCAGTAGAAGGTTGATGATTTTTTTCATTATTTTCTCCTTGCTGCCACGGGGATAAGATTGTTTGTGGTCCCGGGGCTGGGTGTTCTCATAAATGACCAAGCGAACAAGCTCAGTTGTGACTTGGTCTTCGACATCATGATTTTCAACATCGTGATTTTCAATTATTTAGGTCTAGGATAGACCCTCAATGGGTGACGATGCCGGATTGGGGCGGAGAATGTTTGGGCGCGTAGCGATAATAGATCCGCTCAAGGACCCGGTGACAGTTGAACAGTTGTACCGGGAAAAAACAGAACAGCAGGGTGAGCAGGAAAAAACCGGCGGCCAGCGGGGTGTGTTCCAGGACCGGCGGTAATTTGAGGATCGGGCAGTGGAATTTCAGGGCATGCGGCTTATCACCGGACGCCGCGTCCGTCTGGTTTTGGTGCCGGAGCTGACTGACTTCGACCCATTTCAAGCCCTGACTGGTACAGATCAGCACTTTCTCGCCGGTCAGCCAGTTGCCGTTGCCCTGGTAATGAGCCGGGTTGAGCACCACGATCGCCGATAAAAACTGGGTCAGCAGGATCGACAACAGGGTCAGTACAATGACGCCCTGATGTACGAGGTTGTTCCGGCTGAAATTCGGCATGAGTGAAAGCTAAGTGACTGAAAGAGCGCGCATATTATCAAGTTAGTGACAAGTTTGTAACCTATTATCCCTGATTGCTGTGATGACTTTGAGACCCCGGTAACGAAAGTGTTGCCGTGTCTTCATGCACCACGATGATTCGTTCTCCCTTGCCGACGGGAACCAGCGCCTGAGTCACGGACGGCTCGCTCTGAATGAGTGCGGTAAACGCGGTCAGCTCTTCGGCGTGGGAGATGGCGTTATCGACGATGATCGTGCCGGAAGGGACCAGGCTCTTCTTCAGTAAGGGCCACCAGTCGATGTACTGGCTGCGATCGGCATCGAGAAATATCAGGTCAAACTGCGGTGTCCGGACATCACTGAGGAAGTCTTCTGCATGGGCGGTCAGCAGCGTGACCCGGTCGAGATAACCGGCTTGGGCCAGGTTCTCGGTGCCCAGGCGGGTTTTTTCAGCGGTGATATCCAGGGTGGTGACCTGGCCGTCGCTGCCAACGGCATCTGCCAGCCAGATGGTGGAATAGCCGTTGGACGTGCCGATCTCCAAGACATGCCGGGCACGGGTGGCCCGGATCATTGCCGCCAGAAATTCGCCGGTATCTTTGGTGATGTTGAGCATCTTCTCGCTTTTGTGGCTGACCCGGCGATCATTGGCCTGACCGAAAGCCAGCAGTTTATCCAGTAATCCTAGCGTTTTGGGGTCCATAACCGTCTCCTTAGGGGATACGTCCCAGGTTCATGAAAATGATGTAGCTGCCCAGCAATAGCAGGGAGCAGAAAAAAATCCGCTGGAACAGGGCCACCGAGATACGCTGCCGGATCCGGCTGCCGATCGCCATTCCGGCAAAGGCCGGGACTAAGGCTGCAACTGATAAGCTACCGGCAGAGACCGTCAGCACCCCTTGTAGGATCAGCCCGAGGCTCAGACCGACGGAAGAGAGGGTGAACAGAATGCCCATGGCCTGGATCAACTGGTCGCGGGACAGGCCGACCGATTGCAGGTAAAACACCCCAGGTACTGCCGATGAGCCGGTCAGCCCGGTAAAAACGCCGTTGAGGGTGCCCATGGCGACACCGTAGCCGGGTTCCCATTGCGGCTGAACCGACAGTTGGAATTTCAGCAAACCGGTGAGGGCATAGGTGGCCAGCAACCCACCCAGAACCAAGGCCATCAGATGGCTGTTGACGATCAGGGCCAGGGTGAGCCCGGCGGCAATCGCCAGGGTGGCTGCCAGAAAGAATTGCCAGTGGTTGCGGCATAACTGGCGCCCCTCACGGCCGGAGAAGGCTTGCACGACGTTGGTAAGAAAGGCCGGCAGGGCCACCAGTGCCATGGCCTGATGAATGCCGATCAGCGCGGTGAGAACCCCCAGAACAACGGGCGGCAGACCCAGCCCCACCACGCCTTTGACCAGGCCGGCCAGTAGAAAGACGGCCATGATGAGCGCCGCTGTTGCGAAATCATAGTCTATGACCAAAGCATTCTTCTCCGTTAGAATAAGCGGTTATCGCTAGCCCGGGCGGCGATATCTCCGCTCGGGTCTGCCGACACTCCCGTAGGCGACTTCGGCGCACAGTTCGTCCGCGCTGACCATATATTCCAGATAACGTCTGGCGGTGGTCCGGCTGGCTCCAATTTTCTGACCGACCTGCTCAGCGTTAAGTGACTGGCCGGGGGATGCCAGAACCTTGCGGATTTTTTCCAGGGTTAAGGCATCGATGCCCTTGGGCAGCCGTGGTGCGGTCGTTGTTGCTGTGTCAGGCGCTGTCGACTGAAGCAAGCCGTCGACTTCGCTTTGGATCAGCGAGTCCATGTCTGCCAGTTTGCTGAGGTGCGCAGCGTAGTGATTCAGTGACGATTTGAGTCGCTCAAACACCACGGGTTTCAGGATATAATCGAAAACGCCATTATGCATCGCAGTGCGCAAGGTGTCGACTTCTTTGGCGGCGGTGATCAGGATAACATCGGTATGGGTGCTCTCGGCACGCAACTCGCGCAATAACTCCAGTCCGGTCCCGGTCGGGAATTGATTGTCCAGCAATAATAATTGCGGTTGCAGAACTTCCAGTAAATCACGGGCGTCATCCAGGCTGTGAGCAATCCCGATCACCTCGAAGCCATCGATTTTCTCAATAAAGCGCCGTTGGATCTCTGCGATTTTGGGATCATCTTCGGCAATTACGATACTGATCGGTGTCGTCATTGGGTGTCCTTCTGTTGGTGTTGGGCCAGCTCTCGCCAGGTTTGTTTGGGCAGATACACCGTAAAGCGGCTGCCGCTGTGCGGTTCAGGCGCGCCGGAACCGCCAGGTTCGCCGGGCTCGACGGTGATCAGGCCGCCCAGGTGATCAACCTGGCTGCGCACCAGATCCAGGCCGATACCGTGACCGCCCTGGGGTTTGGTGGTATAGCCGCGGGTGAAAATTTTCTCGGCTTCTTCCGGGGTCAGTCCCGCGCCTTGATCATTGACTTCAAAAATCAGTTCTTTGCCATAGTCCGAAAAGCAGAGGGTTACGGTGCCGCCCGGTCCGTAATGGTTTAAGGTGGCTTCCAGGGCATTGTCGATCAGGTTACCCAAAATGCTGACCAGTTGTTCGCGCGGCAGCGGGTCCGGCAGATCGGACATTTGGCTGTTTTCGTCAATGGCCAGTTCCAGCCCCAGCTCCTTGGCCCGGTTGTACTTGCCGAGCAGGCACCCGGCCAGCACGCTGTCTGAGGTGACCTGCATCAGTTGCTGGATAAACGCCTGGTGGCTGACAGTTTCCTGGCCGATCACCGCCAGGGCTTCTTCTTTGGCATCAATCTGGATCAGCCCGGCGATGGTGTGCAGCTTGTTGTTGTATTCATGGGCCTGGCTGCGCAGGGTTTCGGCGTACTGCTTGATCCGGGTCAGTTTGCGGCTGACCAAATCCACTTCATTTTTCAGTCGGAAACTGGAGACGACGCCGGTGACTTCGCCGTCCTGAAGCAGGGGGATCCGGTTCACGATCAGGTTGTGGTCGTGCAGCCAGATATCGTGGTCGAAATGCGGCTGGCCTTGATCCAGCACTTCCTGCATGCCGGTGTCGGGCAGCACTTCGGTAATGTGGCGGCCGATGTAGGCGCGATCGTCCGGCAGTTCCAGGGTCTTGATGGCGGCATGGTTGAAGGTGGTGATGTGGCCGGTCTGGTTAATGGCGACAATCCCTTCGCGAACAGTTTCGAGTGTTGCGTTGCGCTCCTGGAACATCCGGGCGATTTGTTCGGGTTCTAAGTTGAAAATCGCTTTGCGAAAATGGTTGGCAAATAAAATCGCGGTGCCGACGCTGAACAGGAATGCGGCCACAATCGCCACAAGCATGGAGCCGGTATGGTGGCTGACAATGACTTCGACGGTGTCCAGCAGGTAACCGACCGAGACAATCCCGATCACCGTGCTGCCGTCGTGGCTGAAAATCGGCGCTTTGCCGCGTACCGACCAGCCAACGCTGCCGAGCGCCTCCGACACATAAGCCTGGCCGTGGCGCAGCGCGGGGTCGTTGGTGTCTCCCTCGTCATCGGCCATCGGGTGGCCGATACGTTCGGGGAGCGGGTGGGCGAGGCGAATGCCCTCGGCGTCCCCGAATACCACGAATCGGGCTTCGGCCGCCTGGGCCAGTTTATGGCTCAAGGGTTGCAGAAATGTTGTGTTCTTTTCGGCCACGGCATCGATGACATCCGGGGTAGCGGCGATCGCCATGGCAACCCGCATGGCTTGCTGGCCGATCTGTTCGTTGAGAACTTTATCGAGATAATTGATCGCAAAATAACCGAGCGCACCGGTTTGTAGAATCGCAATAATCCCTAAAATCAATATCATACGTGGTTTTAGCCGCAATCGGCGTAATGAGAGCAACTGACGCATGGTGGTGGTGAACTCCTTTCACCTTCGGTGTCATCATGGGGATAGTCTACCCGTGTTGCTTTTTTCTTGCAGTGAACAATATGAACAAAACGGCCGAAATGCTCGTTATTCACACTATTTTTACAATCTTTTAAACATTCACCCGGCGGATTACTGTTCTTTATGAAGGAACCAATAACCATTTCATGAGGAACCCTTATGCTTACTCAGTTCATTTCCCGTAAACGTGTTTCGGTACTCGCGGCTGTGGTGGCTTCCGCCTTCAGCTTCGGGACGCAGGCCAGTGTAGATACGGTACATTTTTTGGTGCCGGGCGGCGCAGGGGGTGGCTGGGACAGCACAGCTCGCGGGATCGGTGAAGCGTTGTCTAAATCGGAGCTGGTGGACAAAGTCTCCTATGAAAATATGTCCGGTGGCGGCGGTGGTAAAGCTATTGCCTATTTGATCAAAACCGCTGAGCAGTCACAGGATACGCTGATGGTGAACTCGACGCCGATTGTGATCCGCTCTCTTGCCAAAGTTTTTCCGCAATCGTTCCGCGATCTGACACCGATTGCTGCTACCGTGGGTGATTATGCTGCGTTTGTGGTAGCGAAAGATTCGAAATACCAAAGCTTCACGCAACTGGTTGATGACTATAAAAAGGATCCGCGCTCTGTGTCGGTCGCGGGTGGCTCTGCGCGCGGCAGTATGGACCATCTGGTCGCCGCGCTGGCCTTCAAAGCGGCCGGTGGGGATCCGCGCCGGGTGAAATATCTGGCCTATGATGCTGGCGGTAAGGCGATGGCAGGTCTGTTGTCGGGGGAAACGCAGGTGCTGTCGACCGGCCTGAGTGAAGCCCTGGTGTTGGCGGAAGCAGGCGAGGTTCGGATCCTGGCGATGACCGGAGACAAGCGTTCAACCGCTGCTCCGGATGTCCCGACGCTGCAGGAGCTGGGCTACGATGCCACGTTCGTCAACTGGCGCGGCTTCTTCGGCTCACCGGAAATCAGCGACGAACGTGCCGCCGAGTATGCCGAAGTCCTTGAAAAAATGTACAACACTGAGGCTTGGGCTGCCGTGCGCGACCGTTACGGCTGGACCGAGATCTACAAGCCACGTAAAGAGTTTGAAGCCTTTCTGGAGCAGCAGGAAAAAGAGATTGGCAGCCTGATGAAAGAGCTCGGCTTTCTGAATTAATCCCTTCTCGCGCAGGGGCGGTCAGTCGCCGCCCTGCGCTTTCTCTTCTTCCTGAATGAATAAGTAATGTGAGGACTCACCCATGACGGTAACCAAAGATCACATCGGTGGTTTGGTGTTTTTGTGCTTTTCCGTCGCCTACGGCTACTACGCAAATCAGATTGTGCTGTTTCCCGGTGATGAATATGAACCGTTTCATGCCAGAACCCTGCCGACCGCACTGGCGGGGCTCGGGATCCTGTTTTCGGTGTGCCAGTTGGTCACGGCGAGTCGGGCGAGCCACGATCGTCTGTCACTGAGTGGCTATGACTTTATCCTGGTTGGCAAGTTGTTGCTGCTGATGGTGGTATTTGCCCTTTCGCTGGAGTGGGTCGGGTTTCTGATCGCGACAGCGTTGTTTCTGTGCGGCGGCTATTGGCTGCTGGGAGAGCGGCGGCCCAAAATCCTGCTGCTGGCGTCCGTGCCCTTTGCGGTCGGTTTCTGGTTCGTCCTGACGCAGTTGCTGGATATCTATTTAGCGCCCGGTCGTGTGTTCAGCACGATCATCGGAGGATAAGCAATGTTTGATGGAATTTTGTCGGGACTGAGTACAGCGGTGATGCCCTTTAATCTGCTGATGGTGATTGTCGGCTGTTTTGCCGGAACCTTCATCGGCATGCTGCCCGGTTTGGGCCCCATTTCTGCCATCGCGCTGATGATCCCGATCACTTATGGTCTGGACCCGTCTTCCGGGATTATCCTGATGGCCGGGGTGTACTATGGCGCCATTTTCGGCGGCTCGACCTCGTCGATCCTGATCAATGCCCCGGGTTGTGCCAGTACCGTGGTCACCGCGTTTGACGGCTACCCGCTGGCCCAGCAGAAGCAGGCCGGTAAGGCGCTGGCGCTGGCTGCATACTCTTCGTTTACCGGCGGGACCATCGGGGCGATTGTGTTGCTGTTTGCAGCTCCGGCGCTGGCGAAAGTTTCGCTCAGTTTTCAGTCCAGTGATTACTTTGCCCTGATGGTGCTGGGTCTGACCGCTGTGGCGGCATTTTCCGGCAAGGGCCAGGTGCTCAAGGCGATGATGATGACGGTCTTCGGCCTGATGATTGCGACGGTCGGGGTTGATGTGATGTCCGGCAGTCCGCGCTTTACATTCGGCAATATGGATTTGATTGACGGGATCAGCTTCCTGCTGCTCGCGATGGCGACCTTTGCCTTGACCGAGGTGGTGATGACCGTCTTGCGTGGTGAGCACAAAGAAGCTGAGCCGCAGATGGATATGGACTCACTGGGCAGCATGAAGCTGAGCAAAGATGAAGTGAAGCATGTGGCCCCGACGATCACCCGCTCCTCATTTTTCGGTTTTCTGGTGGGCGTCCTGCCGGGCGCCGGTGCGACCATCGCCTCATTTTTGAGTTATGGGATGGAGCGCAACTTGGCGCCGAAGGCGGAGAAAGAGAAATTCGGTAAGGGTGCCCTGCGTGGTCTGGCAGCGCCGGAGTCGGCCAATAACGCCGCCTCGACCGGTTCGTTTGTGCCGTTGCTGACCTTGGGGATCCCGGGCTCCGGCACCACGGCGATCATGCTGGGCGCCTTGATTGCGTACGGTATCCAGCCTGGCCCGCGTTTGTTCGTGGATCACCCGGATGTGTTCTGGTCGGTGATTATCTCGATGTATTTCGGCAATATTGTGCTGCTGATCCTGAATCTGCCGCTGATCCCGTATATTTCGCGTCTGTTGGTGATCCCACGTCCGATCCTGATCCCCTTGATTCTGTTCTTCTCGATCACCGGGGTGTATCTGGTCAGCTTCAATGCTTTTGATATCCAGATGATGGTGATCATTACCGTGATTGCGACTTTCCTGAAGTTGCTGAACTTCCCGATGGCCCCGATGCTGCTGGGCTTTATTCTCGGCGACATTCTGGAGAAGAACCTGAGCCGATCCCTGACGCTGTCCGATGGCAGTTACGCTTTCCTGTGGGAGCGTCCGCTGACGCTGTGCATCATGATCTTTGCGGTGTTAGCGTTGATGTTGCCGCTATTCACTGCGCTCAAGGACAAACGCCAGGCGGCTAAAAACGCCGCTCAGGGCACCGCTGAACCATCTGCGCAGCGTGCCGCGCAGGCGTGTGAGGTGAACAAGTAATTTGATGTGCTTTTCGCCCCCGGGTCACGGTTTCTCTGGCCCGGGGGGATTTTTATTGTTCAGGCACTTGCTGCCGTCACTCACAGCTTCTGTTTGTTTCCTATCGCTCCTACACAATAGCTCCTGCACCAATCGCTTCTGCGCCAATAGTTTCTGCACCAATAGCACCTGCGCATTTCTCACCGTTTCTGCCTGTATCCTGCTCACTCCGGTTGATTGGGTGTTTCAATGGCCAGCCCTGCGGCTTTCCAGTCCGGATACCCTTCTTTCAGCCGGAGCGCAGTACGTCCCTGTTTCGCTAATATGTCAATGGCATCTACCGAGAGCAGACAATAGGGGCCGCGACAGTAGGCGATGACGGTTTGATCGGATGGCAACTCCGCGAAACGACTTGCCAGCTCATCAATCGGAATATTAACGGCACCCGGGATATGGCCCAGAGCGAACTCTTCCTGTGGCCGGACATCCAGCAGGGTGACACTGGATTCGCGCATCCGGGTGAGCAGCTCGTCGCGGGAAATGGCTTCCAGGCTGTCCGGGCGCTGGTAGCTGTCGGCGATCAATCGCTGCACCTCAGCCCGGTTATGCTCGGCGCACTGACGTAAAGCGCTCAATAGCGGTTCTATCGGACCGCTGCTCAGGCGGTAATAAATTTGTTTGCCTTCGCGCCGGGTGGAGACAAACCCGGCCCGTTTCAGATGCTGCAGATGCTGAGAGGTATTGGCAACGGACAAGCCACTCAGCGCCGCCAGCCGATCGACCGGGCGCTCCCCCTGGGCAATATGCTCAAGCAGGGCCAGCCGGTGTGCATTTCCCAGGCAGCGGGCCAGCTCAGCCAGTTCCGTAAAAATTTGTGTTTGCGGATTGTCGTGAAGACTTGACATAAAACAGCCACTTATTCATCATTCAATAATTCAATTGAATGTTATATTAGCAGGTGAGCTGACGATCGTCGAGTGGTTGCCGGGTTGTTGAAGTGCAGACGGAAGTTGGTCATCAGGAAAGGATAGCGATGGAGGAAATCGCAATGATCGATCTGGTTCAATGGGTTGGAAGTTCGGTGTTAATTGGGGCCGGGGCCACGCTGGTGATGGATGGTTGGGCTTGGGCGCAACGTCGTTTGTGGCAAATCCCGTCGCTGAATTATTCGATGGTGGGACGCTGGCTGGGCCATATTCCCCGGGGACAGCTGATCCATCAGGGGATTGCCAATTCGGCGCCGATCCCCGGTGAAACCGTGATTGGCTGGGTCGCGCATTATCTGATTGGGATTATTTTCGCTGCGGTCTTGTTGGGCATCGTCGGGCTGGAATGGGCGGTGAACCCGACGTTGATGCCGGCGCTGATGACCGGGGTGGTCACGGTGTTGGCACCGTATTTGATTCTTCAGCCCGGGATGGGGGCGGGGATTGCGGCATCGAAAACGCCGAGCCCGAACCTGATGCGGTTCCGCAGCCTGGTGGCGCATACCTCATACGGGATTGGCCTGTACATTGCCGCGGTGTTGGTCAGTCGGGTCTGGAGCTGAGATAGCGCGGCGCATTTCTGGCCACAACGGCCGATTACGATTGTCGGCGCTCACAAGTGCCGGTACGGGACTCAGCGCGTTGGTTTTTCGCCTGTGCGCGCGGGCAGTTGGCGCAGAGTTTGCCGTCATGGCGGCGGTAATGCATGCAACAGCTGATCCGCGCCACTTGCCAACATGGCGAACTATCGTTCTGCTTTGGAGCGACTTGGCTCAGGCTGTCCAGATGACGCGATGCCAGCGCCAGCTCGGCCAGCCACATCCGGGCATGAGTTTTTAAGTCGCCTGGGGCGGCATCGGGGAAGTGATTCGCCAGTGCAGCCAGCGCTTCCAGAACGCTGTCCGCCAGCAGGGGGCGGGTCATGCCCGGGCGAAGCCGGGTAAAAGCGTTAAAGTGGTGCTGGAAATGATTCACAAGGGCGATGAGGTGCGCGCAGGCGTTTTGGATGAGCTGGCTGTCATCTCCCTCAGTCAGCTCCTCCGGTGCCAGGTGATATCCGGCGACCACGCCTTCGGCATAGTGCTGACTCATGTTTTTCAGGTTCGGCACTGCTTTCAGCAGGTAGACACTGAACACGGCCAGGTAGACCGGCTGCCAGATGCTCATTAACCAGCTTCGGGTCAGCCAATAGGGATGGCCGGCCTCCGGATGCGTCGCTTCCCAGAATTGGTAGAGCGCCTGAAAATGCGCGTCGGTTTCAGCCTGCCCGGCAATGATTTTCGGCTGATTTTTCTGAGGATCTTGCTGCTGAAAATCCTGCTGCTGAGGATCCAGCTTCGTCTCCGATTGGATGTCCGGCGCACACGTTAAGTCCAGCTCTCCCTTCATGATCGGAATGAACTGCTCCGTGAGCTGAAATAAGCGCTGGTAAGCCTGCATTTGATTCATTGTATTTACATTGTAAAGCGGCAGTATCAAGCTGCCTCTTTTTGTGGTTGCTGAATATGGGAGCACCAAAGGCTTGGATCTGTTTTAACTGGCGCTGATCTCTGATGGTTAATAATAATCATTCTTAATCCCGTTTGGAAGGGTGAGGTTGGAACGGGAAACGTATGGCTACAGCCCGTCACTTCCCGTGGGGTGGGAAATGACGGGAACCGCAGTGACGGTTGTTAAACGCTGGCCGGGCGGCGTTGCAGCTGTCTTTGGCTGATATCCAGCCATACCATTGGCGCCACCACCGCAAACAGCACAATATTGGAAAGCGGCATGCTGAGCCATATTCCGTCCAGGCCAAACCATTGCGGCAGCAGGTAGAGGAAAGGCAGTTGAACCAGCATATTACCGACTGAAATCACGAGTGCTTTACCGCCTTGATTCACTGCCATGAAGTACACAGAGGCAAGGGCCAGGAAGCCGTCGAGATACAGGGCGAACAAATGAAGCTTCAGGCCGTGCACTGTGGTCTCCATCAGAGCTGGATCGTTCTGGATAAACCAGCCCAGGATGGTTTCCGGAAATAAGTTGAATACAGCGACAAAGCCCAGGCCGGTCAGTACCGTCACTTTGATCGCCAGCAGCAAGGTGGTTTTGATTGATGCGACTTGCCGCGTGCCGACATAATAGCTGATGGGCGGTTGCATCCCGCCGGCAATCCCTTCTGCCAACAGGTAATAGATTGCCATCAGGTAACCGATGACTGCAAACGCACCAACATGTGTGGTGGTGCCGTAGTCCATGAACAGTCGGTTGTGCACCGCGACCACAAAACCGAAGTAGGCGTACATGGACAGGACGGACATGCCTAATCCCATGGACTTCAGCGCCAGCGAAACGCGAAAAGACAGGCTCCGCCAAGTCAGTCGCAATGCACTCCTGGATGAAAAGAAATAACCCAGGGCAATCAGGCTGACAGCACTCTGAGACAGGATGGTGGCGAGTGCAGCCCCGGCCAACCCCTGCGCCATGACCCCAATCAACAGGTAGTCCAGCAGGATGTTGAGCCCGGCGCCAAGACACATGATCCCTGTCGACAGGTTCGGACTGTCATCATTTCGCACCAGCATCGGCAGGGCACCGGCGGCAATGGTGAAGACCGCGCCCCAGGCAAAAATGTCGATATATTCGATGCCCTGGAGCAGTACTGCGCCGGTTGCGCCCTGAGCCATCATCAGGGCCGGACCGAATGCTGCGAGCAGGATCATCATGAGCCCCCCGAGCAAAACCATCAAGCCCAGGCCGGTCGACAGGGTCGTCCGGGCCGTTTGCGTCGCGCCTTCACCCCGAGCGATGGAAATCAGGCTGCCTGATCCCAAGCCGACTAACAAGCCCAATCCGATCAAGAGGCTGACAATCGGCCAAGCCATATTGATGCCGGCCAGACCGTCCGCCCCGATATAGTGACCGACAAAGATACCGTCCACGACCTGATATAAGCCATTGACCAGCATCGCGGCGACGGAAGGAAGGGTATAGCGCCAGAAGGTCCGGCGCACGGAATATGTTGTGTTGTTTAGCTGTTGCATAATCTTGTGTCTTGAAGCAGGAATGTGCGACATTATGTACGCAATCCGGATTGATTAAAGTTAGTATCCATCCGCTATTCGGATGGATTGGCGGATAGATTGGCAGATAGATCCGGCGAACAGATCTGTCAGGCAGAGCCGCCGGGTTGAGCTAGCGGGTGAATATGGCGCATTGATTGTGTATTGATTGCGCATGAGAAGATGAGAACAGAGAGACGCACATGAACTGGACCTTGGATCAATTGGAAGCTTTTGCGGCCGCGGCGCAATGCGGTTCATTTTCTGCGGCGGCGCGACAGATCGGCAAGGCACAGTCACGGATCAGTACGGCGATCACCAATCTGGAAATTGATCTTGGTTTTGATCTGTTTGACCGCAGTGCCCGGCTGCCGGTGCTGACCCCGCAGGGACGGGAGATGCTGATTGAAGCGCAGGCGGTGCTGGCCCAGTGTCAGCGCATGCAGGCCCGGGCGATGACAGCCTCGACCGGTGAAGAG
The DNA here is from genome assembly GCF_037389125.1 of Photobacterium sp. MCCC 1A19761. Classification (NCBI taxonomy): domain Bacteria; kingdom Pseudomonadati; phylum Pseudomonadota; class Gammaproteobacteria; order Vibrionales; family Vibrionaceae; genus Photobacterium; species Photobacterium sp. MCCC 1A19761. Next base: position 49,388 of record NZ_JAZGTF010000029.1, read on the forward strand.
GTGTCCCTGACCGTGGCCATGGACGAAGCGGTGCCCATTACTTCGTTCGAGAACTTTTTCCTGCGGGTCGCTGAGCGTTTCCCGCTGTTGAAGCTGACCATCATTAATGGCTCCCAGGACGATATTGCCCGTTGGGTGAGTGAGCAGCGGGCTGATCTCGGCATTTTATTCCGCCTGAAGCCGCCGCCGGAAAATTTGGAATTCATGCCGATTGGCCAGTTTCATCAGGCGCTGGTGGTGGCAACAAACCACCCGCTGGCGACCCAACCGACGCCGACCCTGACTGAGCTACACGCGTATCGCCAACTGGTGATCCGGGATCGAATGGGGGAAGTGCCGGCCCGGCCGATTTCACCCAATCACTGGCACATCGACAGTTACTATTACATCACGGCGCTGGTGATCCGCGGGCTCGGCTGGGCGCTGATCCCGGAGCATGTCGCCCGGGAGGCGTGGTATGCCGATGCATTGGTTGAGCTGTCGACCGAGCATATTCCGGACTCGGTGTTGGTTGAAATGGGGGTCGTCAAGCGCCGGGATCAGGGCAAAGGCATTGTGATGACCTGGATGTATGACGCGCTGCGGGAGATGTTTCCCCGCCACAGCGGCCGTGTGTAACCTGACGTTTTCTTAGCAAAAAGAGGAGGCTGATGCGGTATGATGCCCCTATCAAACCTCAAAGGAGTCGCCATTGCCCGTCATGCAATCTTGTGAAAATTCTGCGCCATCCTTACCGCTGATTCTGGCTGGACCGGTGTTGCGAAAATGCACGGCATCCGAGCTGACGATCTGGCTGGCGACAACAGCGCCGCTTCAGGGACAATTTTCTCTTTACCTGCCGGGAGAGGGCGACCCGTTTTATCTGGCGGACCTCAGCGAAGCGTCGCAGCTGCAGATAGGTCAGTCTGCCTGGATCGTTCAGGCTACATTCCGCGGGGATTTTCCGGTGGAAACGCCCCTGGAATACCAGTTGCAGACCCAGGATGGCGAATTGACGGCGCTGGTGCCTACGCTGCTGTATCCGCAGTCGCAGCGTTTGTCTTTGATCATTAAACGCCGGGCGGACTACGTGATGCACGGCTCTTGCCGCAATCCCCATCATCCGAGCCGGGACAGTCTGGTGGCCGCAGATGAAAAAGTTTCAGCCCTTGCCATTGCCGATCGGCCGGCGCTGTTGATGATGAGCGGCGATCAGATCTATGCCGATCACGTTGCCGGGCCAACGCTGGATGTGATCCAGCAGGTGATTGCTCTGCTGGGGTTGCCGGGTGAGACGTTCCCCGACGGGCCTGTGTCCGATACTGCTGCCCTGTATGAGCACCCGCATAACTTTTATGGCCGCGATAAAATCCTGCCGCACTATGTCGACAGCGGTTATGGGTTGTCGGATGACCACCCGCTGATGAAATGGCTGCCCCATCGCAGCAAACCGGTATTCAGTTCGCGGGAAAATGAAAATCACCTGATGGGGCTGAGTGAATTTTTCGCCATGTACCTGCTGGTCTGGTCGCCGGTGCTGTGGCAGCTGACCAACCGGGCGCGATTGCAGCAATGCGGCTTTCGCTGGGGCGGCGAGGTGCTGGCCGAGAAGTGGCAGCAGCACTGGCAGGAAGAAAAAACGCATATTGACGCGTTTGTCGACGGTTTACCCCAGGTTCAGCGCCTGATGGCACATATTCCGACCTACATGATTTTTGATGATCATGATGTCACGGATGACTGGAACCTGACGGTGGGGTGGGAAAAAGCAGCCTACGGTCATCCGTTGGCGCGGCGGATCATTGGCAACGGTCTGCTCAGTTACTGGCTTTGCCAAGGCTGGGGCAATGATCCGGCCTCGTTTGATGATGAATTTATGGCGCTGGCGACGACTTTTTTTGCCGAGCCGACGGCTGCGCACCAGGATCGTTTCATTGACGTGTTGTATCGGTTCGAACAATGGCACTATACCATCGACACCACGCCGAAAATGCTGGTGTTGGATACCCGGACCCGGCGCTGGCGCTCGGAATCGAAAATGAACAAACCCTCGGGGTTGATGGACTGGGAAGCGCTGACCGAATTACAACAGTCCCTGCTGCGTGAACCGGCGGTCATTATTGTTTCGGCGGCCCCGATTTTCGGGGTCAAGTTCATCGAGACTTTGCAGCGGGTGGTCAGTTGGCTGGGACAGCCCTTGATGGTTGATGCTGAAAACTGGATGGCCCATCCCGGTTCGGCCAATACGTTGCTGAGTATTTTTTCCCATACCAAAACGCCGACCAATTTCGTGATTTTGTCCGGTGATGTGCATTATTCCTTCGCCTATGACATCAAGCTTCGTTTTCGGCGCTGCAGCCCGAATATTTTTCAGATCACCTCCAGTGGCCTGAAAAATGAGTTCCCCCGGGCGTTGCTGCGGTTTTGCGATCTGATGGACCGGGCGCTGTACAGTCCGCATTCGCCGCTGAACTGGTTGACCAAGCGCAAACGCATGAAGATTCTGAAGCGGGATCCGGACACACCGGGCAAACGTCGTCTGGTCAACCACAGCGCGATTGGGGAGCTCAGGCTCGATGAAGAAGGCAAGCCGAGCGAAATCGCGATTTTGCAATCCACCGGCAAGCGGGTCAGTTTTCCACCCATTGCGGAAAACTGATCCTTTTCATTGATCTTTGCTCCAACGGTTGAACGATAGGGGGGATGATCATGATGCTTTTCGAGGCGATATTATGCATTGCTTCGAAAAGCCGGAAAAATCTCATGGTCTATGCCCTCGCTTAAGCCGTTTATCTGTCACCCATTTGAGCGATGGCGTGTCGGAAATATTCAATATCTGTTCTGAACGATAAGCTATCTTGTTATTCCACAATCAATGAGGAGATAAGAGATGACTGTACGTGCAAACTACTACGGCCTTGCATCCAAAGCTATGCAGATTCTGATGAGTCAGGAAGGTTACTTGCGAGAGCAATTTAGCGTGTCGGGAACTGTGACCATTCGTGTCTGGGAATTGGTGAAACTGAGAGTGTCACAAATCAATCAATGTGCCTTTTGTATCGATATGCACAGCAAAGATGCGCTTGAACAAGGGGAGTCCCAGGAGCGTCTGATTGGTTTAAGTGCGTGGCGTGATATGCCTTTTTATTCAGAGGTTGAAATTGCAGCCTTGGATTGGGCAGAGCTATTGACTTCAGGTAAGCCAGTCGAAGATCATAGATACGAGAAAGTCGTAAAGAAATTAGGTGAACAGGCCGTTGTAGACTTAACCATTGCAATTAATGCCATCAACAGCTGGAATCGAATTGCTAAAACATTTAAGCCTGAGGTAGGTAGCTATAAGCCACAGTAAATTAGCTCATCAAGCATTTAACTTTCAGCTGTCTCAACCATCGGGGCAGCTGTCTGCGTTTGTGCAAGGGATCTGGTTAGCATCGGTCTCCGAACTTCAATCCGATCCGGTTGTGAAGCCCTTATATACTGATGCGGGCAGTGGCATTTTGTTTAACCTTGCCGGTGACGTGAAAATTGGTCATGAAGCTCTGCCACAGGGTGTCATCATGCTTCCGGTCAAGAAGGTGTCAGAAAACATTGTTCTCTCTCCTGGGTCTAAGATAGCCGGAATTCGCTTTCATCCGGCCATTGGTTATGGCGTATTAGGGCAACATTTTGACAAACCAACGTGCTTATCTCCGGCAGAAGATGAACAGTATCACCTCTATCAAATCTACGCCGAACTCCGGATGCAAAAAGATAACACTGGTCAGATTGATGCTTTATACCGGTGGACAGAAAATAACCTGAGTTTTACCAACGTGATTCCGGTCTCTCTGGAACGAGCGCTGAAAGGCATTGAAATAGGTGAAGCGCCAGGGCAGCTGAACGAGAATATTCAACTCAGCCAACGGCAGATCGAGCGTCTTTTTCAATTCTGGCTGGGAATGACGCCAAAACATTATCAGCGTATTTTAAGGGTGAAAAAAGCAGTCAGCTTTTTACGGCAGCACAAAAATGAAAATCTGGCCGATGTTGCTCAACAATTTGGGTTTAGTGATCAGGCCCATATGACAAGGGAGTTCCGGGTGATTGCATGTATTACCCCTGGGAAAATATGAAGTTTCATTGGCGCTTATCCAGTACATCATTGATGAATACCTTATAAATGAACGAAAGTGGTGACCAAGGACATTTACAAGAGACGATGACGTCAACGCTATTTTTCTCCTGCTCTTATGCCATACGGCGTCGTTCTGCCCGGTCGGGTAATGATAGAATCATGGCACTCGGTACTGTTTTGTGAGTTTTGTATGGTTGGGACTGATCAGATCGCACAAACGCTACGAGTTCCCTTCAATTTCTTCTTGCCAGTGTTCTAAATTTAGGAACAGTTACTTAGAGGCTATTTTGTAAAATTTTATCGCTGAGTATTGTTCTATAGGGTAATACTGGTCAATATTCACTTAAGTTTATTAAAGCCACTTGTCATGATGAGACAGGTGGCTTTAATGGGATAATTGAAAGTGTACTTTTTCGCTACACCAAGGCATTTTCCAGATGGTATTTCACTTGATTCTGCACTGATTCAATTTTTTCCCGTACGGCTTCATGGCTTCCGACAGTGCCTTCAATGGTAAAAAACTGAATATTCTTCAATCCTATTGTCGTCATGACTTCTTTCATATAAGGAGTAAAAAAGTCAGCTTGGTAAGCCTCTTTTCCAGAAAACCTTCCGCCGGACGAAACAAGGACATAAACTGGTTTGTCGTTTAATACGCCATGTTTTCCTGTCGGCGAAATATTAAACGTACGTCCAGCTCGAACCACATGATCAACCCAGCTTTTTAAAGCAGAAGGTAAAGAATAGTTATGCATAGGAGAAGCGATGATCACGAAATCAGCGTTGATTAGCTCGGAAATCAGTTGATTTGAGAGTGCTAAACTGCCATTTGACTCATCATGCATCAAACCGGGCGAACAAACAGCCATTGAATAATCAGCATCAAGATGAGGTAACTTTGTTGCATCTGTTTCAGTCACTTCAACAGCACTCTCCTTCGACAATTGCTGAATGATAGTCTGAGCCAGGAGATAGGTGCAGGACTGATGCTGTCTCGGACTGCTGTTGACTAATAAGATATTCATGTGCTCCTCCAGAATAATTAGGATAAATACTGTTGCCATAGATAATTTGGTATAAAGAATCAAGGTTCACAATAAGGGCCATAAGTTCTCAATTTTTAGGAGCCATAGGATCAATAAAAAACACAAGCCCAAATAATTTGACTATAAACATGTGTGTCAGCGTATTCACGCTGCCATTGTACAAGGGGTATTCAAACCGGAGAGTGGCTCCCTTCAGCTCGCGCTCTTAGCATAAAGATGGACTCGCTCTGGAGCATCCCGATAAGTAGAGACTCATAAAAAAACTAATAAAGAGAAGGCTGGATGCACGGACGTTTATCAATATGAGTAAGATAATGTGATAAATAGCCCTGTCGCTTCCAGATCAGCGCTTTGTAGAGCTCATGAAACTCAGGGACGACCGAATGGGTAACAGCCGTACATGCCAGTAATTGTTTCATCCACCGTGCCACTTTCGGTATTGCTGTTTCGTCGAATACAGGCCGATATTGGTCGATAAACTGTAAGCGCATGAAAAGAGGTGCAAAAGCAGCGTCGACCAGAGAAAACGCTGCACCATTAAAGTACGGCCCGTCCCCAAGAATCTTTTCGACTTCTTTGAGCTTAGACATATTGCTTCGGACCACCTCGAAAAATGATGCCTCAGTTTTGGCTGTTGTCATGTGTAGAGTGTCTATAAAACATGCCGAGCTGAATTCAACCCAGCTTCTATTTTGTGCATTTTGAATCGGGTCATTCGGTTGCAGGCGATTCGGTGTCAGTTCATCAATGAGTTCATTAATCACGGCCGACTCGAAGATAACATCACGATTATTGACGACTAATAGCGGCACTTTCTTGTTGGGAGAAAGCGTCAAGAACCAATCCGGCGGATCTGACAGATCGACATAGCGAATACGAAAGTCCACTTGCTTATGCAGGAAGGTGATCACGGCTCGCTGAGCGAATGGACACAGCTTGGATCCGATGAACTCGAAATCTGCCGGATCATGCCGCGCGAACTCTCCGTTAAAGAACTGCTTGCAATGCTGAGATGCTTTCAGGCTGAGTTCGCCAACCGCCGCTGAGTTCATCTCAAGACATTCAGCTGTGCCTTTCAGGCGGAATGCTTTTCCGGAGCATGGGTCAACGAGATTGATTTCAAGCGTTGGATGTCGTGGAGATTTTGATATTCCACGACACGTAGAAGATACCTCACCCCAAAATATGTTGTTGCTATCATGGAGTACGACAGTGCCCTCTGGTAATGGCGTCGGTGTGATATCTTCATTTATTTTTGTGCTGTTTTTCATTTTATGGCCTGTTCTTAATTCTCATATTTATCCGTCAAAATAGATGCCCCAAATAAATAGATTCAGGCCAATTGATCATGCCCCGTTGAAAGATGAATCTTTCAACGGTTGCTTTTTCGGGATGTGATTAAATCAACCGCTGATAACTATTTTTTTGTAACAGTGCCTTTAAATCGCCAGGACCATTCTTTTGAATTGCGATGCTTTGCTGTTTGGTTAAGACATGATCAAAGGTTGGCCGCTGAATCTGACGAAAAATACCAACCGGTACAGGGAACTCTGGGTAGCTCAGGCTGGCTAACGCAAATGTATAAGCAGCGTTCTCTTCCGCTGGATCATGGACCAGGCGGCAGGCGTTGTTTGCCTTTGCGACCTTGAAACCAAAGCCATCACTCACCAATGCATTGGATTGATCTTTACCAAATAGCAGTGGCTCATTATTTTTCAGGTAAAGTAATTGTTCATCACGGTTGTTCACGCCATTGTATGGTTCGTGAACCTGATCATTGAAAATTACACAATTTTGCAAGATCTCAACAACCGCTGTCCCTTGATGATTCGCAGCCGCCTCGAATACCATTGTCATATGGGCAGGGTCGTTGTCTGATGTCCGAGCAATAAAGGTTGCATCTGCTGAAGCCGCCAGCGCCAATGGCCTTAATGCATGATCGGGAGAGCCCAACGGGCTGGACTTCGAGACTGCCCCCTGTGAACTCGTTGGAGAAAACTGGCCTTTGGTCAGGCCGTAAACGGCATTGTTGAACAACAGGATTTTAATATCCTGATTGCGCCGGATGGCATGGACAAAATGATTTCCCCCAATACTGAGCGCATCACCGTCACCGGTGATCACCCACACATCCAGATCCGGATTGACCGCTTTCACGCCCGTGGCAATCGCCGGAGCGCGGCCATGAATCGTGTGAAAGCCATAAGTGTCCAGATAATAGGGAAAACGGGATGAACAACCGATGCCTGAAATAAAGACACTGTTTTCACGCGTTCGCCCCGTTTTTACAAGCACAGCCTGCATTGTTTTCAGTACATTGAAATCACCGCAACCACGACACCATTTAATCTGCGTTGCAGAGGCAAAGTCTTTTCTGTTCAGTACTTCAACGCCCATCATTGATCTCCCCGGAATAGTCAATCACCGATTTCACAATATCTCTGACTTTAAACGGTAGCCCGGTTACCTGAGTGACACTCCGGGCCTGAATTGCAAATTCTGCTTGGATCAGTTTCACCAGCTGTTGATCATTAAGTTCAAACACTAGGACATGTTCAAACTCGGCAATGATCGCGGCTAAATTGGCAGGAAACGGATTCAGGTAACGCAAATGGGCGTGAGCGATCGCCATCCCTTGCTCCCGAAGCTGTTTGACCGCGGTCGTGACAGCACCATGCGTGCTACCCCAACTCAGGATGAGCAGATGATCGTCAGGACTCCCGGTGAATAGCTGTTCGGGTATAAATGCACTGATCCCGGCAATTTTCGCTGCACGTTCTTGCGTCATCTGCTGATGATTGTCGGGATCGTGCGAAGGCTCTCCTGTCACGGATTGCTTTTCCAGCCCGCCGATACGGTGCATTTTCCCTTTGGTGCCTGGTGTGACCCAAGGGCGGCTTCGGGTCACAGGATCGCGTTGATAAGGATAAAATGGCTCAGCATCCGGATTTGGTTTCACCACTTCCAATGTAATCTCCTCAGGATCGGGGACCAGCCAGGATTCAGAACCATTGGCTAAGTAACCGTCGCTGAGCAATATCACGGGGGTCATAAAGGTTGTCGCAATCCGGCTGGCTTCCAGCGCCATGTGAAAGCAGTCCGCCGGGGAAGCCGCAGCTAAAACAGGCAAAGGGGAATCACCGTTACGACCATACATGGCAAACATAAGATCGGACTGCTCTGTTTTCGTGGGTAACCCGGTCGACGGGCCGCCTCGCTGCACATTAATCACCACCAGAGGCAGTTCTGTCATCACCGCCAAGTTGAGTGTTTCGGCTTTTAAACAAAGTCCGGGACCGGAAGTGGACGTTATGCCCAAAGCTCCGGCATAAGAAGCCCCAAGCGCAGCACAGGCAGCCGCTATCTCATCTTCAGCCTGAAAGGTTTTGACACCGAAATTCTGATAGTTTGATAAGGTATGCAAAATATCCGACGCAGGGGTTATGGGGTAAGAGCCTAGAAACAAAGGGCGCTGCAATTTTCCTGCTGCGCAAATAAAGCCCAGTGATAATGCCTCATTTCCCGAAATCGTACGATACAGCCCGCTTTTCTCGGGTACAGCTTCCACTGAAAAACTTTCACCAAATATTTCTGTTGTTTCGGCATAATTGAAGCCTGCATTTAATGCCAGAATATTGGCTTCCATCACTTGATGGTTGTCCGAAAACTGTTCTTGCAGCCATTTGACGGTCGGGGCCAGTGGGCGGTTGTAGATCCACAAGACGATACCGAGTACAAAAAAGTTTTTGCTTCGCTTGACTTGTTTAGAAGGTAAATTCAGCTCCTGAAGCGACTGAACCGTTAAACGGGTAAAATTATCGACAATGATACGATGGTCAGCCAGGCTGCCATCATTTAAAGGGTTATCGTGATAGCCGGCTTGTGCAATGTTCTTTTTACTGAACCCTTCTTCATCTGCCAGGATTAAACCACCAGGCACCAAGTCGGTGATTTTGCTTTTCAGTGCCGCTGCATTCAGAGCGATCAATACTGAAAATTCGTCACCTGCTGTATAGATGTCAGTTGTAGAAAACTGCATCTGGAATGCGGAAACTCCCGAAATTGTGCCAGCAGGCGCCCTGATCTCTGCCGGATAATCAGGTAACGTCATCACGTCGTTTCCCAATGTCGCGGCGTGATGTGAGAACCGAGCACCGAGTAACTGAATGCCATCTCCTGAGTCACCGGCAAAGCAGATCACGTCACGCTCAAGTTGAATTAATGTCATGAAAACCTCCGAGTACGGGTAGGTGCTTTGGTGCGCTTGTTTGAGTGAATCAGTTTGTTTTATGTTTCTTTCAATATTTTAAAAGAATCACCACAACTAACTGATAAGAATGAATTATCTTTGTCAGTTTGGACTTGTCATGCTTTAAGGTACGACTGAACAATCTGGCGTGACGAGTAAGTCGTGCGATATTTCTGCGCTATATTAAAAAAGATCAGGTGGTATAAAAATACGCTGTATGTCACTTTACTAATGAAGATTTTTCACCAATCTGAGTCTGCGATGGATAAACTAAACTTGTTACAGCTCTTTGTCTCACTGGTTGAGCACGGCAGTTTTGTTGCCGTGGCCAACCAGTCCGGCCAATCACCCTCGACGATCAGCAAGGCCATCTCAAGACTGGAGAAAAGCCTGGGCGTGCGACTATTACACAGGACAACACGTCAAATACAACTGACTGAGGCAGGCGCCAACTACTTGCAAACTGCGCGTGAGGTCCTCGCTTTGCTCAAGAGCGGCGAAGCGCAATTGACACAAAGTTCGATCGCACCGACAGGTACGCTGAAGGTGAGTTTGCCCCATTCATTTGGGCAGCATTACGTGGTTCCTTTACTCCCTGAGTTTTGCCGGCGATATCCGGATATCAAGCTCGATCTCAGCTTCTCAGATGAATATACGGATATCGTGGAAGGCGGTATTGATATTGCGGTGCGCAGCGGAAAATTGAATGACAGCAGCCTGATCGCAAGACGACTTTGTCCTATTGATATGGGGATGTTCGCGAGTCCGTCCTATCTGGCGCAGTTCGGCAGACCCAATTCCCCAGAGCAGCTCACTCAGCATCGCTGGATACTGTACCGGTTCAGACAATCGGGACGCATACTTGGGATCACCTACCCCCAAAATGATCAAGCGGTTGAGATTCAGCCCGACTATCAAATTATTGTCGACAACGGATATGCGTTGGCACAGCTGGCCAGCCAAGGGGTCGGCATCGCATTGATGCCTCACTTTCTTGCGCGAGACCTTGTCAGAGAAGGCAAACTGACGCTGATTTCTCCACCGCAGCGTACGCCCGATCAAGCGGTATATTTATATTATCTCAGCCGGGACTATATGCCGATGAAAGTAAAAGTGTTTATTGAATATCTGGTCCAGATGCTTGAGGAGCAGGGAGAAACAGCTCACAGCAGCTGGATGTCGAGTCGCGCGACACAACCTTCGGAGTATTGAAGTCTATGATGTGGATGTCATACCGCTGTATCAGTGTAAATCACAGATTTGCACACGGTTGAGTCACCGGTGGTTATGCCGATCACAGATTATTAACAATCGGCTCAGTGTCCGTTGACAGCACGCCTGGGCTTCTTTAGTTATTATTTGGATAGAAACGCTAAATATCCCTGAATATCAGGGATATTTAATTTATATTTCAACGAAATTCAAACAATGACAAGGTAGTCACCTATGATGAATCTTGCTGCCGCGCTGCAAAGAAATGCCCGTTGTAAACCGGATAAACCTGCCGTGATCTGTGGCGATACCCGGCTCACTTATGCTCAGCTTGATGCGCTGGCCAGTCAGGTTGCCCACGGATTGGTCGCCAAAGGGATCCAGCCAGGGGACCGCGTGGCGCTGAGTTGTCCGAACCTGCCGTTTTTCCCCATCATCTACTACGGGATCCAGAAAGCCGGGGCGGTGGTGGTGCCGTTGAATGTCTTACTGAAAGAGCGGGAAATCAAATTCCACTTGGAAGATTCTCAGGCCAGGTTTTATTTCTGCTTCGAAGGCACCGATGCCTTGCCGATGGGGGCCGCCGGAGTCGCCGCTTTTGCACAAGTTGACGCATGTGAGCACATGATCGTGATGACGGCTGATCAGGCCCAGCTGTCGTACAACGGGCAACCGACGTTCTCCGCTTTTATCCAAGATCAGCCGGGTGAATTTGATTACCTTTCCCGCTCCGGGGAAGATACGGCGGTGATCCTGTATACCTCCGGTACGACCGGGCTGCCCAAGGGCGCCGAACTGACGCAAAGCAACATGGTCTGCAACGCGCTGGTGACGGAAAATTTGATGGCGGCTCAGGGCGATGACGTCCACTTGGTGACCTTGCCGTTGTTCCACTCCTTTGGCCAGACAGTCAATATGAATGCGGCGGTGCTGGCTGGCTCGACCATGGTTCTGGTGCCTCGCTTCGAGCCGCAGACGGTGCTTGAGCTGATCAAAACGCATCAGGTCACGGTGTTTGCCGGTGTGCCGACCATGTATATCGCCCTCAATCATGCCTTTGCCGATCATGATGTCTCTTCGCTCCGGGTGGCGATCAGCGGCGGCTCATCAATGCCGAAAGAGGTGATCCACGTATTTGAGCGTCAGTTCCGGGTGCCGATCCTTGAAGGCTACGGCTTGTCGGAAACCTCGCCGGTGGCGTGTTTCAACCACTTGGATCGCGAGCGGATCCCGGGCTCGATTGGTCAGCCGATCCAGGGGGTAGAAATCCGTTTGTTCGATCTCGAAGGCAACCCGGTGCCCGTCGGTGAAGACGGCGAAGTGGCGATCCGCGGCCATAATGTGATGAAAGGGTATCTGAACCGGCCGGAAGAGAGCGAGCGGTCGCTGCGCAACGGCTGGTTTTTCACTGGAGATATCGGGCGTTATGATGAGCAGGGCAATCTGTATATTGTCGATCGGGTGAAGGATATGATCATTCGCGGTGGATTCAACGTGTATCCGCGCGAGATTGAAGAGGTGTTCATGACCCATCCGGCGGTGTCGATGGTGGCCGTACTCGGGATCCCGGATCAGGAATACGGTGAAGAGATCCGGGCCTATGTGGTTCTGAAAGAAGGGGCATTTGCCACGGAAGCCGAGTTACAGGCGTGGGGGAAAGCGCAGTTCGCATCTTATAAGTATCCGCGTAGTGTCGTGATCCGCCAGCAGTTGCCGATGAGTGCCACGGGGAAAATCCTGAAAAAAGATCTCCGCGCTGAAATTTAAGTGACGGTGTCACTCATTGGGTTCGGCCACATCAGCTCGTCATGCGTCAAGCCTCCGGCAGAGTACCTGCCGGAGGCTTTGTTGTTTCCGGGGACCACGCTGTCTTCCCGTATCCGTATTACACTGAAAAGAAACCCGGAAGATGTGGCATACAGAGTCGTGTGGCTTGCACATTTCAGCCGGAAACCAATGTGTTTGAGGAGGTGTAATGAGTAACTTACATGGTCTGTCAATGGATATTGAAAAGGTGAACGGGGTCGTCTTTATGGAATTTAAAGTGATTGGCACCCTGACGCATGCCGATTACGAGAAAATCACCCCGATGGTGGATGAGGCGCTGGAAGGGATTGATAGCCCGGTGGTGAATGTCTATGTTGACGGGACGGACTTTGAAGGCTGGCAGTTGCAGGCGGCCTGGGATGATCTCAAGCTGGGCCTGAAACACGGCAAGAAATTCAACAAAGTGGCGTTTTACGGCAATAGCCGCTGGCAGGAAGTGATGACCAAGGTCGGCAGTTGGTTTGTGGCGGGGGAAATTCGCTATTTTGACGATCCGCTGGAGGCGCTGGGCTGGTTGCGAGCCTGATCCCAGGACCACTGGGATGTGATTATAGTATTGATATAGCGAATGAATTAAGATACCCGGTAATTGGGGTATGGCAGGCGTTGTGCCTGCCATATTTTTGCGCGCTTTGGTTGCCATGAATCCGGCGACCACGGATTAGGCGACCACAAATGAGATGGCTCCGAGTGAGATAGCTTCGAATGCAGTCGCTCCGAATGAGGTTGCCACGGAAGTGAGACAGAACAGGTTTATCATGGATAAAAAGACAGTCGCGGCAGGATGTGTATTGGCCCTGCTTCCTCTGACCGGTTGGGCACAAACGCCACAACCGCAGGCAACAGCCACCCCGGCACAGGCACCTTATTCGTATTTTGCCAGCCTGAAGGGCGGCATGAGCCAGATCAGTAACTCCGATCAGTTGGTGATCAGCGAGACGAATAAGCAGGAAGCTGACACCACGCGTAGCGAAGGATTCGGCGGGTTGGATATCGGGATTTTTTCTCCGGATGGTCGGAGCCGACTGTACTACAGCTATGAGCATCACCGCTCGGAGAGCGAATTTGCCAATGATCTGAGTTTTGAGACGGTGGCGAACCTGCATCTGCTCAGTGGCGATTACATGTTCCGAAACGGACAGGACATTCGGCCGTTTGTCGGGTTGCACTTCGGCTATGCCTGGGTGGAGTCAGAGTCAGATCTCCATGGCGGGTTCGATGTCAGTGGAACCGTGTTCGGTGTCCAGGCCGGGGTCAACTGGACCGTGATGGATCAGTTTGCCATGGAACTGGGGGTTCGCCATTCCCGCCTGCCGGCAGACATTAAAACCTGGGACGGGGTTGACAGTAACGGCAATGCCGTTCGCTTTGAGTCTCAGCAAAACGGCGTTTCTTCCATGTACGCCGCGGTGAGTTATCGTTTTTAGTCGGCAATGCCCGGCTTGCCTGACGCAGCGGACGATCTTCGCAGGGATGGTTGTGTCCATAGGTTTACTACCGGCTTGAGCTGCGTATAATGCCGCTCTGGTTTTATGACAACGATTATCAATAAGGACTTCAGTTTGAAGCTATTTGTCAGAGATCTAACCGTGATTGACGCCTCATACCTGTGTGGTCAGCGGGGGATGGTCGGGGAGAGCTGGATTCTCGATGTGGTGATGTCGGGTGAGCTGAACGAAATGAGCATGGTGCTCGATTTCAGTCGGGTCAAAAAGCAGATCAAGCAACTGGTTGACACATATGTGGATCACCGCCTGATTGTGCCGACCCAGAATGCCCGGATCCATATTGCAGGCAGTCAGCCGGGGTATACCACGGTGGATCTGTTGCGTGACGAGAAGAGTATTCACCTGCATTGTCCGGATCAAGCGTATTGCTTCATTGAAGATGAGGCGGTGACGATTGAGTCGGTCACCCGCCACCTGCATCAGGTCCTGAAGGGGAACCTGCCGGAGAATGTTCAGGGGCTGGAACTGAAGTTACGCCATGAACAACTTGACGGTGCGTTTTATCACTACAGCCATGGTCTGAAAAAGCATGACGGCAACTGCCAGCGGATTGCCCATGGCCACCGTTCGCCGGTCGAGTTGCTGGTGGATGGTCACCGGGATGCGGCGCTGGAGCAGCAATGGGCCCAGCGCTGGCAGGATATTTACCTGGGGACCCGGGAAGATCTGGCCGAGCTGAGTGAGCTGAATTTAAGCCAGCATGCGGCGGCAGCGACGCCGCAAACCCATTACGGTTTCCGTTACACCGCACCGCAGGGTGAGTTTGAGCTGGCGATTGCCAAAGCGGAAACGGAGATCCTCGAGACTGATACCACGGTTGAGCTGCTGGCCCATTACATTGCCGAGCAAGTCAAGCCGCTGGTGGCTGATAAAACCCTGGAAGTTGTCGCTTACGAAGGGGTGGGCAAAGGGGCGATGGCGACGCGTTAAGCCGCCGGCCGACACTTCAGAAAAACCGCAGACCGTGAGCGACGGGGCTGCGGTTTTTTTATGCGCCGGATACCGGATGAACCTTCAGTTACGGAACGTCTTTTGAATCCAGCGCTGGATCATCACTTTTTCATACATCAGCGGAGCACGATGGCTCAGCCCGGTGACGCTGGACTGATAGTTGAGGTCTGTAAGCCAGACTTTGTCTGATTTGACGACGGTCTCCCCCTCCAGCAATTGATAGCTCAGGCTAATCGCCGGTGAAGAGATAATGGTCAAGATCCGCAGGGGTTGGCCGCTGGTGTTGATCCGGACATCACCGGCCAGGTCCAGGTCGACAACCGTGATTTCCAGGGTCTGTTCGGCTGTCAGAAAGCGCTTGGCCGCATCCTGAAAATAAACCGAAAGCGTTTCAAAAACCTGTTGTTCGAAACGGCTCTGGCTCCCGGCTGTTGTCCGCATATCACGATACTTGTCGGGACTGGCCCAGGTGATCGAGACAGGCGGCATGTCAAAGGTTTCATCAGCCCAGGACGGCGTGGCGAGCCAGAGCAGGCAGGGGAGCAACCAGTATCGTCGTTTCATGTGCGAGCGTCTCCGACTGTGGGGTATATGACTGCTGCCGGGATGTGCAGCGCCATGATGATTTCGGTTTTGTGTCATCGTTAAGTGTATCAAACCCCCGGTAAGCCGTTTCTCGACACACAGACAGTGACCTAGCTTGTTGTTATTCCGGGCGTTGCTCGACTTTACGCCCTCCGCCCAGCACACTAGGGGCATGGTATTGCGTGGATCAAGGAATGATGTTGTCCCGTCGAATGAAACGCTTGCTGGTGGCTGTCGCGTTTGTGTTACTGATGGCTGCCGGTGTTCAGGCAACTCGCGAGTTGTGTCGTCAATGGCTGCTGGAAGCAGCGCAGACGGCCGGGGAGGATCGGCTGCTCAGTTATGTCGGCGATATTCGCCGGGCATTGCAGCGTTATCACTATTTGCCTTATCTGGTGGCTGAGCACCAGGACAGCCGCCGCTTGCTGGCCGGTGAGCAGGAAGTCCGGGCGCAGGTTTCGCTGTATCTGGCGCAACTCGATAAAGCCGCCAACACCAAAGGCTGGTATATCCTGACCGCGGCGGGAGATCTGGTCGCCTCCAGCCAGCAGCCGGCTCACTGGCGGGATGCCGACGGCCGGTTGATTGCCGACACGTTGCGCCAGCAGGGCGGGGATGTGGTAACCCTCAGCAAAATGGTGGACGGCCAGGCCCGGTATTTTCTCGCCGCCCCGGTATACACGCCGTCAGGGATCATCGGCATTGCGGTGGTGAAAGTGGGGCTCGGCACGCTGACGGAGTCCTGGCTGGCAGAAAATGAGCTGGTGCTGATCAGCGATCCGGCCCATACCTTTTTCCTCTCCAGCAGCGAGAAATTCAGTGCCGCATGGCTTAATGACGCGGCCAAAAGCTGGCCCGACAATCCCATGCAGGCGATCCGGCTCTATAGCGGGGCCAATCTGGCGACCTGGCAACTTGGCCAGGCATCGTATCTGGTGCAAACGGTGGCGCTTGATGATCTGCACTGGAATATTTACTACCTCACCCCGCTAGCCGAACTGAATCAAACCGTGTTCTGGTTCGGGATCAGTGCGGCGATGATTTTTATTGCCCTGTTGGGACTCGGGTTGTTCGTGGCCGAGCGGCGGCAGAAGCTGCGCTCCAGGCAGCAGTTGCAGCAATTGGTGGCTGAATCCGAAGCCCGGCTGCGCCGGATGTTCAGCAAAACCCACGTCGGACTGTTGCTGGTCGACAGCCGGGGCAAGATCAGTGAAATCAATCCGACAGCCATGCGTTATTTCAGCCTGTCGCCTTCAATGATCCGCCATCTGTTGGCCTGGCAGTTATTTGAAACCCATACCGGTAACTCGACGGTCATGCTGCTTTTGAAAAATCTCACCAAACCCCAGGAATGGGGGGAGATCTCCGGGGTGGAGGCGATGGCCCAGCGCAGCGACGGTTCGCGCTTTCCGGTGCTGTTTTCGCTGAGTACGTTGCCCTGGTATGGCGAGACCCAGTCGCTGATCACCGTGATCGATATCAGCAAACGGAAGAAGGCCGAAACTGCCTTACGGGCGGCCAATGCGTCGTTGGAATTACGGGTACAGGAGCGGACCAAAGCGTTGCAGGCAGCGCAGGAAGAGCTGGTGCAGACCAGCAAAATGGCCGCTCTGGGCCGAATGTCGAGCGCCATTACCCACGAGCTGAACCAGCCGCTGACCGGGCTCAAAACCTTGCTCTCGAGCAACGCGCTGCTGATCGAGCGGGGGGAGACCCAGCGGCTGATGGCCAACACCCAATTGGTGAATATCTTGCTGGATCGGATGGCGAACATGACCAGCCAGTTGAAGACGTTTGCCTTCAACCGGCCGGAGCAGTTACGGCCAACGTCGTTGCCCGAAGCGTTGCAGCAAGTGCTGCGCATTCATCAGCAGCGGCTGGACAGGGTGCAGGTTCGGATCCGGATCCCGGCTCAGCTGCCGGCAGTGCTGGGGGAGCCGCAACGCCTGATGCAGGTGCTGGGCAACCTGATTAGCAACGCACTGGATGCGATGGCCGAAACGACTGAACCGAGCCTGGTGGTCACGGCGGCCGAACAAGGGGCGCAGCTCGTGATCCAGGTGACCGATAACGGCACCGGGATCAGCGAGGACAAGCTGGGCAGCATGTTTGAGCCATTCCAGACCAGCAAAAAAATGGGTGAAGGTCTGGGGCTGGGGCTGTCGATCACCGCTAACAGTATGCGGGATATGCAAGGCAGCATCAGCGCGGCAAACAACACGGATGCGCGTGGTGTGCGCCAACCCGGGATGATGTTTACGCTGGTCCTGCAACAGGCCTTAGCGGCTGACTCGAATGGCGATCCCGAGGATCAGGCCGGCAAAGCCGAGGCAGAGCCCGATCGGCAACTGAACTGAATAGCTGCTGGTTGCTGCCAGCAATGCGGCCAGCCCGTAGCCCACGGTATGGGACATCGCCAGATACCCGGCAACCAGGCCATGCCCGCCGGGTTGGGCCTGGGTGGCCCGGGTTGTGTAGGCCGGTACCAGCATGGCGGCACCGGCCGAGAGAATGGCCATGGCCGGGATCAGGGCCATCCAGGACGGAAACAGACACAGGGCAAAGCCTAGGGTCAGCGCGACCGCACCACCGCGATACAGGGTATGGCTGTGCAGATGTTGTTTTTTGAGCACGGTGAGCTGTACCAGCAGGGTCACCGCGGCACTGAGGGTCAGTAACAGCCCGATCGCGCGGGTAATTTCCGGGGTCGACCATGTCGTGAGCGCCGCCAGGAGCGGCGAGAGTGTGTATTGCAGCAAGGAAATCGTGCAGCCCAGGGCAGCGCCGGTCAGCAGGAAAGGCAGTAACGCACCGCCGGGCCGGCTGTTGGCTGTTTTGTCGGCCGGTGACGGGGCGCTCGGAAGCGCCGGTACCTTCAAGGGCAGTGCCAGGACCAGCGCGATCGCCGGGAACACCGTCATCAGGACAAACGGTGCCAGTGGATGCCACGCAATGGCAAGCATCGCCAGCAACGGACCGGCCAGGCGACCGGTGCTCAGCCCGGCGCTGATGGTGGTGACGGCCTGAAGCCGGTGGGCTTCGCCGCAACTGGCGATGGCCCAGTGCTGGGCGGCCGGGACCATTCCGGCCACGGTACAGCCGTAGATGATCCGTGCCAGCGCCAGACCGGCAATGATCCCAGCCTCCGGCCAGCGGTTCTGTCCGGCCAGAATCACCCCGACCAGTAACCCGCCGAAACTCACCAGTAAACCGCACAATGCCGTGAGCACCACCGGCTTGGGACCAATTCGATCGCTCATCCGTCCCCAGAACGGCGCGGCAGGCAAAAATAAGACACTGCCGAGGGCAATCAACACCGACCAGGTGCTCAGGCTGAGCCCGGACTGTTCGACCAGCACCGGGAGAGAGACCAGCAAACTGCTTTGACCGATCCCCATCAGGGCAGCAATGGCGGCAATGAACAAAGGTCGGGCTCCTCGGGGGAGGTCTGCTGTAGGTGTTTCGGTTGCACGAGCATTCGCCATGGTGGAGAGATCTCAGCTTGATCAGTCAGTGAATGACAGCGGTAATGATATTTTTTACAATGAAAATACAAATTATTGCTATTTATATCAAGGTTGTTAGGCCGTAAGGGAAACAACGGCTCCTTGAAGCAGACACGGAGTACACAAATCCAAGATGTTTACCTTAGTCGATGCCGCATTCCAGGCCGGTGAGCGAACCATTCTCCATCCGACATCCTTGTCATTTGCCGAGGGGCAGGTGACCACCCTGCTGGGCCATAACGGCAGCGGAAAATCCACATTAATCAAATTGCTCAGCCGCCAGCAGGCACCCAGTCAGGGCCAGGTATTGCTGCAATCGCAGCCGGTTGCGGCACTCAATGCCCGTGAGTTTGCCCTAAAAGTGGCCTATCTGCCGCAGCACCCGCCCCTGACGGACGGCGTAACGGTACGCGAACTGGTGCGTTTCGGTCGCTATCCCTGGAAAGGGGCGCTGGGGCGCTACTCTGCGGAAGACGAGCAACTGGTCGACGACGCCATTGAGCGGGTGGGGCTGGTGAAATTTGCCAACCGGTTTGTCAGTACTTTGTCCGGCGGGGAGCGCCAGCGCGCCTGGGTGGCGATGCTGCTGGCCCAGCGCAGTCAATGCATTTTGCTGGATGAGCCGACCTCGGCGCTGGATGTGGCGCACCAGTATGAGTTGTTGTCGCTGATCCGCGAACTGAACCAGAGCCTCGGGCTGACGGTGATTATGGTGCTGCATGATATCAACATGGCCGCGCGGTTCAGCGACCATCTCATCGCGATGCACTCTGGTGCGGTGCTGGCTTCCGGCGCGCCGGAGGATTTGATGAAAGAGACGGTTCTGGAATCGGTTTACGGGGTGCCGCTCGGACTGTTCAACCATCCGGAAACCGGTCAGCCCATCAGTTATGTACGCTAAGAAAGGAAACGACAAGTGCGTGTGATTTTTGCAATTTTATTGATGTTCAGCGCCGGGGTTACGGCGAAAACCTACCAGCACGAGCTGGGCACCGCGGAATTTTCAACGCCGCCGAAAAAGGTGGTGTCCCTGGATTGGGTGTTGACCGAAACCCTGCTGACGCTGGACGTCGCCCCGCAAGGCATTGCCGATGTTGCGGGGTACCGGGAATGGGTCAGCGTGCCGGTGTTGCCGCAGGACGTGATTGATATCGGCTCGCGTCGTGAGCCGAATCTGGAGCTGTTGGCGCAGATCAAGCCGGATGTGATCCTGATGAGTCAACACCTGGCCCCGGCGTACGAGAAGCTGTCGGCCATCGCGCCGACTCTGGTGTACTCGGTCTATTCCGAGAAAAAAGCGCCGTACCAGGAGGCGGAAGCCATGACCCGTCAGCTGGGTGCCCTGTTCGATCGCGAGGCACAAGCGGAGCAAGTGATTGCCGCCACGCGTGAGAAACTGGCAGAAAATGGCCAGCGTCTGAAGGCGGCCGGCAAAGCCAGCCATCCGCTGCTGTTGGTGCGGTTTATCGGCGATAAACATTTGCGGATTCACGGTGAAGGCTCCCTGGCGGTGAATACGCTCACCCGCATGGGGCTTGAAAGCGGCTGGCACCAGGACACCAACCTGTGGGGCTTTTCGTCTGCAGGGATGGAGAAACTGGCGCAGTTGCAGCAAGCCAGCGTGGTGTACTTCGGCCCGGTTGATGCCAAAGTGCAGCAAGCGGTGTTCAAAACGCCGCTGTGGCGTGCACTGGCCTTCAGCCGGGAGCAGCGGGTCTATGAGCTGCCGGCGATTTGGTCGTTTGGCGGCCTGAAGGCTGCGGAGCGGCTCAGTGATCAGGTGACCCAGCTGTTGCTGAGCGGACCGTAGGGCTGATGATGCAGGGAATCGAAACGGCGCCGGGCAAGATTGCTCCGGCGCGACAACAACGCTGGATCGGCGGCGGGTTACTGCTGGTGTTGGGGATATTGCTGTATCGCGCCCAACCGTATCCGCTCAGTGCCGATCAATGGCTGAATGCGCTTTTTAGCCCCGATGAAACGGACTATCGCCAGATCATCGTTCATTTCACGTTCCTGCCGCGGCTGGTGATGGCATTGCTGTGTGGTGCCGGGCTGGCGGTGGCCGGGTGTCTGATGCAGTACGTGCTGCGCAATCCTCTGGCATCGCCGACCACGCTCGGGGTTGCGGCGGGTGCCGAGCTGGGCCTGGCTGCCAGCTTGTTGTTTGTTCCGGCATCACTGGGGATCGGCCATTACTGGTTTGCCTTTCTCGGTGGCGTCGCGGCGACCTTGCTGGTCTTTCTGCTGACGGCCAAGCGCGGATTTGCCCCCTTGCAGATGGTGCTGGCCGGGATGGTGGTCAGCCTGTTTTTCGGATCGCTCAACATGATGTTGCTGCTGATCCATGAGCAGCAGTTAACCAGCGTGTTCATCTGGGGCGCCGGGGCACTGAATCAGAACGACTGGCAAGGCGTGATGTCGCTGCTGCCCTTGTTGCTGATCCCGGCCGGGATCCTGGTGCTGCTGCTGCGTCCGCTGTCGGTGCTGCAGTTGGGGGAGGAAGTCGCCTCCTCGGTGGGCGTGAAAGTCGCGCATCTGCGGGTGGTCAGTCTTGGACTGGGGATCTTTATCACCTCTGGGATTGTCAGCCAGGTGGGGATCATCGGTTTTGTCGGGTTGGTTGCTCCGGCGTTGGCGAAGTTGTTGGGGGCGCGGCACTTGTGGAGCCGGCTGCTGCTCAGCAGCGGCGTGGGCGCGATGTTGCTGCTGATCGCCGATCTGGTGATCCAGCCGCTTTCCGGCGTTGGCGGTGAGCTGTTGCCGACCGGTGCGGTGACGGCGCTGATTGGTGCGCCGTTTCTGCTGTGGTTGCTGCACCGTCAGGCGTTTGTCTCCAGCCTGAAAGCAGAAGAAGAGCCGACCCGGCATTATCACCCGCGATCGTTTCGGCTGATGCTGACAGTACTGGGTGTCGTCACGGCCGGGGTGCTGCTGCTGGCAACGTTCGCAGGGAACAGCCCGGCCGGATGGCAATGGGGCGTGTCTGAGACCCTGCTGGATTTGCGTTTGCCCCGGGTTCTGGTGGCGCTGCTGGCCGGTATGGGGCTGGCCCTGGCGGGGACGGTGATCCAACGGGTGACCGGGAACGCGATGGCCAGCCCGGAAGTGATGGGCATTAGCGCCGGGGCAGCTCTGGCGTTGGTGCTGGGGGCGATGGCCGGCTGGACGGTCCAGCGGGTTGAGCAGATGGCGCTGGGCACCGCAGGCGCCCTGATTGTCATGGGCCTGATCTGGCTCAGTGGTCGGCGTCACCGGTTCGCCCCGACACAGATGCTGCTGACCGGGATCGGGATCAGTGCCGCGCTCGATGCGATGATCCGTATTGCGATGTCTTCCGGGCAGGAGAACCTTAAAGCGCTGCTGACCTGGCTGTCTGGTTCGACGTATCTGGTGGCCGGTCAGGATGTGGCCCTGATGCTTGCCGGCGTGGTGCTGATTGGCGGTGCACTCTTACTGCTTCAGCGCTGGCTGGATGTGATCAGCCTGGGTGAAGTGATTGCCGGCTCGATTGGCCTCAGCTGTCAGCGGGTCCGTCAGGCCCTGATGTTATTGGCCGCGATGCTGACGGCGCTGGCGACGATAGTCGTCGGCCCGCTGAGTTTTGTCGGTCTGCTGGCCCCACATATGGCGCGGTCGCTGGGGCAGTATTCTGCCCGGCAACAGTTGGTGGTGGCCTGCCTGCTGGGTGGCAACATCATGATGCTGGCCGATTGGGTCGGGCGCAATCTGTGGTTCCCCTGGCAGTTCCCGGCGGGTTTGCTCGCTTCGGTGATCGGCGGCGGCTATTTCCTCTACCTGCTGCGAAAGTAAATGATAATTCAATTAATTGTTATCAAAAGCCGACATCTTGTCGGCTTTTTTATTGATGAAACGGATGGATGAGCGTGGATGGGTTCAATGAGCTTGATGTTAATAGGGTTATAAATCATTTGCATTAACAAATAAGACTGATTAGCATTTGCGACCGGATTAAAATGTAATGCTGTTGAGTATCAAGCAGCTATCAACGAAAGCCGAAGTATCAGCGCAAGCGGGGAGCAGAGAACGGCATGCAGGCCAGTTTTGAAAACGTGTTCCCTATGCTCGCGCAGGCCGACAGTACCCATGACAAGATGGCGTTGCTCAATCCGGCCTGGACTTGGCAAGCACTCAGCGGCCCGAATTGCCTGACCCTGGAAGCGTTGCTGGAAGGTTCCTGGATTGCCGAACAGATCGAAGCATTTCAGGTTCGTGAGCAGGCCCCGACGCAAAAAGTGGCTGCCACGCTGGTGCAAAAACGGCTGATGGCTTCAATTTTGTCACCGCTGGTGGCCTATTTCCGGGTAACAAACCGCTCACCATTGCAGCGCACAGAGCGTCTGGTTTTCGACACCCAGCAGTGGCAATTGGGGGGGCGTCACGCCGCGAGTAACGGGGATGTCCCCGATTTTCTGCCCTGGCTGGATGGTTTGACCCAACAGTTTTTTGCGCTGTTTCGCCGTCGTTTCGGTGTTGCACCGCAGGTGTTCTGGGGCAATTGCGCGCTGGCCATCGCCTCGCCCTGGAGTCAACTGCTTCGCTTTCCGGAAGTGGATGGACGGGCGGTACACCTGGATGTCAGCCGTTTCTTCCGCAGCCTCTCACCGTCACTGCAATCCGGACTGGAATGGCTGCCGCTGGAAGTGGCGGAACGCCATGTCTGTGTTCCCCGGCGCCAGAGTTGCTGTTTGAAATACACCCTGCCCGGTATGGGCGAAAAGCTGTGCGGGACCTGTAATCGCCGCACTGCCGAAGCACAGATTCAATTGGTCGTTGCGAATTTGACGGCCTGATTTACGCAGGTTTCCTGCGGGCTCTTCAACTCATGTAATTCTAAAAAGAAGTGATCAAAATGAAATCAAAGCAATCAAGGACGTTCGTGGTCAAACCGCTTCTTGCCGCCATGGCACTGGCCGGTTCGGCTTATTCCCTTCAGGCCGTTGCAGAGGAAGCGGTCGATGAAACCATGGTGGTGGTGGCCAGCCATGCACCGAAAAGCATCGGGGATATTCCGGGAACGGTCTGGTACGTCGATAGCGAGCAGATTGAACAGGAATACCGCGGCGGTAAAAACCTGGGTGAAATCCTGGCCGCGGCGGTGCCTTCACTGGATGTCAGCAGCCAGGGCCGCACCAACTACGGCCAGAACTTGCGTGGCCGCGCGATGCTGGTGATGATTGACGGCGTTTCGCTGAACTCTTCGCGCTCAATCAGCCGTCAGCTGGACTCGATCGACCCGTTCAATATTGCACGGATTGAAGTCCTTTCCGGGGCAACGTCGATTTACGGCGCCGGTGCGACTGGTGGGGTGATCAACATCGTGACCAAGCAGGCGGACAGCGATGAACTGCAGTTTGAAAGCTATGTCAGCACCACCTCGGGCCTGAACAGCAGCGATGATTTTGATTACAAGCTGGCACAGTCGATCAGCGGCGGCAATGAGCGGGTGAAAGGCCGTGCGTCGGTGGTTTACGGGGAAACCCGCGGTTACTACGATGCCAATGGCGATATCGTGGTACCGGATATTACGCAAGGCTCTCTGCAGTACAATGAGATGGTGGATGTGATGGGGAGCCTGACCATCACACCGTCAGAAACCCGCACTCTGAGCCTGCTAGCTCAGTATTACAATAGCCAGCAAGATAGCCCGTACGGCATTTACTTTGGTGAAGATCTAGCCGGAGCACCGAAAAATATTACCGGGAATAAGCCGGACACCAGCCTGATTGATGTGCGCAAAGGCTTCGAGTCGGATCGCCAGGGCGGGACGGAGCGGGTGATGCTGAACGCCAGCTATCACGACGCTGAATTCCTGTCGCACGAGCTGATCATGCAGGCTTCGTACCGTAGCGAAGAGCTGTCGTTTATTCCGTTTATCTACGGGAAATACCTGGCAGCGTCTGAGCAGACCACGGATGTGCTGAGCTTACGTGCCGCGCTGATCAAATCCTTCGATCGCCTGACCCTGACTTACGGGATCGACAGCTACATCGACAAGCTGGAGAGTAATCAGGCTATCTTTGATCCGCAAACCAGCTATGCAAGTGGTGGTCTGGTGAACCGCACCATGGCAACCATTGGCCGTTACCCGGGCACCGAAGTGTCGTCTGTCGCCGGTTTTATTCAGGCAGGTTTTGATATCACGGACGACTGGACCGTTGAAGGTGGCTATCGCTATCAGTACATGGATAACAAGGTTGATGACTTTGTCAGCGCCGATATCCAGCAACAGATTGCGCTGGGCCAGGGCAGTTCGGCTGACGCGGTTCCGGGTGGCGAAACTGACTACAACATCGGCCTGTTCAATCTCGGCACCATCTATCGCTTCACTCCGCAAAGTCAGGTGTGGGCGAACTTCTCCCAGGGCTTTGACCTGTCTGATCCGGCGAAATACTACGGTGTCGGGACTTACAGCGCGGCGGATGCCAACGGTCATTACCCGCTGACCGCAAGCGTGAATGTCAACGATTCCAAGATGAAAGGGATCAAGACCAACAGCTACGAGATCGGCTACCGGATGCAGGAGGATGCGCTGAGCCTGCAAGCGGCGCTGTACTACTCTCAGTCAGACAAAGTGGTCAAGTTTGACAAGAAGACCCTGAACGTGAATGTTCTGGATGACAAAAAACGCATTTACGGTGCGGAAGCGATGGCGTCTTACTGGCTGACCGATCAACTCCAGGCCGGGGTGAATGGTCACTACGTCAAGTCTGAGCAGCAGAACAGCGACGGTGAGTGGAAGAAGCTGTCGATCCGTTACGCCAGTTCGTCAAAAGCCGGTGCCTGGCTGGGTTGGTATGAAGACGACTACGCTGTGAAACTACAGAACCAGACCTTGTTTGATCTGACCGATGATGCAAAAGGCAAGGTTGACGGCTACAGCGTGTTTGATCTGGTGGGGACGGTCGCGCTGCCGGTGGGTAGCCTGGGCTTTGGGATCCAGAACCTGCTGGATGAAGACTACAGCACCGTATGGGGACAACGTGCACGGGGCTGGTACACTTACTACGCACCAGCGGAAGTCTTTGATTATAAAGGCCGTGGCCGCACTTATACTCTGAACTACCAGGTTCAGTTCTAAGCGACGATACGCTTGGCGTTCCGCAAATCATCCCCGGTCAATTGGCCGGGGATTTTTTTCGCTGGACGATGGGAAAGGAGAGCCGGATGAGCCGCGATGTTGGGGGGCTTAAGCGTTCTCGGGTCGGGACAGACGCCGGATACGCTTGGGCCAGTTGTTTACCAGCGCGCCGGTCAGGATCAAACCCAGCGCAATGACAATATTCATCGACCAGCTATGAAGCCCGGCCAGTGCCAGTAACACTGAAGAGATCAGCGGGGCACTGAAGCTGAGCGAGGCCAGCAGGGACTTGTTCCCCCGCTTCAGCCCGAGATCCCATAAGTAAAACGCCCCGCCGACCGGTCCCAGACCCAGCAACAGTGCGCCGAGCCATTCCGTGCCGCTCAACTCCCAGTGACCGTTTTCCAGCCCCAGATGCGCCAGCAAAGACAGGATCGCCACTGCCGCCGACAGCCAGCCAATGTCCTCAACTGAGTTATCTGAGCGCGAGAGATACCAGGAATAGCCGGACCAGATCAGCGCGCAGCACAGAGCCAGCAGATAGCCTGTCCAGTGGGCCTGATCCAGCGCCAGGCTACCGTCGCCGAGGATAATCAACGCAATTCCGATAAACCCGAGACATCCGCCGATCATGGCTCTGCCCGCTGTTTGGCGGTTGGCGACGAACAAGGCCAACAGCAACGGCCAGATATAGACCATCAGGCTGACGTCAATGGCGGGTGCCTGCCGTAACGCCAGGAAGTAGCAAAAGTGAAAACCAAACAGGCCGATGATGCCAAAGAGCCACTGGGATCGGGTTAAACGAGGCAGGGCAAATACCGGCTCTCGACGACAAAGGCGTTTGCCGAACATCAGTAGCGCTGAGATGAAAAAACAGATTGAGAGCAGTTGAAAGGGGGGGATCCCCGTGGTCAGGGTGCCGAGCAAGGCAAGCATGCCCCACAATAGTACGGCTGAAATACCGAATATGGTTGCCATCTGATGGTTCCTTTAAATGTTCAAGATGACAAAATCTTAGGGCCTTTCGGGTTAGCTGGGTGTGCTGAAAAGACGCTTTTGTTGGTCGGAAAGCTGATTGTGCTACCGGGGGCCAAGTTAAGAAGATCTGGTCAAGAAGAGCAGGCTAAGAAGAGCTGGTTGCGGAGACTTGGTTGAGAAGAGCGGTTGAGAAGAGCGGTCGAGAAGTGTCAGTTAAGAAGGCCCGTTGAAGAAGAGCAGCTACAAAAGGTCAGGTCGAGAATGCCGAGGGCGGCTGGCCGTAATAGCGGTGAAAGCGACGGCTGAACGCGGACAGATCCCGGTAGCCGACTTGCTCGGCCACCAACCGGACCGGCAGGTCGGTGTGGGTGAGCAAGGCTTTGGCTTTTTCCATCCGCAGTCGGGTGATGTATTGCTGCGCCGTCTGGCCGGTGCTGGCTTTGAAGACTTTCTTAAACTGGGTCAGGCTCAGGCAGGCTAGACCGGCCAGCGTGCTGAGGGAATGTTCGGCGCTGAGATCGCGCGTGATGACTTCGATGACCGGCTCCAGCCGCGGGTCGCGTTTATGCGGGCAGGTTTGCTCGGCCAGTAACAGGCAGAACAAGTCAAAGGTGGCTTGCTCTAAGACCGGGTTGACCTGATGCGCCAACTGCACCCCGATATACTGGCAATACGCCAGCAACGGCGGGCTGACCGTAAACTTGGCTGACGGGGCATTGCGCAGATTTTCCGGCAACCGGGCTAAATCGGCAACCAGGAACCGTGCCTGCTCACGGGCACGAAAATCATGTTGCTCACCGGCCTGAATCGTGACGCCGTCTCCCGGACTGACTTTGCCGTGATAATCCCCGACTTTGATCTCAATCGTGCCATGCAGCGGCAGTACCAGTTGGTGGTACTCATGGTAGTGGCTGCGCGTCTGGTGGGTATAGGCTCGAATGGACAGGCGATTCAGATGTGACACGGGGGCTCCTGTAAAGGTTGTAGATGATCCTGACAAGCTTGGTATACGGCCGGGGAAATATGATTGCTGATATGTCTTTGGTTGCACTGGCTTTCTATGCCATTGCCATGTTAAGACTATCATTTATCGATTGTGATATCTGAATCAAGGAAAGATATGCTCGAACTGAATACGCCGCAGTTACATATGCGCCAAATCCAACCGATGGACTGGTCTTTGTTTGCTGAGCTACATCAAGAACCGAGTGTGATGAAATATGTCGGCGATCCGCTGCCGCTTGCTGAGCTGGAAATGAAATTTACCAGCCGCTTGCCACCCTGGCAGGCGGGTGCCTCACACTGGTTGTGCCTGGTGGTGATCGAAAAGGACACGCAGCGGGCGGTCGGGATCACCGGATTTTTACCGGATGAAACCGTTGCCGGGCAAGCGGAAGTCGGGTTTATGCTGCTCCCGGGCCATCAGGGCAAAGGGTATGGCACGGCGTTGTTGTCGGCGGTGGTCGGTTATGCCCGGCAGATCGGAATGACGGCGCTGACGGCCACGGTGACCGAAGGCAATGATGCTTCGTGCCGGGTGTTGGAGAAATGCGGTTTTGCGTTCGTCGAGCGGATCCCGGATGCCTATGAGATTGGTGGTCGCCCATATGCCGATTTGATTTATCGCTGTCCGCTCAATCGATACGCGGCCTGAGTGCAGGCCTCGGCATCAGAGCGTGACGAAAGCAAACGGGGCGTTCAGGCGGACGATATGTCCGCCTGAACGTCTGAATGCTTGAACGCCTGTGCGCTTAGTTATGTCGGCCGAGGGCGATCAGGCCGGTTCAGACGCCGATTCAGACGCCGGCTCCGCTGCCGCTTCCTTTGGGATATCGCCCACCTTGGCTTCGACCTTGCCGCAAATGTATTCGCCGATCGGGATCGCCGAGGTCGCCGCCGGTGACGGCGCGTTGCACACGTGCAGGCTGCGCGGAGTTTCTGCAAACAGAAAGTCGTGCACCAAAGTACCGTCTTTCAGCACCGCCTGGGCGCGGATCCCGGCCGGATACGGCTGCAGGTCCCCGAGTTGGATCTGCGGGCAGTATTTGTTGACCAGCTTGAGATAGCCCGGTTTCCACCATGAGTTCTTGGTTTCAATCAGGCCGGTTTTCAGGTGTTTGGCGGTGACTTTCCAGAAGCCGCTGAAACGCAGCATCTCGCTGACATCTTTCAGGCTGAGGTTCAACCGGCCGTAACCTTCCCGCTTCCAGCCCTGCACCGCGTTTGGTCCAACGGTCACACTGCCGTCGATCATCCGGGTCAGATGGACGCCGAGAAACGGCAGGTCCGGATCCGGGATCGGATAGATCAGGTGATTAACGATCTGATTGAATTTCGGCGCCAGGCGGTAGTATTCGCCGCGATAGGGAATGATCTGAAAATCGGTGGCGAGGTTCAGCATTTTGGTCAGGCGATCGGCCATCAGGCCGGAGCAGCTGATCAGAAAGCGGCTGTGCAGTGTCAGGGGTTGACCGTCGCTTTTACACGAGACGGTGATCTGGCGGTCGTCTTCCGCCAGCCCCACCACTTCCGTGCGCCGGGCAATTTCACCGCCAAGCGTGAGAAATTCCTCGGCCATTTTCTCGGTGATCTGGCGATAGTTGACGATGCTGGTCGAAGGCACCCAAATGGCGCCCAGCCCGGTGATGTTGGGCTCTTTTTCCGCCAGTCCGGCCTGATCCAATAATTCGACGGCAATGCCGTTTTGCTGGCAACGCTCAAACAGAGCATGCATGCGCTCGACTTCCTGCACATTGGTTGCCACCAGGAGTTTGCCGCAGTTCTCCACCGGAATTTGGTGTTTGTGGCAAAAATCGAGGGTTTTCTCGACGCCGGCTTTACAGAAATTGGCTTTCAGGCTGCCCGGCGCGTAATACACCCCGGCGTGGATCACGCCGCTGTTGTGACCGGTCTGGTGACGGGACAGGCCGTCTTCTTTTTCTACCACCAGGATGGATTTATCCGGATGGCGCTGGCGCAGTTGCCAGGCCGTTGAGATGCCGACGATCCCGCCGCCGACAATGATGTAATCATAAATTTTAGTCACAGAATGATGCTCCCTGCCTGTTTAGCTTGATGACGTTGAAGACGATGCCGCTGATGACGCTGGCGAAGACGGGGAAGCGGTCATTGCTTCCTGCCGTGCCTGACGCCCCGTAAACACAAACAGCGCGATAAAGGCAGCGGTCGCGGCCAAGCGGATCACCAGCGGAATTTCCGGCCATACCAGCGCCAGGCCGATGGCGATCAGGGCGATGCGCAGCAGCCAGTTTAGCGTGCCTTCCAGGTAGCCTTCTATAGCCGCGATCAAGGCGTAGGTGCCAAAGACGGCAAAAATGCCGACGCTTAACACCGAAGCCCAGTCCCAGCTGACCAGCGAGGTATAAGCGATCAGCAGCGGCACCAGATACAGGCCCTTGGCAATCTTCCACGCAGTCAGGCCGGTGCGCATTGCCGGGGTCCGGGCAATGGTTGCTGCAGCGAATGCAGTCAGGCAGACCGGCGGCGTCACGTTACTGTCCTGTGAGAGCCAGAAGATGATCAGGTGGGCGGCCAGCAGTGCCAGCGCGACCTTTTCCATCCCCAGCCCTTGCTCCAGCAGGGTCCCCATAAAGTCGGCCGGTACCATGGCGAGCAGTGCCTGGGCCTGTGCTGCGGGCATTGGTTGCGCCAGCGCCGCCAGCTGATCTGGCGCGGCCAGCATGAAGATAGCGCGAGCCTGCTCCGGCAACTGACCGTTGACCATCATTTCAATCAGCTGACTCTCTGCCATCAGTTGATACAATGCCGGGGCAGACAGCGTGCCGAGGACAATATAGGCCGCGGTTACCGGCAGACCCATGCCCAGGATCAGCGAGGCCAGGGCGATCAGTAACAGCATCACCACCAGGCTGCCGCCGGCCCAGTCGTTGATCATCAGGGAGAAGGTGTTGCCGATCCCGGTGGTGCTGATCACATTGATCACCAGCCCGATGCCGATCAGCAGCACGGCCGTGGTGGCCATATTCCGGGCGCCCTGAGCCATGGCTTCAATGATCGCAGTCAGCCCCATTTTGTTCGGAGAGAGCCAGGACGCGACAATGACGGAGATGATGGAAATCCCGGCGGCATAAGTCGGGGTAAAGCCACTCACGAGCAGGTAGACCAGTACCGCCAGCGGGATCAGGTTATGCCAGCCCGAGAGCAGTACCTTGAGCAGCGGTTCGGTTGAGGCCGTGACCTGATGAACACCGCTGCGCTTGGCTTCAATGCGCACGAAGAAGGCGACGGAAAGGAAGTAAATCAGCGCCGGAACGACAGAAACCGCAACAATGCTGACATACGGCACCTGGGTGTAGGAGGCCATGATAAAGGCGCCTGCGCCCATCACCGGAGGCATCAGCTGACCGCCGGTGGAGGCTGCGGCTTCGACCCCGGCAGCAAAGCGGGCCGGGAATCCGGCTTTGCGCATCAGCGGAATGGTGATCACCCCGGTTGAAACTGTATTGGCGACACTGGAGCCGGAGACCGAGCCCATCAGGCCGGAGGCAATCACCGCAATAAAACCGGGACCGCCGATGATTTTTCCGGCCGCGGCACGGGAGACATCAATGATGTAATCCCCGACGCCCGAGCGCACCAGAAAGGCCCCGAACAGGATAAACATGAAGACAAAGCTCCAGCTGATCCGCGAGATTGAGCCGAACATGCCTTCCGAGCTGAAGAAGCTGCGATAGAGCAGGGTTTCCATGCTCAGGCCCGGAAAGTGGAAAATCCCGGAGACCCACTGCCCCCACAACACCACGTAACTCAGACACAGGACAATCAGTACCGGAATAAACCAGCCGATGGTGCGGCGGATCAGCTCCAGGACTATGGCGATGGATAGCAAGGAGAAGAACCAGTCGCTGGCGACAAACTTCACGCCGCGTGCATAGAGGGCATCTTCCGCCAGCGGAATATAAATCAGGCAGGCCAACGCTGCCAGAGCGATGAGGAGATCACCGCCCAGGGCCAGCTTGCTTTGTTTCAGGCTGCGGTGGGCGGGATACCAGAGGGCGCAGATAATCGCAAAACCGGCGAAGTGAGTGGCCGAGACCCAGAGCTCGGGCAGGGTGGCCAGGGTGTTAAACCAGATATGCAGGGCGGAAAGGAATACCCCGATGACCGTGATTGTCGTGGTCAGCCAGGGAAAATCAGTTCGGGTCGGCAGTTCAAACTGCTGGAGTTCTTGTTCTGTGGTCGTGCTCATGGTCGGCTCCTCAACCCCGGCGGCAAGAGCCATCGCCGCCGGGGAACACTGGGTCGGCAATTACTGGGCAATCAATTCAGACGGGACATTGATCCCCATTTCCTGATAGAAGCGTGCCGCGCCCGGGTGTAGCGGTACCGGCAGGCCGTTGATGGCTTGTTCAATCGCCATGGCTTTGGTGGCTTTGTGGATGCCGTTGAGGAAGGCCAGGTTCTCGTAAATCGCCTTGGTCAGCAGATAAACATCATCGTCCGAAATGTCTTTTCGTACCGCCAGGAAGTTTGGCTGGGTGATGGTGTTGACCGCTTCGGTCTGGCCCGGATAGGTATTGGCCGGAATGGTGTAGCGGGACCATAGCTTGTACTGGCTGTTGGCTTGCTTGAGCTGCGCGTCGGTGAATGACAGCAGCTTGATTTTCTCGCCCATGGCCGCAAACGCGCGGGTCACCGCACTGACCGGCACGCCTGCCGGGGTGTTCATGCCGTCAATCGCGCCGTTTTGCAGTGCATCGGCGCTGGCACCATAGCCGAGGTAGGCCAGGTTAAAGCTATCCGGATTGATGTTCAGACCGGAAAGGATCTGACGTCCCGACCCTTCGGTGCCGGAATTTTTCTTCCCGATGGAAAATTTCTTGCCGTCCATTTGGTTGAGGTCGGCAATCGTACCGGTTTTGGCCAAATCGGCTCGGACGGTAAAGTGCTCGACGTTTTGCCACAGCATGGTGACTGAGCGGAGATCTTTCTGCGGTCCGCTGTTTTTGAAGCCGCCTTCGCCATTCCAGGCCCAGGCACCGTACAGACCTTGCAAAATCGCAAACTGGGCTTCGTTTTCATTGAGCAGTTTCACGTTCTCGCCCGATCCGGCGGAGCTGATGGCAGCCAGTGAAAAGTGGTGTTGCGGCTCGAGCTTGATCTTACTGAGGGTTGCAATGGCGACCCCTACCGGATAATAGGTACCGCCGGTGGACGCGGTCGCCATGATATAGCTGCGGTTCTCGGCGGCCTGAGTCGCGGCGCTCGCAAGGCCCAGGGTGGTTGCGATCACCAGGGATTTCAATAAGGTCTTTTTCAACATACACATACGCTCCATGTAAGCGGCCGGATTGGATAAATGGTCTCGTAAAAGTACCGGCCTGGGGTTAGCAATTCTGTAACAGGTGCTGAGCTTCAATAGCAATACAGGAATAGCAAAACAGGTGCCAAAATTTAACTAATTGATAAATATGAATTAAATTCAATTTTCGTCGCGGATGAGCAAAAAATTGCTCATTTGACGTCGAACCGATAAGCAAAAAACAGCCGATGCTTGCATGGAATCATGGTGGATTGTTACAGAGTTGTTGGTATTTTCGGCGCGAAAGTGTGAGGGCGCTTGCAAATTGGGTCCCGGGCTATCGGCGATTTTTTGCCGATGGCCCGATGCACAAAAACCGCGGCGTGCGGTTGGGGACTCAGGTGTAATCGCTGCGGTTGAGGCCGTATTTCTGCATTTTCTGATTCAAGGTCCGGCGTGGCAGATCCAGTTCATCCATGGCATCGATAATACTGCCCTGATGGCGTTGCAGGCACTCGTGGATCACTTTGCGTTCGAAGTTCTGCACCTGGATGGCCAGTGGCAGGGTCGCTCTGGAAGGCTCAGTGGTCAGGTTCGGCCGGGATGCCAGGATCTCTCCGACGGTCAAACTGGCATCCAGGGCAAACCGGGTGGCGATATTTTTCAGTTCACGGACGTTGCCCGGCCAGGCGTAGCGCATCAGCGCGAGCTGGTCACTCGGACTCGGCAAGCGGGTGTCCGGATTCATCTGGTGAATGTAGTGATCAAACAGCAGCAGGATATCCTCGCCGCGCTCGGCCAGCGGCGGCAGATACAGCTGGGCCACATTGAGACGATAGAACAGATCCTGCCGAAATTCCGGATGATGATGGAGATCTTCCTTGGCGGCGGCGATCACCCGCAGATCGATGTGGATCGGCGTATTGCCGCCGACCCGCTCAACAGTATTTTCCTGTAAGGCACGCAACACTTTGACCTGCATATTCAGCGGCATACTCTCGACTTCATCGAGAAACAGGGTGCCCTGATCGGCATATTCGAGCTTGCCGATCCGCCGTTTGACCGCCCCGGTGAATGCCCCGGCTTCGTGGCCGAACAATTCGCTCTCGAACAGGTTTTCCGGGATCGCCGCACAGTTAAGCGGGACAAACTCGTGGCGGTTGCGCGGACTGACCTGATGGAGGCAATGAGCTACCAGCTCTTTACCGCAGCCGGTTTCGCCGTAAATAATCACATTGGTGTCGATCGCGGCGATTTTCAGCAGTTGCTGGCGCAGATGAACCATGGCATCGCTGCGGCCGATGAGGATTTTCTCCAGTCCTTGTGCCTGCGCCAGATACTGGTCGCGATCCTGCTGTTCAAGCTGGCGCTGACGGGTTTCGCAGGCACGGGCGACGGTGTCGAGTAGCCGGGCCGGATCGAACGGCTTTTCGACAAAATCAAACGCGCCGTCACGCAGCGCCCTGACGGCCATATCCACATCGCCGTGACCGGTGATCAGGATCACCGGGATCCCCGAATGGCGCGCCAGAAGTTTGGGCAGCAAGGCCATCCCGTCAATATCCGGCAGCCGGACATCACTGATGATGATCCCCGGAAACCCGGGGGGAAGCTGATTGAGGGCCGAATTGCCATCGGCAAATTCCAGCACCTGGTATCCGTCCAGCTGTAACCACTGGCTGGTGGCCTGACGCACGATTTCATCATCTTCAATGAGGGCAAGCGGTATGTTATCCGGTAAAGGCATGTGGGGTACTTCCGTGTCTGGTACTTCTGTGTCGTGAAAAAGGCCGTCGAAACCTCGTCACTTTCCGTCGTTTTTCAACTTGTTGAGAAAAACATTAAAAAAACTCGGTGCGCTTGGGAAGGGAAAGACGCTGATTCTGTGGCCTCATCACACCGGAATTCCGGTTCGATGGCTGGACGCCGCCTGAATTGTGGGCTCAAAGTTGTGAACTGAGCCGAATATTGAGCAAGTTTGGGTCAGTCGATTTGTAGTGAGGGGAAAAGCCTGGCTACAATAGCGCCATCATTTCCCCAGGAGTTTACGCCACGATGAACAACTAACATCTGACATTCTTTTTTAAGTTTGAATTTTCAGGGTTAGTGGGCGTAACTTCGTCTTGGCCGCGATTGCGGCATGCATGTTTTCCCAGTCATTTGTTCGCAACTCAGTGTTCACTGCAGCAAGGTGTTCGCAACCAAGTGTTCGCAGCAAAGTGTTTGCAACCGAGTGTTTGCAACCGAGTGTTTGCAGCAAAGTGTTCGCAGCAAGGTGTTCGCAACCAAGTGTTCGCAGCAAAGTGTTTGCAAATAAAATTGTTCGCGACCAAAGCTCGTGGCTGCTGATTATTGGTGCTCAGGTTGAGAAACCGATGCGCAGGCGTGTTGGCTGCCTGATGGCTGTGCGACCTGTGGTCTGCACGAACTATGCTCTGCGCGAACTGTGGTTTGCGTGAACTGTGGTCTGTGCGAACTATGGTTTGCGTGATCTCTGCTCAGCGTCATAAATGGCGTGCGCGACTACCCCTGATCTGTTTTTTTGGTGCTCTGGCGTATGACTCAGAACCTGCCGGTTTCGGTGACAGGCTTTTCGAGTTTGATTGAATCGTCCCTGAGCACCCGCAAAAGATTTTCAGGAGGTGCAGATGGCGATGTCTGCTTCAATCATGACCGCCCAGGAGTTGGCGGTTTTTCACAACAACGGCGAAGCGCTGTTTTCCGGCGTGAGTTTTTCACTTGAACATCAGATCACCGGTCTGGTCGGCAAAAACGGCGCCGGTAAATCGGTGCTGGCCGGCATTTTATCGCAACAGATCCAACCGGATGCCGGTACTGTCCGCAGTTCAGCCAACATCGGCTGTCTGGCGCAGCTCACCGATGTAACGCAGCGCCGCGAGATGGGAAGCGTTGCGGCATTTCTGGGGTTAGAGACCAAGCTGCAGGCCCTGGCGCGGATCGAGCACGGCAGTTGCGTGCCCGAAGATTTTGAACTGGTCGGTGATGACTGGGAGATCCGCGAAGTCCTTCGCGCTCGGTTGAGCGCCATCGGGCTGCCGCCGGATCCGTTTCAGCCTTGTCAGGCGCTTAGTGGTGGCGAATTGATCCGCTTGCAGCTCTGGCAGTTGTTTGAAGGCGACTACGACTTTCTGATCCTGGATGAGCCGAGCAACCATTTGGATCAGGCGGGGCGATGCTGGTTGATCCAGCAGTTGCACCAGTATCGCGGCGGGGTGCTGCTGATCAGCCACGATCGCCAGCTGCTGCGGGAAGTGGATCGTATTCTGGAACTGACGGCTGAAGGGATATGTCAGTACGGCGGTAATTACACGGATTATGCCGAGGAGAAAGCGCGGCAGCAGGGCGCAGCAAGTCGGGCGCTGGCCAGTGCGGAAAACCAGGTAACGCAGTTGCGTCGCCAACACCAGCGCAGCCAGGAAAAAGCCCAGCAACGGGCGGTGACGGGTAAGAAAGAGCGGCGCTCCGGCAGTCAGCCCAAGATGTTGCTCGATGGTAAGCGAGAAGGCGCACAGCTGTCCGCCTCGGCGCGCAAGGTTCAGTTCTCCCGGCAACTGGCGGTGGCAGAAAAAAGAGTCAGCGAGCACAAGGCCCGATATGTTCAGGACAAACCACTGCAACTGAAGGTCAATGCGGCCGAAAAGCGGCTCTCGGCGGTGCTGGATGTGACGCAACTGACACTCCGCTACGGACAGCATGCGCCTATCAGCTTCAGGTTAACTTTTGGCGATCGGGTACATCTGACCGGCCCGAACGGCTGCGGCAAGTCGACCTTGCTCAAAACCTTGCTCGGCGAGTTGCAACCCACGGCGGGGGAGGTCCATTGCCGGGCCAGCCTGTGTTACCTGGATCAGCATTTTAGTTTGCTGGACGAAGCTCAGACGGTGCTGGCCAATTTGCAGCGGCTGTGTCCGGATTATACGGAGACTGAGCTGCGCACCATGGCTGCCGGGGTCGGGTTTCGTCGGCAGCGGGCGGAATTACCGGTCGGGCGGCTCAGCGGCGGCGAGCGCATGAAAGTGGCGCTGTTGGTCATTAGTCATCAGCCGGGCGAGACCTTGTTGCTGCTCGATGAGCCGGATAATCACCTGGACCTGGTGGCGAAACAGATGCTGGCCCGGGCGCTGCGTGACCACCAAGGTCCGATGATTCTGGTGAGCCATGATCCTGATTTTGTGGCAGATGTGGGGGTTCAGGATTGCCTGGCGCTTGAGTCGCTTGAAAAAGTATCACCCTGACCAGCCTGGGTTCAGGTATGGCCGATTAGGATGAACTTGAACTTCAGAGTTCTCGCTAATTGTGTTTTGAGTTACAAGTTTTTGGCCCGGCCGGCATTGGACCGGGCTTTTTTCTATCCGCAGTTTCGCCCGCCTTTACATTCGCTTGCCGAAAAGCGCCTCACGCTTGCCCACGAACGTCTTCTTGCCGGGACCGCGACCAGCTTTATGCCTGTGATGAACCAGCTTTGCTACTGTTAATAGATGCTTTTCACCCGAGGTTAGCCGCACCGTGAAAATACAATTACAAAATTGGTGGGAAGGCGTACGAACCAGCTTCTGGTTTGTGCCGGGCGGGCTGGTGTTGATCGCCATGGGGACAGCCCACAGCTTGATTGTATTCGACCAACTGATCGAACTTGCGGTGCTCCGTCAGTTCAGCTTTCTTTATTTTGGCGGACCGGAAGGCGCCCGGGTGATTTTGTCCACGCTGGCGGGGTCAATGGTCACGGTGGCCGGGGTGGTGTTCTCAATCACGATTGTGGCGCTGACGCTGGCGTCTTCCCAGTTTGGTCCCCGTTTATTGCGAAACTTCATGCAAGATACCGGCACTCAGTATGTGCTGGGGATCTTCATCGCCACGTTTATTTATTGCCTGTTTGTGCTCAGCGCCGTCAATACGGAAGGGGAGAAGGTATTTGTCCCTTACCTGTCCGTGAATGTGGCGCTGGGACTGGCGGTGCTCAATGTCGGGGTGCTGATCTATTTTATTCATCATGTGTCGGTGTCGATTCAGGCCGATCAGGTGGTGGCGAC
The DNA here is from genome assembly GCF_037389125.1 of Photobacterium sp. MCCC 1A19761. NCBI lineage: Bacteria > Pseudomonadati > Pseudomonadota > Gammaproteobacteria > Vibrionales > Vibrionaceae > Photobacterium > Photobacterium sp. MCCC 1A19761. Next base: position 87,782 of record NZ_JAZGTF010000029.1, read on the forward strand.
CGTTTATGATGAGCTGGTGGCCAGCATTGAACAGTTTTTTCCGGAGCCGTTGCAGTATGAATCGCAACCCTTGGCGGTCCCTGACTTTGTCGAACAGACGTCTGCAATCCAGCCGATCACCGTTACGGGTGACGGCTACCTGCAAGCCGTCGATTATGCGGCCTTATTGCAGTCGGCGGCTGAATCTGACTGTTTTTACGATGTCCGTTTTCGACCCGGCGATTTTATTACCCACGGAGAAACGCTGGTGGCGGCGATCCCGCGTGATCCCGAACACGCATCTGTATTCGATCCGGAGACGCTGGAGGCCGAAACGCAGCGAATCCGGCAGGCCTTTGTTTGTGGTGCTTTACGCACCGCTGAGCAAGATCCGGAATTTGCCCTCAACCAGATGGTCGAAATTGCCTTGCGGGCGTTATCACCGGGGATCAACGATCCTTTTACCGCGATAACCTGTGTTGATCGACTGGGGGCGGTGCTGAGTTTGCTCACCCGGCGCCAGTTTCCGCACCCATTGCGATGCCAGGAAGCGGGGCCGGTCTGTTGCCGGTTTCGTTGCGTCAGCTATACCGGGATGGTGAATGCGGCGTTTGATCAAATCCGTCAGGGAGCAACCGGCAATGTTGCGGTTTCGATCCGGCTACTGGAAGCTTTAGCAACGGTCGCTAAGCATTGCCGAACATCCGAGCAGCAACAGGCGGTAGGACATCAGGCTGAAATGATTTGGCGTGCCGGTCAGGATGCCGTAACCGAGCCGGAAGACCTGCGGGAAATGCAGTCCCGCTATCACCAGGTGGTTGAGTTATTGCAATGGATGGTCCGGTAAAGTTGCGGATGTTATCAGCGGCAGCGCGGTGAACCGGCAGCAGACAACGCATGAAATACGTACTGAACACACATGCAGCGAGGAGGAACGAATGGACAGACAAGCTTTTATCGACAAACTTCATGCCAAGCTCGATGAGTGGAATGCAGAGATTGATAAGCTGGAAGCGAAAGCCAATCAGGCTAAAGCGGAAAGACAGGCGGAATACCGTGAAGAAATCCAGGAACTGAAGCAGAAAAAGCAGGATGCAAAAAACAAACTGGATGAGGTCAAGGCGTCCAGCGACGCAGCCTGGCAGGATTTGAAAGCCGGGGCGGAAGAAGCGTTTGAAACGATGAAAGAAGCCTTTCAGTCTGCGCGCAATAAGTTTTAGAGATCTGGCGAGCAGAGACGAAAAAGCCGGTTCTGTACCGGCTTTTGCACACGTTCGTGGAGTTAGACGTTGCCAGTCTTTCCAGACACATTGAGCAGCTCGATGGTCCCCCAGAACCCCCGAGTTTGGGATTGAATTTTCCATCCCCGCCGGACCAGCTCTTTTGCGATCCATCGATTTGCCAGGCCATGACCAAACACCGTGATATCCGGCGTTGTCGAAGATTGCTCTGCCAAAATATCCACGGCTTTCTTTAACCGTATCCGACCGAGGTTCAGTGGCTCGCTGTTCCCGGATAGCCCAAGAAACCAACAGAGCCGGGAAACGATCAACCACTGCTGGATCGACAGGGTGAGTGGTAATTTGAAGCGGGGGATATCCATTTCGCGTAATTCTCTTAAAACCCGGTCTGAATGTCGGCCCGAGCATAATTGTGCGGAGTGGCGCGCTCTGGTTAAATCACTCGAAACGATGTAGCTGTCACGAACCTGATGCCGCAAATGTTCAGGCGGCCTGCTCTCGGCATCTATTTCAGACTGGTTGTAAGCTCTGACCCATTGAGCGAAACCAGCCGGACCGACGCGATGGTTCGATGCAGCTGTGGGCTTCCCGTGCCGCACCAAGGTTATTTTCAATGAAACCTCCATGTTGATGCTTTATACGATGGATGATGTGAGCGCAAGCGCGCTTGTCATCGGTCGTCCTTAATCATTGCTTTACCCGCAATCGCCTCGATCACTTTACATGCAGGGCTAAAAAATAAAATCTCTTTAGTATGTTACGTCATTAGGGGATAAAGCGGCAGAATGACGATATGGGATGAGAATGGCTCTGAGCATGCGTTGTCAGATAAAAAGGCCACCGGGTTCAGTGACAGGCACTGAACCCGGTGGCCGGGGGCTTGAACGGCTGAACCTACCGTGTGTTTCACGGATAACGGTCAATCAGCTCGGTTGTTCACCCCCGCAGTTGCTATAAAGAATGGGCGAGCTTGTGTTCGGCAATCATGATGCCTTCATCATTGAGGAAACGCTCATAAGAGAACGGTTCAATATCAATGGTGGTCGGCACGGCCCGGACTAGCTCATCCAGGAGCTGCCCGGTGATCGCCGAGGTCAGCATCCCGGTACGGAAATGGCCGCAGGCATTGAGATAGCCTTCAATCCCCGGGACAGGACCCAGGATCGGCAGTTCATCCGGCGATCCCGGTCTCAGGCCAGCCCAGCAACGTTTGATGTTCATATCGCGCAGTGCGGGGATCGATTTCATCGCACCCTGTGCCAGCTGCTTGATGTATTTCACATCGTTGGTGGTATCAAACCCTCTTTCCTCGGTGGTAGAGCCAATGAGGATCTCCCCGTTGTCTTTCTGTGCGATGTAGCAGTCACTGGTGGTCAGGCAACCGTTGAGCAGCTTCGGCAGTTTTTCGGTAATGATCACCTGGCCTTTCACCGGGAAGACAGGTAAGGCGTACCCGGTTGCCCATTGGCTGATGGTTTCGGCCCAGGCACCCGCGGCGTTAATCATCATCTTGCACGGCAACACACCTTGTTCTGTTTTCACGGCGGTGACCCGGTTCCCCTGGCGTTCAATCCCGGTCACTTTGGTGTTCAAAAACAGCTCAACCCCATTTTGTCGGGCCGCTTCAAGGTAGGCTTCATTCAGACGATACGGGTTGATTTGGTGATCGCAGTCGAATTCCATGGCTCCGACGGCATCGCGTGAGACGTTTGGCTCTTCGTCATGCAGCTCAGCCTGAGAGAGCCAGCGTACATGCGCCTGACGATCCGGGATGGCTGCAGCGATATGCTCCGCGTACAGGCGGTCATACTGGTCGAACAGGACAAATTTCAGACCGGTACGCTCAAACTTGAAATCCACGCCATGGTTTTCGAGCAGCTCATCGTACAGCGCTGGGTACATCGCATTCGACATCATCGACATATTAAAAAACGGCTCGGGCATGATGTGCGGGTTCAGTTCCGGTGCATCGGTCGCCCCGGATTCCCGCATCTGCTTCGAGAGGGTTTTGAACAGAATAACCCCGCAGCCCAGCCCCGTGGATTCACCCATGGCCCACAGGCCGCCGGCCGATGCCCGTGAAGCGTTGCCGGGATACTTGTAATCAACCACCGCAATCTTCAGATCTTTCTGACGGCTGAGGAAATACGCCACCGAGGCACCAATGACGCCACCACCACAAATGACCACATCATACGTTTTCATGAATTATCCTCCAGAGCAGCGAACGGGATTGGATCTAACGGGAACCTTGGGCGGACCAGACCTTGATCCTGGCCGAATCCTTCTTCCTTCAAACGGTCATAACAGTAATGGGCGCAGGTTTTCCCCTGGCAATCGCCCATGGTGACGCGAGTGCGCATTTTCAGGGTCACGATATCTCGGCAACCTTGTGCAATGGCTTCATCAATGGCACGTCGTTTCACCTGTTCACAACGGCAGATCACCGTGTCTTCATCCGGCAGTGACAGCAATCCGGATTCTCGGTAGCCTGCGGTATCAAACGCCTGACGGAAACGGTAATAACGTGTCAAATTGCGGCGCATGGCGTGGATCTGTTGCTCTGCTTCGGTGTGGCTCAGTTTGCCCAGTTCAGCGGCGATAGCCTGTGCAGTGATCCGGCCTTCCAGCATAGCGGCATCAGCACCGGCCAGCTTGGCACTGTCCCCGGCACAGAATACGCCGTCCACGCTGCTGCGTTGCCAGTCGTCCGTGGTCGGAATCGCGCCACTCATGTGGTCATATTCAACGTTGAGTCCCATTAACTGAGCCAGTTGCGAGCGGGCCGAGAAACCGTAACCCACCCCAAGCGTGTCGACGTTCAGGGTCACGGCTTTGGCCTGATCCGGCTCCCATTGATCGTTGTACGGCGCAATGGTGACTTCGTTGAGCTGCTCGACCCCCGAGGCTTTCACCAGTCCCCAGCCATAATGCAGCGGGATCTTGTGTTGCTTGAGGTACAACATCATGGAGAGCCCATTGAGCGCCTGTTGTGGCCGGTTGAGTAGGCCTAAGGTTTCCTTGGCGATAGAAGCAAACTTCGCGGCTTCGCAGATGGCTTCGACCTGGCACCCGGCTTTATGCAGCTGGCAGGCAACCAGCACCAATAACGGTCCGGTCCCGGCGATCACGACTTTGTGCCCCGGTCTGACCAATCCACTTTTCAGCTGAAGCTGGATGCCGCCGAGTAACATGACCCCCGGCAATTGCCAGCCCGGAAACGGCACACTGCGCTCCTGACATCCGGTTGCCAGAATCAGTTGGTCGTACTCGATGGTGGAGAGTTGATGGTCATGGGTCAGCAACAGGCTGTTGTTGCCTAATGGCCCCAGCACGCGGGTTTGCGTTCTCAGATCAATGAACGAGCGATATTGCTGATAGTTCTGCTGGATCTTATCGATCGAACCTTGCAGCTTTTCATCCAGGTGCGGCATATCCAGGGTTTTACGCCACGGACCACGATAGATGACCCCGCCGGCCTTCGGCGCCTCTTCAAGGACAGTGGTGTGGATACCGAACTTTGCCAGTTCAGTCGCGGCTGACATGCCCGCAGGGCCAGCCCCGACGATAACAACCTTCTTAGCCATGCTTCACCCCCTGATCCAACACGTTATTCCGACCGGTTTCGATGTTCATGTCGGGTTTGACAATCGTCTGACAGGCGCGCTGTTTGTGTCGGCCGTCAATGTGGATCAGGCAACAGTGACAAACGCCCATCCCGCAGTAAGCACCGGACTCGGCACCATAATCATTTTTCATGATCTGACGAATGTTTGAGGCTAGGAGTGCACTCAATACACTTTCTCCTTCAACCGCCGGAATCGAGATGCCGTTGACCTGGATCGAAAACGGTTTGTCGATTGCTTCAGTGATGTCTTGTGTTCTTTTAATCATTATCTTCCATACCAACTAGTGAATTCGAATGTGAAATCCGGTGCATACTAACACCATTAATTTTATAAGGTTATGACAAGCGCATTTTTTTTAACAAAAATGCAAACCTGAATCTCATTTTGATAGTGGAATGTGATGAAGTTGCTATTTTCTTTGGTGAAATGAAATGGTTCGCGCGCAGACTGCGGGAGGACGCTGTTAATACCCTGAGCTGTCGCATAACTGCCTGCTGCTCAATCGCGGGCGCCGCCAGACATACTGGTACTTTGCCAATGGCCGCCAGCAGCGCAAAGTGCCGGTGTGCGGCAATGTCACCTCGAAAGGGGGAACGCCGTTGCTGGCAGCATTGCTCGGCGATTGCGGGATTGCCCAGTTATCGAGCTGGATGGTGGCGGATTACGTGCGACGCGGGGAGCTTGTGGTGCTGTTGGACGACTGGGTGCCAAGCCTGAGCGAAACCACCAGCGGCCATGTTTATGCGATGTATAAAGCCAGCGCCTACCCGAATCCGTTGATCCGCCTATTCATTGACTTTCTGGTCACTCGGACCCAAGACGCGGTGCTTTAGGCATGCGCGCCTGGTGCTTCGCAGGCACCAGGCGTTCGAGTAAGGTGTCGGTCGGCGTTAGCGCTGGGCCATTTTGAGCAGGGTTTCCATCTGGCTCGGGGTCTGGATCATCGTGTCATTGCGCGACGCCCGCAGGTCGTGAGTAATGACGTGCAGGGGCAAATTCGGGTCCTGGCGCATGGCCATTGCGGCAATGGTCTGGCCGGTACGTCCGACACCGGCGCGGCAATGAATGACAGGCAGCAGTTTGGTCGCATCATGCACGGCGCGGCTGCGGCGAGATTCATAGAAGGCGATTTTTTCCCGGGTGATTGTTTCAATCAGGGTCACCAGGTTCGCGGTTGCCGCCGGGCTGATAGTTTGATGATCCGGCCAGTTATGGACATGAACGACCGGGATCTCAATCGTGGCGTCGTAGCCGGCCACCGTGAGCTGGTAGCAACGGGCTTCGATACCGTCGCCGAGCGCTTCGGTATTGAGCGCACTCGATTGGGTTTGAATGCGGCCGAACGTCGCAGCCTGTGAAAAGTAATCCGGTAATTCATTGTTTTGCATATCGTTGAGACTGGCCAGCACCACGAGCACCGGAGTCCGGTTCTCCACCAGCATCTGGAAATGCGCTTCCAACTGGTGCGCAAACGGATACTGCGAAGCAATGGCCAGGTGGCGCTGGTTAATGGCGATGCGGTTGGCATTCAGCCCATCCCGGATGCGGGTGTCGGCACAGAAGCCGAGGTTGAAGCGGTCACGCTCCGGGTCAAACGTATGGCATCGCGCGCCGCCGCGAATAGCCATGAGTTGCAATGCAGCTTCGGTCAGATTGTTATGGGTTGTGTTCATTCTCTACCGGTTTAGTCAGTTGTTACTTCGCCTAAAATACCGCATTTTCGGGGCCATTGGCATCCCGGTTGTCCCCATGTTGTGCTCAGCGTTGAAAATAAAACCAGGAGATCGCCGATAACCCCGGATAGGGTCGGAGCCGACCATCGCATGTATCTCTGGTATCTCTGGTATCTCTGGTATCTCTGGTATAGGCCCTTCCCGGACATCAGTTTCCAATAGCCCGTCAAAAAAAGGCACCACTGCCGTGATGCCTTGGATTGTGAGACGAGCCATTACGCGGGGGACGTACTGAATGCCTGAGTGCTGCTGGATTCAGTGCAATGCTGCAACAGAAACGGGGTGATACCGGCGATGCTGAGTGCGGGGGCCTCATTGAGGGCGTCATGCCCGGTGCCCGGAAGGTTGAATAAATCTGCCTGCGGCACAAGCTCACCCAGTGACAGGGTATGTGCCCGGGTACAGAGGTGATCCTGATCGCCGCGCACCATCAGCGTAGGCGCGCTGATGTGACGGACTGCCTCGCCGGGATAGGCGGTTGTCTCCGTCCACAAAGCGACCACGGCGGGCACCAGGCGCTCAAAGTCTGGCTCGGGGTTCGTGGCTTCATATTGGGCCACGTTGTCCGGAAACAGGGTGCGCCACTTGTTCGCGGTCATGGCGGCGTATATATCCAGTACCGGATCATCAGAATCCAGTTGGTGGTGGGCGCCGATGGTGACTAAAGCTCGGATCCGCGAGGGCTGCGCCGCCGCCAGCCGGAGTGCGGTGATCCCGCCGTCGCTAAAGCCAATGACGCTATAGTGCGTGATCTCGAGCTGATCCAGGACGGCTTCAACATCGGCCTGATACTGACGATACGTCAGCGGCGCATTGCCAAGGGTCGACTTGCCGTGGCCGCGAAAATCGATCCCGATCAATTGAAACTGCTCAGGCAAGTGTTCCACGATGGCGTTGAAATCCATCATGTTACCGAGGCCGCCGTGCAAGAGCACCAAGGGCTCGCCTGTTGGGTTGCCGGCAATTTCGACGTAAATGTCCGCCGCATTGATCGGAAGGGATTGCCCCAGGGTGTGGGTAAATCCGGTCATGTGTGTCTCCTCAGCGCCCGCTTTCGCAGCGGGCACAGATTCAAATGATGTGTGATTAGTTCGGCAGCAGGTAGCGAATACGGTGCTGGTCAGGATCGGTGATCAGAAATGTCAGGCCAAATGGCATCTCGGTCGGCGATTGCGCGATATCAACGCCCTGAGCCGCCAGACGCTCGCAGGTGCCGAGGAGGGTATCGCGATCCGGCATCGGGAAGCAGAGCTCGCTGCGGGCCTGCGTGGATCCCGCACAGGGCGGCACGACTTTGTCCTGGTGCCACAGGCCGAGCATGGCGCCTTCATTGAGGGCGAAAAGAGCAAAGGTCTCTGTGGCTTCCAGTGGCGCTGCGCCGAGCAGTTGCTGATAGAACGCCAGGCTCTGTGTTAAATCGCGGACATATAAAATCGTGGTTTGAGGTGCTGTCATGATGTTCTCTCCTTGATGATTAGGGACGGAGAGAGCATACGCCGTCGGACTGTCAGTTTTTGTCAGGAGCCTTCGACCCTGTCAGTAACCGAGTTGGGCGGTCGGGATCCCGGATGCCTGCCGCCATTGCCGCAACAGCACTTTGCGTGGGTGCGGATAGCGCTCGGCCTGCGGGGCGAAGCGGGCAATACGGTCGAGGCGAAAATGGCGAAAATCTTCGCGCTGTTCACACCAGGCCACCAGAACGTAGCATTGCTGAAAGACGCCAATCAGCAGCGGCCAGACACAGCGCTGGCTCAGCTTGCCCTGACCATCCCGGTAGTCCAGGTCGATCTTCGCCTGGTGCCGGATCGCAGCTCTGAGAAGGGCCATGTCGAGCGGCAGATCGGTCATCGCCGGAAGCGGACCGACACGCATGATCTCATCATCGGGTTGCCAGGTATGCGATTGCGGTAATACGGCTGCAATTTTGGCGATGGCGTGCCGTGCACTGGCGCTGAACTCGCTGTCGGCCTGTTGGGCGATCCACTCTGCGCCCAGGCGCAGCACTTCCAGTTCATCCGGGGTAAACATTAATGGCGGCAGGGTAAAGCCGGGTTTCAGCACATAACCCAGACCGGCTTCGCCGTCGATTTCCGCCCCCTGGCCCTGAAGTGTCGCGATGTCGCGATAAATGGTACGCACACTGACATTCAGCTCGCGGGCAAGGTAATCGCCGGTGACCGGGTATTTGTGGCAGCGGAGCAGCTGGAGCAGATCGAACAGGCGTTGGCTTCTGGACATGACGGATGGGGTGCTGATGTAAAGATTTATTAACAAGGATACCGTATTCATCATCCCTACGCGAGGGGGCCAGCTTTTTACCACGCAATCGATTCCATACCCTGAAGTCTACCGAGTTCACACTTTTTGGCTTAATGACAAGCCTGTTGTTAATTGTCACACAACCTGTGATCATCATCACGGACGTTACTTGGTTGTTACCGGTAACATCCGCTCCAAGTTACCGGTAACATCATCATGATTAAAAAGCGTCACCCGCCGGTTGTTGTGAAACTCAAAAGGATACCCACCAAGATGAAAAAAATGACGAAAACGCTCATCGCTGTCACCCTCACTGGTCTGTTTGCATCCTCTGCGTTTGCAGCCGACTACAAACTGAAAATTCAGTCGTCAGATCCGTCCGGCGATCTGAACTTCAAAGTGCAGCAAAAGTGGGCGGAGCGGGTCGAGAAAATGTCTGACGGCCGGATTGACATCGATCTGCTGCCGGTGGGCGCGGTGGTAAAACACACCGAAACGCTGGGCGCGATCAAAATGGGTATCCTCGATGGTCATGTAACGGCAACCGGTTATTTCTCCGGTAAAGATCCGGCATTCGGCCTGATTGGCAACATGGTTGGTGCCTGGTCCGATACCACGCAACTGCTGCAATACATGAACTACGGCGGCGGCAACGAGCTGATGACGGAGCTGTACGCGCCGTATGGCGTGAAGTTTGTCGGCGCTTCTACGACCGGGGTGGAATCATTCATCTCGAAAGTACCGCTGGACGGCGTGGCTGATCTGAAAGGCCTGAAACTGCGTGCGCCGGAAGGGCTGGTACAGCAGGTGTTTGCCGCTGCGGGTGCAACGCCGGTGAACCTGCCGGGCTCTGAAGTGTTCACCGGCCTGAGCAAAGGGGTGATCGACGCGGCGGACTACACCGTCTTTTCGACTAACCAGAAAGCGGGCATGAATGACATCGCCCAGCATCCGGTTCAGCCGGGCTTCCACTCCCTGCCGCTGATCGATATTTCAATCAGCCAGAAAAAGTGGGACAAGATGCCGGCCGACCTGCAAACCATCCTGACCACCTCGGTGCGTGATTTCTCTTACGACATGACGACGCAATTGAAGATTGCCGATCAGGCTGCGGTCGCCGAGGCGAATCAGAATCCGGACATCACCATTCATAACTGGTCTGACGAAGAGCGCCGCAAGTTCCGCGAAATTGCCAAAACACAATGGAAAGTATTTGCTCAACGTTCGCCAAATGCCGAGAAAGTGTATAACTCGGTAACAAACTTCCTGGAAACCAACGGCCTGCTGTAATTGCCCTGCCGTTAACGTGCTAATCGAGAGAGGGCAGTTCTGCCCTCTATTTTTGGAACCCATACCATGAACGACCAAACCCCGCATCCGCCGGTTGAACCGGAGGAGCAGCCGCGTAATCTGCTAGACAAACTGGTGCTGAAAATCGGCAACCTGCTCAGCCTGTTCTTCCTGGTCACCGTGGCCATCTCATTTTACGAAGTGCTGATGCGCTACGTGTTTGATGCGCCGACCACCTGGGTGCATGAAACTGCGTCGTTTATCGGCGGCTCCCTGTTTGTGATCGGCGGCATTTACGCCTTTGCCAGCAATAAACATGTCCGTGTGGTGCTGATCTACGATGCGGTGTCCGGCCAAACCCGCAAATACCTCAATCTGATCCACCATCTTGTCGGTCTGGCCTTTGCGGGCATGATGGCCTACAGCGCATTCGTCATGGCTCAGGAAGCCTGGTTTACCCCGTGGGGCGAATTGCGGTTGGAAACCTCGGGCTCGGTGTTGAATGCACCGTATCCGGCACTGCTCAAGGGCCTGATTTTTATTACCTTCTGTATTCTCGTGATCCAATTTGTATTGCACCTGATTCAAGAAATTGCAGGGCTGGGGAAGCGTAACGATGTTTGATTTGTCTTCAATGGGTATTGGCTGGGGCAGTCTGCTGATGCTGGTCATGATGATCGGTCTGTTGTTGACCGGCATGCAGCTGGCATTTGTGACCGACTTTGTCGCAATCTTCTTTACTCTGGGCTGGTTTGGCGTTGATGCGCTGCCGCTGATTGCGAGCCGCACCTACAGCTTTGCTTCCGGTTACGTGTTCCTGGCGGTACCGATGTTTGTGCTGATGGCGGCCTTGCTCGATCGCTCCGGCATTGCCCGCGACCTGTTTGACGCGATGAAGTCGGTCGGGCGGAAAGTGCGCGGCGGGGTTGCCGTGCAGACTTTGCTGGTGGCAGTGCTGTTGGCCTCGATGTCCGGGGTGATCGGCGGCGAAACCGTGCTGTTAGGGATTTTGGCGCTGCCACAGATGTTGCGTCTGGGCTATGACCGTAAGCTGGCGATCGGCACCACCTGTGCCGGTGGTGCGCTGGGCACCATGCTGCCGCCGAGTATCGTGTTGATTATTTACGGCATGACGGCCAGCGTGTCGATTGGCGATCTGTTCAAAGCCTCGTTTGTACCGGCCCTGCTGCTGGCAGCCAGCTACATCGGCTACGTGCTGATCCGCTGTAAGCTCAATCCGGCGCTGGCACCGCTTCCAAGCGACAGCCTGAACGGCGAGGCCGAACCGGATGAAGAGATCAGCTATTTCAAAGCACTGTTTTTCCCGCTGCTGTCAGTCGCTGTCGTGCTGGGCAGTATTTATACCGGCGTGGCGTCGGTGACGGAAGCCTCGGCACTGGGTGTGGTCGGGATTATGATCAGTGCGCTGATCCGCAAAGAAATGTCCTGGAGCATGCTGAAAGACAGTGCGGTCGCGACGATGCGGACCTGCGGCATGATCATGTGGATTGGTATCGGTGCCAGCGCGCTGGTGGGCGTTTATAACCTGATGGGCGGCATAGATTTTGTCGAAGAGACGATTCTGGCCCTGAGCGGCGGCAGTGCCTTTGTCACGCTGATGATCATGATGGTGATTTTGCTGGTGCTGGGCATGTTCCTCGATTGGGTCGGCGTTGCGCTGCTGACCATGCCGATCTTCGTGCCGATCATTACCAGCCTGGGTTATGACCCGGTCTGGTTTGGCGTGGTGTTCTGTCTGAACATGCAGGTCTCTTTCCTGTCACCACCGTTTGGCCCGGCGGCATTCTATCTCAAGTCGGTGGCCCCGAAAGACATCAGTCTGGGTGAAATCTTTAGCTCACTGCTGCCATTTATCGCCTTGCAGGTCTTCGTGCTGAGTTTAGTGATTCTGTTCCCTCAGCTGGCCATGTGGTGGCAGTAGCAGCAACACATTCGAACTTTCTTTTTTAATTTGACATCGGTGTCCCTGATTCGCTCAGGGACCGGGGGAAGTATTGTCCAATGAAACCGAAAAAAGTACTGGTCATGGGGGTTTCAGGCTGCGGCAAGAGCTTGATTGGAAGCAAGATTGCGGCGGCGTTGGGACTGACCTTTTTTGATGGCGACGATTATCATCCGCCGGAAAACGTCGCCAAGATGCGTGAGGGGATCCCGCTGACGGATGCGGATCGCTACGGCTGGCTGAGAACCTTAAATCAGCTGTTTGTTGAGCGGGACACCGCCGTGGTGGCGTGTTCGGCGCTGAAAGCGCATTACCGCGATATCTTGCGTGAGAATAACCCGGAGCTGGTGATTGTTTACCTGCAAGGGACATTCGACACCATCTGGTTACGCCATCAACAGCGGGCCAATCATTATTTCAATGGCGAAGCCATGTTGCGCAGCCAATTTGAAGCGTTGGAAGAGCCCGTGGCGGGCGAAGCACTGTTTATCGATATCCGTCAGGATGTGGATGCTGTGGTGAGCGCGGCCCTGAGCGCAATTGAGGAGACGTGCCATGCATAATGCAGAGATTGCGATGATTGGGCTGGGCGTGATGGGCAAGAGCCTGGCGCTGAACCTGGTCGATCATGGGTTTCAGGTTGCTGGCTTTGATCTCAATTCCGACAATGTCGCCCGTGCCCAGCAGGAAGCAGCGACGCTGGCAGCGATGCCGGGGAAAGGACGTTTTCTGGCGGCAGCGAATCTGACTGAGTTGCTGGCACAACTGGCGACGCCCCGGGTGATTGCGCTGAGTGTCCCGGCCGGGGCGGTTGTCGATCAGGTGACCGATGAATTGCTGGCCGCCGGGTTACAACCGGAAGATATCGTGATTGATACCGGCAACAGCCTGTGGACCGATACCGAAGTTCGCGAGCGCCGCTACCAGGGCAAGCTGCGTTTTTTCAGTACGGCGGTGTCCGGTGGTGAAGCCGGGGCCCGTCACGGCCCGTCTCTGATGGCCAGCGGCGATCCGTCGGCCTGGCAGTATGTGAAACCGATGTGGCACGCGATTGCGGCGAAAGTTGATGCCGATGGCATGCCGGTCGGACCGTTCGATGACGGCGAAGCGTGTGCGGCCTATCTTGGCCCGGCGGGGGCCGGTCATTACGTGAAAATGGTGCATAACGGCATTGAATATGCCGACATGCAGCTAATTTGCGAAGTGTACCATTATCTGTCGGAAGTGCTGGCGATGCCCGCGGCGGACATCGGCCAGGTGTTTGCCCGCTGGAATCAAGGGGTGCTGAACAGCTACCTGATGGAAATCAGCGCCGATATTCTGCAAACCCGGGATCCGGAAACCGATCGGCCGTTCGTGGAAGTGGTGCTGGATAAAGCCGGTCAGAAAGGGACCGGACTGTGGACGGCGGTCAATAGTTTGCAGGAAGGCACGCCGGCCCCAACCATTGCGCAGGCGGTGTTTGCCAGGGCGATGAGCAGCCAGAAAACACAGCGGATCACCGCCGCGTCGCTGTTCAAGGCGCAGGCTAAGTCTGCAAGTGTGCCCGATCGCGAAGCGGTGCTGGATGATCTGCATGATGCGCTGTATTGCGCCAAGCTGGCGGTTTATGCGCAGGGGTTTGACCTGCTCAAAACCACCTCCGAACGTCAGGGCTGGCAGCTCGATTTTGCCGCAATCGCTAAGATCTGGCGCGCCGGGTGTATCATCCGGGCGATCTTCCTGCAGCAGGTGACGGCCGCGTATCAGCAGAACCCTGCGCTGGAAAACCTGTTGTTTGCCGAGCACTTCCGGACCGAGTTGGCTGAGAGAGCAACTGGCTGGCGCAGTGCGGTGGCGAACGCGGCCCTGCAAGGGGTGCCGATGCCGGGGATAGGTTCGGCGCTGAGTTACTTCGATGCGCTGCGCTGTGCGGTATTGCCGGCGAATCTGTTGCAGGCCCAGCGCGACTACTTTGGCTCGCATACTTATTCGCGGACGGATCAGCCGGAAGCGGACAAGTTCCATCTCACCTGGAATGCGACGCCACGTGTGCAACAAGCCCAGTAAACACAACGCGCCCACCCGGGCGCGTTTTGCTTTCTTTGTTTCTGGTAACCTGGTTTCTTTGTTCAGGTTATTTGTTTTCTTTGATCCAGGTAACTTGCGCGCCGTGCTAAAACCGGATAAAAATCAGGTACAATGTTACCAGTAACATCAAGATGATAGAGCATCATGGCGGTCAAGAAAAAACGTCCCACCTTACAAGATATTGCCGATCAGGTTGGCGTCACCAAGATGACGGTCAGCCGGTGCCTGCGCGATCCGTCTCAGGTTTCCGAAGCGTTGCAGGAAAAAATTGCCGCTGCGGTGGAAGCGCTGGGCTACATTCCCAACCGCGCGCCGGATATTCTCTCCAATGCCAAGAGCAATGCGATTGGGGTCTTGGTGCCCTCGCTGACCAACCAGGTGTTTGCCGAAGTGATCCGCGGCATTGAATCGGTTACGGCCCCGGCCGGGTATCAGACCATGCTGGCGCACTATGGCTACAGCCCGGAGCTGGAAGAGCAGAGTATCGCGTCGCTGCTGTCCTACAACGTGGATGCGATGATCCTGTCGGAGAGTGTGCACACTGAGCGGGCGCGTAAAATGCTGCAAACCGCGGCGATCCCTGTGATTGAGATTATGGATTCCGTCTCACCGAGCATTGAGCAGGCGGTCGGTTTTGATAATCTGGCAGCCGGTCAGGCGATGACCGAAGCCATGCTGCAACGCGGTTGCCGGAAAATCGCCTATTTTGCCGCCCGGATGGATGAGCGGACCCGGCTGAAAATGGCCGGTTATCGTCGGGCCATGGAAGCGGCAGGAATTGAGCCGCTGACGATTCAGACCGAAGAAGCCTCTTCCTTTACGCTGGGTGCGCGGCTGCTCGGCCAGATGTTGGCTCAGCATCCGGATGTCGACGGCATTTTCTGTACCAATGATGACCTGGCGATTGGTGCTGTGTTTGAATGCCAGCGCCGGGGCATTGCTGTTCCAGGGCAGATTGCGATTGCCGGGTTTCACGGCCATGATATCAGTCAGACCATGCTGCCGCGCTTAGCCACCGTGGTGACACCGCGAGAGCAGATCGGCAAGGTGGCTGCCGAGCAGTTGCTGGCGCGGCTGAAAGGGCAGACTGACTGGCCGGCGCGGATCGATTTGGGGTATCAGATTGAGCTGGGAGAAAGCCTGTAACCGGGACGGTGTGGACGTTTTCTTCGGTGAAAGTGTTTGTTCTTCGGTGACGGTGCTTGAGCTGGCCGCTTCAACAGGGCGGCTTACTGGCGGCGGACGATTTGACAACGTTGGGTCCCTGGCCCATCATGGACACACTTTCACTGTTCGGTAAGACAAGGACCGCCCATGACGATTTCCGCGCACCATTCCGGGGTTCAACTGCTGAACCAGGCGCAGGGTATGGCTAATTCGGCCGCCCGAAAAATCCATGATGCCAGTCTGCCGGCTGCACCGTCTGAAAATCCTGGCGCACCGGCAAATGCCGCAACGCCTCAGCCATCTCCTGCCGAACAACGCGCTGCAAGCCAACGTCCCGAACCGGTGAATGCCGCGGTGGATTTGCTTCAGGCCAAGCTGTATAACCAAGCCGGCGTCAATGTGATCCAGCGGTCTAACGAGATGACCGGCACTTTGCTGAATACCAAGGTGTAGACTGGATCGCTCAGCCTGATTTCCTGCCATTATTCTCTTTTTCTTCTGTCATTCGTTTCTTTTCTTCTATCATTTGTCTCCTTCATGTTGGGACATGAGCCCTGCTGACCTTTGTGGAACCCCGCGGCGCGTTCTCTCATGAGTCAGACTTAAGACCCGCTGTTGCCTGCTAGAGTCAGTACAACGGGGCGGTAGGCTTTCTGTCTAACAACCCATACATAATAAAAATATAATTTGGCTAGGTAGGAGTGTTTCTGATGAATACTTCTGAGTGGATGCTGTTGGCCGTCGTGCTGACCTCTGCGGTATCGTGCCGGGACAATACCGATGTGAATGAAGTGATTGTTGATAATAGTGTGGTGGGGGCAGATGCTACCGGTGGCGCTGCAAGTCCGCCGGCATCCGGGCCGGAAACACCGCCTGTTCAGGACGACACGCCGCCGGAGCCGCGGCTCGATATTGATGGGTTGCCGCTGCCGGCAGTGGCTGAAACGCCCGATTATGAAGCCTATCTGATGGCGCAGCCGCGCTATTATACGGCGACCACCTCGCCGTTTGGTGATGTCCGCTCTCAGGACAACACGCCATTCTCCAACCGGGTCACCAATGCCGGTGCCAATCTGGGCCGAATGCTGTTTTATGATGTTCGCTTGTCGGCAAATAATACGGTGGCTTGTGCGTCCTGCCATCAACAACAGCACGGGTTTACGGATCCGGCCAAACTGAGTACCGGGTTTGATGGCGGGAAAACCGGGCGTCATTCCATGAGCCTGACCAATGCCGCGTATTACAAAACCGGCAAGTTTTTCTGGGATGAGCGCGCCGATAGCCTGGAAGTGCAAGTGCTGATGCCTATCCAGGATCCGGTCGAAATGGGGATGAACCTGTTTGATCTGGAAGTGAAACTGGGGCTGACCAGTTTTTATCCGAAACTGTTTGAACAGGCTTTCGGCGATGAGGCGATCACCAGTGAACGCATTGCCCTGGCGATGGCCCAGTTTGTCCGGACCATGGTTTCCTACCAGTCGAAATACGATCAGGCATTTGCCGCCGGAGCATGGAACGACCCGGACTTTGCCGCCGTCTTTACCGAGCAGGAGATGCTGGGCCATCAGCTATTCTCCGGGTTTCCCGTCGGCAACAGTGCCTCGCTGGGCTGCATTGAATGTCACCAGACTTCGGCGCATACCCTGGATCGCTCTCATGTGAATGGCCTGGATGCGGATAATAGTCAGGATGCGGGGGCCGGTGGCGGGTTCTTTAAATCACCCTCGCTGCGAAATGTCGAAGTCGGCGCACCCTATATGCATGACGGCCGGTTCGCGACCCTGATGGAGGTGGTGGAGTTCTACAACAGCGGTGTGCAGCCCCATCCCAATCTCAGTCCGGATTTACGCCAGGGGGGCCGTACCAACGGACCGCCGGTGAAAATGAATCTGACTCAGGAAGAAAAAGAGGCGTTGGTGGCGTTTCTCAAGACCCTGACGGACGAAACCTTCCTGAGCAATCCGATATTCAGCGATCCATTTGCCGCTCAGGAGAATTAAGCTTCCAGTCCTGAAAACAATACGGCCAGCATTGTAGCTGGCCGTATTGGGTTGGAAGGCTGGTTTTTCAGCCGCCCCAGCTTTTGCTGCCGCCGGAGGAAGAGCGGCTCCAGCTGGATTTGGCTGAGACGGTCGAGCCGAAGCCACCGCGCGAGATAGTCCGGCTGACCGTCGGCTTGGGCTTCATGTGATCCTGCGAGACCCGAACCTTGGTTTTGCGGTAGCTGCTTCGGCCGTAGTCGTAGCCGTCTGCTGTGGTCCAGCGATCGTAGAAAATACTGCCGGGATAGTAAGACCGGAACATCGGCTGGGAGTAATAGTGGCGATCACTATCGAGCAGGCGGCTGAACATAAACCCGGCCATGGCTGGCATAAACCAGTTATTGTTGTTCGGCGTCTCAATACAGGCATTGACACCGAACTCGGCGCTACAGTCATATTCAGTGCGGTATTTGGGCGCGGTGCGGGCTGCTTCTTCCAGAGCGAACTGATACGCTGCCCGACACTCCTGACTGTAGTTGGGGTTATCGTTGACACAGTCATCCAGGCTCTGATAAATCGTCGCATCTTTCCCGCTGTCACTACAACCGGTTAGCATGGCACCGGCAAAGGCGACCGTGACCGGTGCGGCCCGCCCCACACGCCAGTTTGTTTGCATGCCGAGCTTGCGCATGCTCGGCAAAACGACCTGTTTGCTTCGTTTCATGCCGATCTCCTAGTAAGTTATACACATACCCGTAGTGCAGGTAGGTGTGTGCAGTGACTTAACATATTGTTCTAAAGGTGCTTTCATCTATTGTCTTCCTTGCAATTTTTCATTTTTGTTAAATAATCGAATTTGGGGCTCAAAACGGGCTCTTTTTAGCAAATTTTTCCGGGAGCAAAATTCGATGATTTGTGCTGTTACCGGCCCAACATCACACTAGTAGCTCCTCTGAAAGTATGCTTGTGGGTGAGGGAATAAAGTATCATACCCATTTCAGAGTTATCCCTTGTTTGGTTGTACCGATTTCATACTCATATAGTAAGTTATAGGTGAAATCCTCACCAACACTGAGTACTATAGTGCCATACTGCTAAGTCGGTTTTGGACAAAAAATGAGCTAGGTTCATTGCCCTAGCTCGTCAAAAATTGATTAGGGTAAGTAAGTATAAAAAATACCAGAAATAAAAACAGAGATTTGCTTTCTTTTTTCTAACCCCAAAGATATTTAATATCAATATCGTCGCTGTCTGGTCTGCTACCGTCAGACATCTCATAGAACTGAACGACCATTGGAATATCAAATGATGTTCCTGTAATCACTGAACAACCCTTTGACAGATTAGGAATCATTTGTCGGGATAGTTCGTCGAGTGAGCTAATTGTGTTCTCTAGTAGCTTTAGATCGCGGTCATTTACTAAGCGATGAATGAAGAAATTATGCAATTGAGACATTATCGTCGGTGAAATATCGGCAGGTCGCTGGCTAGATAAAGTTAAGAAAAAACCAAACTTTCGACCTTCTTTGATGATTTCTTCGAACAGTTCCAATCGATAGTCTTTCCAGCTCTCACTTTCTCTATTCGACTGAGTCGAAAGGATATTGTGAGCTTCATCAATTATCATATGGAAGGTTTGCGTAGGCGGACTTTGGTTTATAACCTTCTGTTTGTGTGCACCGTAATAATACTTAGCGAGCAACAGAGGCAATACCTTCTTAATCTCTTGATTGGTTTTTCGTAGAGATATTACTGATAGTAACTTGCTTGAAGGTTGTTCATCTCCAACATCGAACACACGGTCTAGTGCAGTTAATGACGCTTCTACTCTCTTCAATAGAGGCTGTATATGATCGAATTGAACGTAACCGCTGACAAGGTCAGAGAGCAATTGAGTGTTAATCCTCAGCTTCAGCTCATTAAAGGGTGACAATTGTCCAACATTGATAGCATTAATATCATCTTTGCAGTGAGCTATATAAGCAGGATCTGTATCACCTCCATCAAGATACTTGGGATGAGCTTTGCTTGGAAAGTATAGCTTGCCATCTTTGCCAAACCAGCCCATTTGACCAGCTAATTGTTCTAAGTCTTGTGAGTTAACAATCTTTGCTATCTCACTTACTAGATCCACGAACTCTTTTTTTGGTGCGGTACTAGTTAGAGCTCGTTCGAGTGTTAATTTGACGTAATTCTCTAGGCTGTTCGGGGTATCTTTGAACCTATTACGACCAGACACTATCCGCTTCAAGAATGGTTTTTGAGTGTTCTCAGTTGCTTTGAATAATATGCCGAATAGCTCTTCATCCCAAAATACATCACTCGTTAGTGGAAATTTGTCGCCATCGTCGTTACGAGTGTCGAGTTGGTATACCTTCTTGAAATCACCGTTTGGTATTAGCTGGTTTTGTGTGTACTCACCGTTAAAGTCAATGACAATGAAATGACTATTGCCTTTAAATTTGTCCAGCTTGTTATTGAATAGAGTTGTGTAAAGATTTGTTAGCGTATTCGACTTGCCGCTACCAGTATTGCCAAATACACCAATGTGAGTGTTGAATAACCTAGCCCAAGGTAGTGACACTGGTATTTCTTCAGTGAGTGTTTCACCGACTATGAACTTATCGTCTGGCTTTCCAAAGATCGATTTAACTTGATTATCGCTCATGAGGTAAGCTATATCACGAATCATCGGGAGATGCTTAACTCCTTCATAAAAT